>JAGWND010000115.1 GCA_028873075.1 Bacteroidota bacterium
GGTCAATGTGCTGACGGGATTTCTCGCTTCGCTGACGCTCGTGACCTATCTCTTTTTCTACACGCCGATGAAACGGATTTCCCCTTTTTCCACGCTCATCGGCGGTATCCCGGGTGCCATTCCGCCGATGATGGGATGGGCGGCGGTGAGAAACGAGGTGTCTGTTGAGGCGTGGGTGTTGTTTGCAATTTTGTTCTTGTGGCAGATGCCGCATTTTTATTCATTAGCGTGGATGTACAGGAAAGACTACTCGCGGGCGGGCTATAAAATGCTCACCGTGTTCGATGAAAACGGAAGAATGACAAGCAGGCAGATAATTTTCAATTCGCTCGCACTGATTCTGATTAGCGTGGCTCCGACTGTGATCGGCATGACCCGGATACTCTATTTTATCGGCGCGGCGGTTTGCGGATTTATCTTCCTTGCCTACGGAATGAGGTTCATGATCTTTTCGCTCCGTTCGGATGATGGAGCGATCGTGAGAACAAACATTTCTGCGCGAAAGCTCTTCTTCGCTTCGCTCTGGTATCTTCCCGCACTCCTCACGCTGATGGCGATAGATAAACGGTGAGGAAACGGTTTAAGGTTAAAGGTTTGCGGTTCGTTGCATACGTTTACGACACTGGGAACTTAAATCTTGAACCTTTAATCCTGAACCTTGAATCCTGAATCTTGAATCTGTTTTACAGTTAGAACTTATGACCAACTACGACATCTCCGTTTCCCATCTTACCCATCGCTACGGCGACCGCACTGCGCTGAACGATGTTTCATTCACAATCCCCCGCGGCGAAATTTTCGGCTTGCTCGGCCCGAACGGCGGCGGGAAGACCACGATGTTCAAAATTCTTTCCACGCTCATCCGGCATTCGGAAGGAACGGCAGAGGTGTGCGGTTTTAATGTGCGAACGTCTCCGTCGGAAGTGCGCAAGCACATCGGCGTTGTGTTTCAGTCGCCGAGCCTCGACCAGAAATTGACGGTGAAGGAGAATCTTCATTTTCAGGGAATCTTATACGGGCTGCACGGGCAGGAGCTGATGCGCCGCATTGATGATGTGCTGTTGCATTTGAATCTTTCCGAACGTGCGCATGACGAAGTCGAAAAGCTTTCCGGCGGGCAGCAGCGCAGGGTTGAGGTGGGAAAAGGTTTACTCCACTATCCCGATGTGCTGATTCTCGATGAGCCGAGCACCGGCCTTGATCCCGGCGCACGAATTGATCTCTGGCAGTATCTTCTTGAATTGAATCGCTCGCGCGGCATCACCATTGTCGTCACGACCCACATTCTTGATGAGGCGGAACATTGCAACCGCCTCGCAATTCTCGATCAGGGAAATCTTGTTGCGCTTGGAACGCCCGCGGAGCTGAAACGTGAGATCGGAGGCGATATTGTGTCGGTTATTGCGAACGATCCTGAAAATGTTCACCGGCTGATGAAAGAAAAGTTCGGCAACAATATTTCGGTGGTCGAGAAAACAATCCGCATGGAGCGCGAAAATGCGCACCGGTTCGTTCCGCAGTTGATTGAAGCGTTTCCCGGACAGATCGAATCTGTTTCCATCAGCAAGCCGACACTGGAAGATGTGTTCATTCACCGCACAGGACATCGCTTGTGGAATGAAGAGGCGAATGGAGAATCGAAATGAATTTGAAAAATGAAATACTCTTTCCTGCATACTCGCTGTGGATGCGCGAGCTCATCAGATTTTTCCGCCAGCGCAGCAGAATGATCGGCGTCATCGGTTCGCCGATTCTCTTCTGGTTCTTTATCGGCTCCGGATTGGGCAATTCGTTCCGCTCGAATACGGCGGGAGGAACAAATTACCTTGAATACTTTTACCCCGGCACGCTGTTGCTGATTATGCTCTTCACGGCAATCTTTTCTACTATTTCAATAATCGAGGACAGGCAGGAGGGATACTTGCAGTCGGTTCTTGTCGCGCCGATTTCCGGCGGCGGCATTGCGCTCGGGAAGATTGCCGGCGGCACAACGCTTGCAGTGCTGCAGGGAGCGATCTTTCTGCTCTTCGCCCCGTTGATCGGAATTCATCTGACCGTTCTCAAATTTATCGCACTTCTCATTCTTCTCATAGCGATCGGTTTCGGTTTAACGGGGCTCGGATTTCTCATTGCATGGCGCATGGATTCGACGCAGGGATTTCATGCAATTATGAATCTTTTTCTTATTCCGTTGTGGCTCCTTTCCGGCTCTCTTTTCCCGGCAACCGGAGCGCCGCAATGGCTTCGCATTATCATGTCAATTAATCCATTAACCTACGGTGTGTCTTCAACACGAACGCTTCTGTATGATCTTGAACGGGATCCGTCGTCGTCGTTTCTTTTTTCGCTCGTCATCGTCGTTGCGTTTGCATTGTTTGTGTATGCCGGTTCAATTTTTGTCATTCGAAAAAAATCTTTGGTGGCAGCATGACCACGTCAAAAACTCTTAGCAGATATTTTCTTTGGGCATTTCTTGCATTCGTTCTCGTCGGCGTGGCATTCGCGTACGTCTGGACGACAGTGAAGGAAGAATCGGCAAGCAAGCTCCCGCAGTACGGCGCAGTGCCGGAATTCTCGCTGACAACACAGAACGACAAGCCGATCTCTCTTGCCGATTTTCGCGGCAGCGTCTGGATCGCCGATTTCATTTTCACCAATTGCGGCGCAAGCTGCCCCGGCATGACCATGGATATGGAAAAGCTGCAGGCGCGGCTGAAAGATCAGCGCAGCGTTCGCCTCGTTTCCTTTTCAGTTGACCCTGACCGCGACACGCCGAAAGTCTTGTTGGAGTATGCAAACGAGCATCACGCAATGGCGGGGAAGTGGTTTTTTCTGACCGGAAAGAAAGAGACGATTTACCCGTTGACCCAGAACGGATTCCATCTCAGTGTTGCCGACGCTCAGCCCGGCGATAACCCGATTCTCCACAGCACAAAATTTGTCCTTGTGGATAAGAACGGGGTCATTCGCGGCTATTATGATTCCGATCCTCCCGAAAATCTCGACAAGCTCGTCCACGATGCGAACGAACTCGCCTCGGAGAATGATTGATTATAGTATTATGTCAAAAAATATTGTATTTTCTCTATGAATTTTTTTTGTTCGAATGATGACCCCACCCTAACCCTCCCCTTACAGGGGAGGGAATTGATTCTCTCCCACTCTGAGGGGGAGAGTCAGAGAGGGGGTCGGTTACAGTACAAGATTTTTTTGGAACACCGATAGAAAAATCTCACAATGGATGTTTCCTTTCTTCCCGCGGTTAATGCAACCCTCAACGGCGTTAGTGCAATTCTTCTCTTTATCGGTCACCGCTTTATTAAAACAGGAAATCGCCGCGACCACAAGCGGATGATGATTGCCGCATTTTCGACTTCGGTTCTTTTTCTTATCAGCTATCTCTATTATCACGCGCATGTCGGCGATGTTCCGTTCAAAGGGACAGGCATCGTGCGCCCGGTTTATTTTTCCATTCTCATTTCTCATATTCTGCTCGCCGCTGCGATCGTCCCAATGGCAGTCATAACACTTCTGCGTGGCTTGGCTTCGAAGTTCGATAAGCACAGAAGAATCGCCCGCTGGACATATCCGATCTGGATGTATGTTTCAATTACTGGTGTTGTGGTCTATTTGATGGTGTACCAGTTGTACCGGTGATGATTTTCTTACGTTCCTGCGTCTTAGCGGCGAAAATATTTGTATTGAACATTTCCCACTCCGTCGGTGTTATACAGACAGTAATCTCAAAACGAAAGCATATCAAAAAGGAAATATTAAAGCCAAAATGATGAATGAAAAGTGAAGTTATGTAAAACAGCAGGAACGTCATTCCCGAATGTCCCGCATCAAAAAAACTATGAAAGAGCGGGATGCCGTACAGCGGCACTTTTATCGGGAACCCATTGTAAATTTTTCTTTACCATTTTCCATCTTCCATTTTCCTTTTTAATATTTTCTAGTGGTCTTCTGATTGCCGATAACCAAATACTCTTTTCGAAGGAGAAAAACCAATGTCATTGCGTCCGGTGAAACGTATCATTCAAGCCACGCCGACAATCGAAGGTGCGGGCGTCCATTTGCGCCGCGCGTTCGGCTTCGGCACAACAAAAGATTTCGATCCCTTTCTCTTGCTCGACGATTTCCGGAATGAAAATCCCGAAGATTATCTCGCCGGATTCCCGTGGCATCCGCACCGCGGAATCGAAACCATCACGTACGTGCTCGCCGGCGAAGTCAGTCACGGCGATAGTCTCGGCAACAAAGGGAAGTTAGGTGCGGGAGATGTGCAATGGATGACGGCAGGCAGCGGCATTCTTCATCAGGAAATGCCCCGCGGCGATGCAAAGGGAAGAATGCACGGATTCCAGCTTTGGGCAAATCTTCCGTCGTCGCTGAAAATGACAGATCCCCGGTATCAGGATGTCCCCTCGGGCGAAATTCCCGAGATCATCGCCGACGACGGAACGATTGTCCGCGTTGTCTGCGGAACATTCTGGGGCAAGACCGGTCCCGTGGATGGCATTGCCGCCGATCCGCGCTACCTCGATATTTATGTGCCTCCCGGAAAACGCAAAACGCTTCCGGTGGAAACCACGCGCCACGCCTTCGCTTATGTCTTCGAAGGTTCCGGCTCGTTCCGTGGTGCCTCTGCGCCGCAGGCAGTAAAGACCGATTATGTTGGCGATGTAGGGCGAAGCGGCGCTTCGCCCTACTTGGACGAAGCGCGCAACCGCTCGCTCGTGCTGTTCGATTCCGGCGACGAAGTCACCGTGCAGGCAGGAGAAAATGGAATAAGATTTCTTCTCGTTTCCGGCAAACCGCTGAAAGAACCCGTTGCATGGCAAGGACCGATTGTGATGAATACCGACGAAGAGATTCGTCAGGCATACAACGAGCTTCATCAGGGAACATTCATCAGGCACAAATAATTTTCTCCCCCTGTAGGGGGAGAATTAAAGAGGGGGTCGAAGGGCTCGTCATTCCGGCGAGCCACGTTTTGTGTGGCGAAAGCCGGAATCTTTAATGACATCCTTCGCCATTCGTAGTCCTGGTTCGACGGAGTTTATCCCGCCGAAGGCGGGACTCACCACGACAGTCGCCCTGAGCGGAGTCGAAGGGCGGAACAACCTCTTTCTTCTCGATGTCATTAGTAGCGTAAGCGAAGCGGCGTTTTTTCTCCCCAACGTAGGGGGAGAAAGAGAGGGGGTCACCCCTTCTTTCTGATCGTTGACCGTATCCTGTAATCAACCATCCCGTCATACAGCCCCCGGTTCCTCTCATACTCAGATTTATAAATAATGTCATTCTCGCTTATCGCTCTGTCAACGGCTAAAATCCCGTCTAAGTGGTCAATCTCATGCTGCAATAATTCTGATGCCGCCTGATCTAACGCACTCCACACCCTCGGCTCGCCGTTCTCGTCCTGATACTCGATATCAATGGATGTATGCCTCTTCACACGCACAAACAGATCGGGAAACGACATGCAGTCGTCCCACATGCGGAATGTCTCTTCGCTTCGCCCGGTTATTCTCGGATTGATAACGGCGAACGGTTGTTCCCCTAAGTTCAGTGCAATAATTCTTTTTTGAATTCCTATCTGGATTGCCGCAATGCCTCTCCCGAATCCGTGCGCGTTCCTGAATTCTTCAAGCGCCTCCGCCGTCTCTGCAATGTTTTGTTTTGCCTCATCGCTTGAAAACTCAACAACTTCCTCCGACCGTGCGCGCAGCAGGGGATTACCGAGTATTAGAATTTCTTTTGCCAAATCAGCTCCGTCGCATTTATTTTGCCCTCGTCTCGTGAGAACACCTACCGTCATTCCCGCGAAAGTCGAAGATCACGCCACAGGCGTGAGCGGGAACCATTGTCATTCTGAGTCCCGCTGTTTTTTAGCGGGGCGAAGAATCCAGAGCTTTGCATCTTGTTCCCACCGCCTGCAACATTGCACGCGTGGCTCCGGCGTGGGAACATAAGGAACCGTCTATTGCTACATTGTTTTTTAACGCTGCGCGTCCTCTCACGCAGGGCGTACGAGCGAGAATCAACAGCCAAACTAAAGTTCACCGATCTGATTAAGATATTCAGCAAGTTTTGTTTGATCCTCTTCAAAAGCTGTCGTTGCGTCTTCTCCACAATCGAATTTCCAAAACGGCCCGTCGGGTTCATTATACAAAAAGAAATCTCCCTGCAATGCACCACAGTGGATGCAGGCATTTGCCCAATACTTCATTTGAGAAGTTTTAGAAAATTGATACTGAATGCTGGCAGGGCGAGGTTCCACAAAAGGTTTTGCATTGCTTTTTTTGCCGGGCCATGAAAAGACGAGCGTTTCTTTCTTGCAATTCCAACACCGACAAAAGGAGTATCTATAATATGATTTTGGAAGGATGATTTGTTTTGTTGCTGCAATTTCAGCGACCTTTGCATAAAATCTCTGCATAATTCCTTCATTATTTGGGTAAGAGGTCTTCTGCTTCACTGTACTCTTTCTAATTCTTCAAGAGGTTTTTCGTTTGATCTTACGGATGGATCAAAGCAAGATAAAACAAAGTTAAAAATTGACAAAACAACCTGCTTTAACCGTTGATTAAAAGTCGGTTTCAGAAGGCTTGTTTCCGTATTTTTTGTCTACATGATAGACTCTATCAGACTTCATTTGTTCATAAAAGACCTCAACCGTCCAACCAACTTCATCTCCCCAAGACCGTGTAAGAGAAACGCTACAATTATTTCCGGCGAATGAAACGTACCTCATGTAGTCTAAGGCGCTCTTCTTATCTATGGGCGAAGTCAGTTCTTTGGCTGTTTCTCTGTCGGCTTTGCGCTGTTGGTTTTGAAGAGAATACTTTTTTGAAAGTGATTGTCTGAAGCTATCAAACAACTCCAACGATCCGTTGAAGGCTTCTTTCTTATCATCCTCGAAAACGCTGCCCACGAAACGAAAAGTGTAAGCAGCGGCATTGAGTTCGTCTTTGCGAAAAATATATCTTAGGCTACCCTCCTTGTTATAGAAAGTGTACTTGTAAACAAGTGCATCTCCTTCGTCTTTGGTGAGTGGTATGGTTTCAAGTCTTTGCACTGATTCTTTTGTAGCTCCCCATGCAAAATTTCTAAAGTCTGTTCCTTTTGCAGTTGAATCTTCAGGATGAATTACTTCAGAAGAGGGAGGAGGACTTTTTACTTGTTCATTTTCTTTCTGAGGATTACAACTCTGTAGAGCGGTTAAAAGAAAGATCAAATTAGTGAATGCAATAATCCGGTTTAACATAAGATGCTCTTTTTCTTGTGGTTGTTGAATGAAGCCGCACTGAGGTTCACAATTCCGATTATCGTTCATAGTTGAATCCGTTTATCTGAGTATAGACGCACCAATATTCTGAAGTTTTACCAACGGGGCGTATCTTGACTGTGTTGTTCCACTGGTTAGTGTCTGTTACATAAACCGTTATCACCTTTTTAGTGATAGAAATATTGGGAAAATTTTCATTACAAAAACTGTTGAACGCTTCTATATCGCCGGCACCATAGATTTCAAGAGCTTTATTAAGTGATCTTTCAGTGGTAGCGATGAGAGAACCAGTCTTGAGCGTGTATGTTGTGCGCGTTTGTGAAACAGCAATGTTTTGTAATGTTGACAGAATTAGCATGGCTAAGGTGAGCAATTGTAACGTTTTCTCGTTCCCACGCTCCAGCGTGGGAACGTAAGTAAGCGTCTCTCGGCGCATTGCTTTTTGACGCTGAGGGTCGTTTCACGTTCGCTTCAATGTGGAGTGCATGAGTAAGATAGAAAATTCTAATGCGGTTTGGTTAATTGGAAAATTGACATTAAAAATAACGAGTAGAAAATAATTGCAAAGCTCAAGGGAACCCAGACGGATAATTGCCGTGAACCAAACCATCGTTCTACCTTTAGAAAGGCAAAGAGCCGTTGATCTGCCTCCAATGGGCCTATCATTCTTCCCGAGGGCGGGACATTTTCTCTTTGATCACCTTCATACTGGCGAGCAATACTCACATATTGACGATGGAGCCTCCTTCCACGTGAACCGAATGCGGCCCATGCTAGGCTGAGTAGGGTGCCAAAGAAGGCAATAACAATTAACACCCACACCTTTTTCAGGTGGCTTTTTAGCCACAAAAAGAGCGGACCAAGTCAAGATTAGTAGAGAGTTAGCGGTAAGGAAGTTAGCCAGCCTCGACCAACTGAGATTGTCAGTGTGAATGAGCATTTGTACTGCTGAATTATAGAATTCAGATCTCCTAGGGGTCCAGCCACTGGCGTTGACTATGGCATCATCGTAGTTCTGATTCTCAACTCTTGTAGTACCGTTGAAAAGATATATGCCGTATAGAATAATAAAAACAATCCCGATTATGAATGCTATTATCCAACAACAGCTAGTTGCAACCATGTATAAGTTCCTCCTTACTTTTTATTAACTTCTTTCCCAACGTCTCGTTGGGAACGTATTCCCTAAGAAGCTCTGCTTCTTCCTTAGTACGAGGTAAGATCAAAATCCGGAGACATAATTTCTATACTATTGCGTTCCCAAGTAAATTTTAGGAACGAGAAAAATAACCTACAGAGTTCCCTGTCCGGTTGGTCAATGGTGCCACTATTATCAGCAAATGGCGACTGGGGATCATCTCCTATAAAAGTACCCAGTTCTGTATTTAGATTCCATTAATGAGATCAAAAAAGGCGGTAATCATTTCAATTTCTGTTGCTACGTTCTGTTAATTTGTTCAAATGTTTAGCTAGGTCTTTAATATTTTTTCCAGCTAAAAAATACGGAAATGAAATACGAAGGCAGTAGCTTTTACTGTCGTTTAGTTCATTTTCAAAATATGGATTTTTTTTAGGAAAGTTAGTTTTGGGGATGAAGGTGAGGTCAATCCCACTTTTTCTGAGATCAGTCCAAAAATCATCCTCGGCGAATTTCCATTGGAAACCATTTTTTGGTTCAATCGCGAGAAATAAACTAGAGTTTAGAGAAGGTGTCGTAGATTCAATAGTCATAAGATTGCTATTAGCTTTTTCAAGTTCGGTTTTAAAATCTTGTTTGAGCAGATTTGAAATTTTCCAAAATTTCTTGAATAGATTTTCGTTGTCAAAAAGATATTTCAAAGACGAAGAAATGCCGAATATGGTATTGGGGTCAATTGTAGAGTTAGGTAAGGCGTTACCGAACATATCATATGGTTGAATGCCTATAGCGTCTTCCGCGTGAATGGGAGAAATTAGTACCCCACACGTATTCGGAGAAAGTAACCACTTGTGGGCACTGAAGTAATAAAAGCCTTGAGGTAAGAGTTGTTCGTGAAATTCTTGAAATGGACACTCGAGATTTCCTACTGCTTGAGACCCATCAATAATGAAAATAAAGTTTTTATTCGTTCTATTCAACTCACTTATGATTTCTTCAACTTTAATTTGAATTCCAGTAATGAAATGGACTTCGCTTAGCACTATAGCAATTTTCCCACTTCTGTCCTTGGTATCGTTTCTAATTCGCTCACAAACACTTTTCATTTGATCTTGCCATTGAGCTTGAAAAAAGTCTGGTCCACTAGGTCGCAAAGATGAACAAGTGATATTTGAGGCCGGTCGCCTAACCAACCAATTAACGACATCGATTTGACTTGGATGCTCATAGGGGGACAGAACAATGTGGGAAATATCTTTCAGTCTCAAAATCCCTGCCTCCAATGCTCTGCTTGTCCCTGTGAAAAATTCAATTTTAAAGGCATTTCTTAAGGTTTGGTCTTTGCTGAAAAGATATTCTTTAAGATAATCACGAGCTTCATTTGCGTTATGAAACAACAGGTCTCGTGCGTTTTGAGAGGTTGGAACGCGTCGCTGATAATCATCATGGTATTTTGTGCGCGTAGCTTCAACGCTTCTAATGCTAGGCGCCATGGAAGCAACGTTGACGTAGACTGTTTCGCTTCCATAATGTGGTTGATATTCTCCGATTGCACCTATTCTGTACCAGAACAGAACACTGTCTTTAAATTCAGGGAAATTTTTAGTAAACAAGATCCTTAAGAATAAGCCTCCAATGAAAAGAACAAGGACGCTTAGAATAGCAACTACATTGAGCCACCCGAATCCAACTAGTCGAAGCGCAGTAGAGAAATAATAATTTTTATCTACCGCAGGTCCGTAAAATCCTGAGACCGACTGAAATTCTTTAATAAAGTTTGTGTGATAAGTGATGAAGAGGACAAGGATAATGTGAAAAAATAATATCTTGTTTTTAGCTGATGAGGTTGTCATCTTTTGGTAGTAATATTTCTCGAAGAATCGGAAAATAATAAAATTGACACAGGCAGCTATCAGTATTGGCGAGATAAGAAAGTAGAGATAATATGTAAAAGAGTCCCAAGTAAAA
>JAGWND010000328.1 GCA_028873075.1 Bacteroidota bacterium
ATAGCATCAGTAAGAACACTTGGCACGAACGCGATACAAAATATATCATGCTGATCTCCCGCACTTTGTTACCTGCACGGTTGTGAATTGGCTTCCGATTTTCGGACAGCCGTTTCTTGCACAGACACTGCTTGACTCGCTCATTTTTCTTCAGAATGCGAAGCGACTTTGTGTTTACGGATATGTGATACTTGAAAACCATCCCCATCTCATTGTTTCTTCCCTAACCTTTCTAAAGAGCTTGGCGATTTCAAGTCCTTTACCGCCGTGTCAATAATTGAGCTACTAAAGGAACGGCACATGCGATCATTGTTAGATGAATTTCACCACCATAAAATGGCGCACAAAACAGACAGAGAACATCAAGTGTGGCAGGAAGGAAGTCATCCTCAGGAAATTATGAGTGAGAAGATGTTGAGGCAGAAGCTCGAGTATATTCACAACAACCCTGTTCGACGCGGGTATGTTAGTGACCCGCTTCATTGGCGGTACTCAAGTGCAGCGAATTATGCCAGCGAGGAGGGATTGATGTATGTCAAAACGGATTGGTAATGCAGGGACGCAGAGCGTCTGCCGCGGACGTTCCCACGCCGGAGCGTGGGAACGAGATAATTTTTCCCCTAACACCTTTGCGCCTTTGCGTGAGAGAGTTAATTCTGAAGGTACCCTGCTAAAGGAGAATGAACCATGAATATTAAAAAGTATTTACTTGATTTTGCGCTGACATTTATTGTCGTGCTCGTTGTCAGCATCGTTGTTACTTTCCTTTACAGCCTGATCGCTCACGGCAAGGGTGCCGTCGGAGTGAATTAACGCGCGAGCGCCCGCCCGGCGGTATGTCGAGCCGGTGTTTTTTTTCACAACTGTTGCAAGAACGGAAGGATTGCCGGAACGTTCAGGGCCCTTCAGCGCGGCGGGAATGTGCTGGATGTCTTTCATTGGAGGAAACAGTAACCAGAATTCAGCAGACAGTGTTCAAGATGTAAGATTCACGATTCAGGTTTCTGACCTCTGATCTATGGCTTCTGATTTCCGGCTGCTGGATACTGAAAACCCGCTCAGCTTTTTATCGCTTCCAAAATTCTTTCCGGCGTCATCGGAAGATGGAAAAGCCGCACGCCGGTTGCATCGTAAATTGCGTTTGCAATGACGCCGCCCATCGTGATGATAGCCGGTTCGCCGCCTCCCTGCGGGTCGGCTTCCTTGTCTTCGATGAGCACCGTGTCAATTTTCGGCAGCCATGAAAATCGCGGAAGCTCGTACGTGTCGAAGTTCGTGTCGAGCATTTTTCCGTCTTTGAAATGCAACCCTTCCGACAGCGCGTAGCCGAGTCCCATCGTAATGCATCCTTCGATCTGAATCGTTGCACCTTCGGGATTAATCACCAAGCCCATATCCTGCGCACACACGACGCGCTTCACCTGAACTTCCCCCGTCGCTTTGTCAACGGCGACTTGCGCCATTGTTGCAACGGTCGCGCCTGCATCCAAGCCGCATGCAATGCCAAAGCCTCTGCCGCTCGGTCCTTTCGCCGGCGTCCATCCGAATTTTTCTGCGGCGGCTTTCAGCGCACGTTTCATTTTTTCATCCCGGAGATGCCTAAGCCTGAATTCCAACGGATCGATCCCCGCTTTTGCCGCCATGATGTCAATCTGCGATTCGCGCGCGAACGTGTTGGTGTTGTTTGCCGGTGCACGCCATGGTCCGACAGCGAACGGATGCGCATTCCCTCCGTACCCCGTTGTGCGGTTGTTGGGAATCGTGTAGAACTGTTCCGCACCGCGTTCGCCGGCATAGTACACACGATAATCCCACAAGTTCATTCTGCCGTCTTTCGTGACGCCGGATTT
>JAGWND010000329.1 GCA_028873075.1 Bacteroidota bacterium
CATTACAAAGAACAAATTTCTTTGCTCCGATCGTCGCAGAAGGAATTGTTTCCACAGCGGATGAGAGCACGGCGGAACCTAACTTCAAACTTGATTCCGCTTCCGCGCGGTACTTTTTCAGAAACGACCGGAGCCCTTTTTCAATGAACGAACTTGAAACGATAAACTTCACATGCGGCGCCGGTACATCATTCCGGAAAATGTAATCCAACACCACAAACCGCCTGTCAAGCCGAAGTTGTTGGCTTACACTTTCAACAATTTCAGAGACAACTTTTTCCGCCTTTATCGAAATGGGCATCATCTTCTGAAATTACTTCAACTCTTATCGAGAACAATATGAAAAATATAGCATAGTTTAGAGGAATTGTCAAGAATGTGCAAAGGTAAGTAGTGTTACAGTTTCGCGTCTGTGTCATTCCGGCGAAAGCCGGAATCCAGAAAATTGAGCACTGGATGCCAGCTTTCGCTGGCATGACATTCGTTTTTGATCCAAACTTATCAAACTGTAACACTACCCAAAGGTAGGCTCCGACTCTCTGTGTTTCGCAATTTGCCAAGAATCGCAGCCTGAAGAGAGTAACAACAGAGCGTTTTGGCTAATTTTTCTTATACCGCCTTGTTATCTCAGCCACAGAATCGCCGCCGAATTTCTCCAAAAACGCATTTGCCAAAACCGGCGCGATAACTGCTTCAGCAATAACGGAGCAGGCAGGCACAGCACAAACGTCTGATCGCTCGTAGCGCGACCGAACAATTTTTTTTTCTTTGAGATTGACAGACCGAAGCGGTTTTGCCAAGGTCGAAATCGGCTTCATGGCCCCACGGAGAAGAAGCATTTCACCGTTGGTAACGCCTCCTTCAAGTCCGCCAGCACGGTTTGTCGGGCGGACGATACTTCCGCTTTTATCAAACAAAATTTCGTCGTGAACCTCGGAACCGAAAAGTCGAGCGTTTTCAAACGCGGGGCCGACTTCCACTCCCTTCACCGCGTGAATCGAAACAATCGCTTGCGCAAGTTGCCCATCCAATTTCCGATCGAACTCCACATAACTTCCTAAACCGACCGGCATACCTGTAACAATCACTTCAAAAACTCCGCCAAGTGTATCCCCCTTTTTCTTCGCAGCTTTGATTAAGCTGATTGCCCTCACTTCGACTGAAGAATCGAGAATACGCACAGGCGATTTGTCCGCTTCTTCAGTAATCTTGTACGCGCCGCACGAAGCGGTAGAAAATTTTTTGATCTGCTTTTCAATTGCAGCACGATCCTTCTCGACCGCCGAGCCGATGCTGAGAACATGACTTCCGATAAAAATGCCGAACGTTTCGAGAAATTTGCGTACGATCGTGCATGAAGCAACGCGCATTGCGGTTTCGCGTGCACTGGCACGGTCAATAACGTTGCGCATATCGTCGAAACCGTATTTCATGGCGCCGACAAGGTCGGCGTGTCCCGGACGCGGCGTAGCAATCTTCTCGATGCTCTTCCCCGTCCCTTCGACAGACATTTTTTCTGTCCAGTTCGCCCAATCTTGATTCCTCACAACAAACGACATAGGCGTGCCTAATGTTTTGCCGAAACGAACGCCCGAAAGGATTTCCACTTTGTCGGATTCGATCCGCATTCTTCCACCTCTGCCATACCCTTGCTGGCGACGCCAGAGTTGATGATTGATATACTCGGAAGAAATTTCAACCCCGGCAGGAACGCCTTCAACAATACCGACTAAAGCTTGACCATGAGATTCACCCGCAGTAAGGTAACGTATCACGTTTTTCTCTAAAAGTGAGTATGAATTCGATGTCCAATGCACGTCCGCGTACGCCGTACATTCGATTTTTAGCT
>JAGWND010000330.1 GCA_028873075.1 Bacteroidota bacterium
CACCTCATCACCACAAACGGAATATGGAGCGCCGTCCACAGCAAAAACCGCCACGCCGTTTCTTTCCGGATTTTCGGTGCGAACCAGCCGAAGTACGCGCCTTGTATCATCGTATTGCTCATCACTGAAATGATGATCGCAGAAATCACAACCGTCGCGATTCCGTTGGCGCCGCTCGCAATGGAGAGAA
The DNA here is from genome assembly GCA_028873075.1 of Bacteroidota bacterium. Taxonomy (GTDB): domain Bacteria; phylum Bacteroidota; class Ignavibacteria; order UBA10030; family UBA8401; genus JAJYOI01. Next base: position 191 of record JAGWND010000330.1, read on the forward strand.
CGAACGGCGTGATGTCCGTAACTCCGACCAGCGCGGCGAGCGAAAGAATTCCCGCGGTGCCAATCGTTGACTCGACCATGATCGTCACAACAGAAAGTACAACGAACAACGCCGCAAAAACAACTGCGGGCTTGATCTCAAACGGATTTTGAAATTGCGGTACTTCGCTTTCAGATTGAACCTGCGAATCATGCTCGATGCCGATGGAAAGAAGCGTTCCGACAACTGCCAGCGCGAGCAGCTTCCACCACAATGCGGCAACAAACGACGGAGCTACAATCCATACCAGCACAAGGATGCGAAGATGCATCACACTGCACGCGAGCAGTGACGCTTGCAGCGCGCTTCCGGCACGCGACGGATCTTTTTTCGCAATGCGCCCCGCCGCAACGCTCACCGCGGTGCTGGAAACCATTCCGCCGATCATTCCGGAAAGCCACATGCCGATTTTGTTCCCGAATTTTTTCGACAACAAATATCCGATGAAGCCGATGGTTGAAACGAGAATCACAACCTCCCAGATCGTTGTCGGATTCAGATTGAAGCGCGTGTACGCACGGTTCGGAAGGACCGGAAGAATGATGAGCGTCACGAGAAGGAATTTCAGCGTGGCAAGAAACTCGACTCTGTTCAGGTGCTCGACAAACGATTCAAGCTCCGATTTTTCCGACAGCAAAATCGTGTTGATGATGCCGAGCGCCATTGCGATCCACACATCTACGAGCAGCGCGAGCGCACCGACAACGAACGTGAGAAGCGCTGTAACGGCGCTTGTCGAACCGAATCGTCCGCTGCGGATTTTTGCCGCGTAGGCAATTGATGTGAGTGCGGCGACAGCGACCAACCCGATCGGAAGCGCGAGCGTAACGCCGATATGCTGAAGCCACGCACAGCCGAACCCCAACATGCTGATAATGGGAAGCGTCCGCACGCCGCCGAAGACCATTCCGTTGTCGTCGGCTTTCGAGCTTTCGCGCTCCAAGCCGACAAGAAAGCCGAGCGCGAGCGCGACGATAAACCGGAGTTCAAACGTCCATTCGATAATGTTCATAGAAGTTCCTTTAGAATAATTCTGTGCCTGCGCACCGAAGTGCTTTGGCACACAGGTGTGCCTGATAAAAGTAGCAATTTTTCAGAGGAATGCAATCCCAAACAGATTCTCGGTTTGTTTTTTTCGAAAAATTCTTGTATAAACAAGTGGTTCACGAACTTAGCCCGCGCAACATAACTTCACGAAAGGCAGAGCCGAACATGAAACGTTTTAATTTTTTCCTCGCCGGTATTTCAGCCGCATTTATTCTTTCCGGATGTGCCGGTTCACGTCCGGCTGATATCGAGCACTTTGACGAGTCGATCGTCACGGTTGCACAATGGGGCGGCACACGCGACACCTTGCAACATCCGGTTCAGAAAATCACACATATCACATTGCATCACGGCGGCGTTGATTTCACAAAAGATGAAGACCCGCGCGCGTATCTGCGCAATCTTCAGAACTGGTCGCGCTCGGAAAAGAAATGGATGGACATTCCATATCATTATCTGATTGATCTCGACGGAACAATTTACGAAGGGCGTGATATCCGGTACGCCGGCGACACAAACACGGAATACGATCCGACCGGACATGCATTGGTCTGCGTGCTCGGCAATT
>JAGWND010000116.1 GCA_028873075.1 Bacteroidota bacterium
ATTTAAAATCGGGATGAATGGAAAGATGATTGCGTACATCAGCGACAATGAATTTTTGCAAGGTTATCTCGGTTCGCCGAAAGATGTTACAAACAAGCTGCTTGTTCCCTACAAACGAATTATGGATTTTATCGCAGGCGTGGATCTTCTTATCACAGAATCCCAATATCTGAATGACGAGTATGCGAAGAAGATCGGATGGGGACATACTGCGTTAAGCAACGGCTGTGTACTGTGCAAACTTACGGGCGTGAAACGCTGGATTGTTACGCATCACGATCCTGCGCACGACGATGAATTTCTCGAGCGAAAACTTTTGCTCACGAAACAAATTCTGACCGACATTGAATATCCCGTTGAAGTTTGTCATGCGTTCGACGGATTTATGGAGTATGTGTAAGTGTCATACTGTTGCTGATTGTTGAGATGCAGCAACATCTCTTCCGAAAATCATGAAGAGAATACTCCCGATTGCTCCGAACGCGAACGCAGTGAGAAAATTTACCTCGGGGGAAATTTCCCACAAGAACGCTCCAACGAATGCCGCGACGGACACGATGACATCGCGAACCAGATAATACACGCCGAACATTCCCGCTTTTCTGTTTTCCGGGCTTAGCTCGAGGATTAACGCTTTGCGTGTCGGTTCTCCGAATTCTTTCAATCCGCGTATGATAAACGCAACCACAAGCCATACAAACGTGTGGGAGAATAAAAGCACAAGCGGAAATAATGTGAAGAACCAAAATGTGATGATCACAAACGGTTTTCTCGTTCCGCGGTCGGCGAGATACGCGGTGGGGATATACATTGCGGCGGATGTCGCCATTTCGATTGCTGTAAGAACTCCGAACTCAATCGCTGAAACACCGTCTCCTTTCATGCTCCAGACAACAACGAAAGCGTAAGGTATTTGTTCGCAAAAGCGGATAAGAATGTCGGAAAGAAGCAGATGCTTCAACTCTGGTGACATGAGCGTCCACAGCTTCAGTGGATTTTTTTCGGCATGGATTCGCTTTTCCTGTTCGATCATTCGCTGTTGAACAACGAGAGCGACAATAGCGAATGCAATTGCAACGCCGAATGCAATACGCACGCCGGTTGTTTCGCCGTACCATACCATGAACGTTCCACCAATGATCGGACCCAAACCCATCGGAATGCGGCGCACCAGTGAATGCATAGAAACACCCATTGTGCGTTTATGCGACGGCAAATTTTTTGCGACGAGATCCATCGTTGCGGGAAGAGAAATGGCCGTCCATGAAAGGAAAAAGATTGAACCGACGATGACAGCTTGCCAATATGGAAAAACAATAACGATCACATATCCGAAAATCGCAAGCAGATTAAAGAACAGAAGCGCACGCTTGTATCCGACGCGGTCGCTGGCATAACCACCGATGAACGAATAGATTGCATTGAGCAGATTGTTTGTGCCGTTGAGATAACCGATAGAAAGAGCGCCGCCGCCTAACGCCAATAAATAAATCGGCAGGAAACGCTCCGCCATGCGTTCTCCCATTCCGACAAGAATTACCATGCCGAGCAGGGCGGCAGTGTTGCGTTTTAGTCCGAGAAAATCGAGAAGCTTCCGGTTCATCGGCTGGTGTTTTTCCTAAAGTGGATGTTCATTCCTGCGTGTGCGGATAATAGCCTTGCAGCACTTTTTCCCCTCACCACAATTTCAATAAGTCCGCTGCTTCCGACAATGAGACACGGCGTGTTAGAAGGAGCTTCGTTGTAAAAATGGATCCATCGTGCGATGCGTTTTCTTCCAATTATGCAAAATGTTTTGTCGAATGATTTTTGCTTGTCATCAGCACGGATGCTTGTGATGAGGTTTCCGAAATGATCAACGTGAATAACTCGTGCTTGGTCAGTAGACGAATCCGGGGCGGTAAAAATGGATTTGGCGATCTTTAGCGTGGCAGGAGCGCCGAGTTCTTTCAGAGAAACCCCACAAGAAAGATGCGCTGCCAGGGGCGCAAAAACATCGCGCCCGTGAAATGTTGAGGAAATTTGTGTGAGCCCCGAAGGGGTGTTCCAAAAGAATTTTTGTATCGCAGAGGGCGAACGGCTGTCAATGCGGACAGCGTCCTTGATTTCTTCTTCGGAGATAATATAATCCAGGAGCCCGTTCTCGGGGGCAATAAAAGTGTAATGTTCTGTTTGGATTGCAATAATCCGCCGCGAGCTGCCGACCCCGGGATCAACAACGCTCACAAAAATCGTCCCTGAAGGGAAATAACGGTACGACGCCCACAGCAAGTATCCTGCTTCCAAAACGTTCTGCGGCTCGACATCGTGAGAAATATCCACAATGCGTGCGTCGGGTGCGATGGAGAGAATGACGCCCTTCATCGTTCCGACGTAATGATCGTGTATGCCGAAGTCTGTGAGCAGCGCGATAACTTTTTTGCTTTTTTTGCGTGTCATCATTTTATTACTTTCCAATGTAGCAAGCGAACACTGTAATTTCAAATTCATCTTCGTTGAAACTCGGCGCGTTATTCGTTACATTAAATGAAAATGAAGATTCGGTCTTTGTTGCAAATGGATTCCCGCGCTTGCGGGAATGACGGGCCAATACTTTTTCTGGTTTTTCGATAAAGTCATTTGTGTGACATCACGTCGTGATATGGAATCGGCAGAAGATTTTCGCACAGGGTATGCAGCGCTTGTCGGCGCACCGAACGTCGGTAAATCAACGCTGATGAACGCGGTTCTGAAGCAGAAAATTTCCATCGTCACGAAAAAACCGCAGACAACGCGCCACAAGATAGCCGGGATTTTGAGCGGCGGGAATTATCAGATTATTTTTCTCGATACTCCCGGACTCATCACGCCGAAATATTTGTTGCAGGAAGCGATGATGAAATTTGCATCCTCGGCTCTTGACGATGCTGATGTCGTCCTGTTTCTTGTTGATGCAGAAAAAGCGAAGTCGCGCGGCGTGGAGAAATCGAGCGTCATACTGGAAAGAATCCCGCAGGCCGAAAGGAAAACAATCATTCTTGTCGTCAACAAAATTGATTGTATTGGAAAAGACGACGTTTTTCCACTGATCGAAAATTTTCACAAAGCGTTTTCTTTTCATGAGATCATGCCGATTTCTGCGTTGAATTCGTCAGGGACGGAAGAACTTGTTTCAACCATCGTAAGTTATTTGCCAAAACATCCGCCGTTGTATCCGCCCGATATCATCAGCGAAGCGCCGGAAAAATTTTTCGTCAGCGAAATAATCCGCGAGAAAATTTTCGAACAGTTTTCGGAGGAAATCCCTTATTCGACAGCGGTTGACATCGTCGCCTTCAAAGAGCGTGCAAACAAGAAACATTTTATCAGTGCTGAAATATTTGTCGAACGCCAATCGCAGAAAGGAATTCTCATTGGCAAAAGCGGCGCTGCGCTGAAGAAGGTAGGCGAGCTTGCCCGCGCGGAAATTGAATCGTTTTTGGATCATCCGGTGTTTTTGGAATTGCATGTGAAAGTCCGGGAAAAGTGGAGAGGCAGCGAAGCGTGGCTGAAACGTTTGGGGTACGGAAACTAAATGGAAAATGGAAGAAGGAAAGTGTTGACAATCGTCCATCGTGATTTGTCAATGTTCAATAATCAATATTCAATTTTCAATCTAACGATCTAAAATACCCTATGCCTGTTATCAGACCATTTCGTGGAGTTCGTTATAATCAATCGAAAGTCAACATTGCAGCTGTTGTTGCCCCGCCGTATGATGTGATTTCGCCAGAGGAGCAGAATGCTTTGTACGATAAAGATCCGTTCAACGTTGTGCGGCTGGTTCTGGGAAGAGAGGAGGACCGCTACGCCGCCGCTGCAAAAACATTTGCGGAGTGGCAGTCATCCGGCGTGCTCGTACGCGATGAGAAGCCTGCCGTGTATCCGTTGATTCAAATGTTTCAAAGTAACGACGGCACGACAATGCGGAGGAAGGGATTCATTGCTTTGTGCCGCCTCGAGGAATTTGAAAAAGGGATTGTGCTGCCGCACGAAAAAACGCTTTCAAAAGCAAAGGAGGATCGCTTCAAATTGTTCAAGGCGACGAATTCAAATTTCAGCCAGGTGTTCGGATTGTATTCCGATCCGAAGAAAAAAGTTGATGCAGTGATCAGTTCATTTTTCACTTCCCCTGCTACAGTTGACGTGACGTTTGACGGCGTTCGCAATCAGTTATGGGCGGTGTCGGATGCTTCGGCGATTGAAAAGATCGAGAACGAAATGGAGTCGAAACAAGTGTTGATTGCCGACGGTCATCATCGGTATGAAACGGCACTTGCGTACCGCGACCTGATGCGCTCGCAGAATCCGCATCACAACGGAACGGAATTGTACAACTCCGTGATGATGTTCTTCACCAATCTCGATGACGAAGGACTCGTGATTTTCCCGACGCATCGCGTTATTCACAGCCTTCAAAAGTTTGACTGGAATGCCGCTTCTTCGTTTATCAAAAAATATTTTGACATAAAAGAATGTTTATCGCCGGAAGAATTATCGAAACAGCTTGCGCTACAGAAAAAGCATTCGTACGGAATTATTGTTGAACAGAAACCGAAATTTTTCATTGCGTCTCTGAAGAATGAAGCTTCGCTCAGTTCACTTGTGCCAGCCGAAGTGCCGGCAGAAGTGAGAGCGTTGGATGTCGTGCTTTTACATTCGTTCATTTTAGGAGACGTTCTTCGAATTTCAGCCGAAGCGCAGGAAAAGAAACTGAACATTCGTTACCTTCAGCGCATTGGAGACTGCGTTGAAGAAGTGAAAAACGGAGAGGCGCAAATCGCTTTTATCGTTAACCCGACGAGAATTGAGCAGGTGCGTGCCGTTGCAAGAGCGGGAGAGACGATGCCGCAGAAGTCAACTTTTTTCTATCCGAAATTGCTTTCCGGTTTAGTGTTGAACAAGATGGCGGAATGACATGAGCGAACGCTGGCGTGTTGCCGTTGCCTATTTTCTCGTCTGCAGCATCTGGGGCTCCACATGGCTTGCGATCAAGATCGGATTGGAAACGGTGCCGCCAATGCTGTCGTCCGGACTGCGGTTTGTCGTTGCAAGCGCTGTGCTGTATCCGATGATAAAATTTCGCGGCGTCACTATTCACCGAACGCGTGAAGCACGAAAAATATATCTTCTCATTGCTTTGACAGCATTCAGTGTGCCGTACGGATTGGTGTACTGGGGTGAGCAATTTATTCCGTCGGGATTGGCGTCGGTCCTATTTGCAGTTTATCCGTTCGGCGTCGCTCTCTTCTCACAGCTTTTCCTTCCGTCAGAGAAAATGACAGCGTGGAAAACTGCCGGTATTGCCGTCGGATTTCTCGGCATTCTCGTTATTTTTTCAAATGATTTATACACTTCCAATAAGGACGCATTGTGGGGAATGGGCGCTGTAGTTTTGAGCGCAGTATTGCAGGCATACTCGGTTATTCTCATAAAGAAATTCGGCCATACAGTTGATCCGATGGTTACCACGTTTGTGCCGATTTTGTACAGCGCATTTGTTCTTTTTGCTGCGAGCATTTTTTTCGAGAATTATGCGCACGTACATTTTTCAACAGGTACAATTCTTTCAATTTTCTATCTCGGAATTTTCGGGACGGTTGTCACCTTTGTCAGCTATTTCTGGCTGTTGAAACGGGTAGAAGCGGTGATTCTTTCTTTGACGTCGTTCATCACACCGGTGATTGCAGTCATTCTTGGCGTAATTATTTTGAGCGAAGAACTTTCCTCCCGTGTGCTCATCGGTGCGGCAATTGTGCTAGCGGGAATTTTGTTGGCGAATGGAAACGAGCTGAGAAAATTTATGCTTCGTGTTTCAGCGTGACAATAGTTGATGATTAAACGTATTCTCCATATCGGTGTTGCTGTGAAGGACGTTGGCATGTCGTCACAGCTTTTTGCAAAATTATTCGGCAGCGGTGTGCCGCAACCGGAAATTGTTCGGGAGCAAAAATCTCAGATCGCTTTCTTTCCGATCGGAGACAGTTTAGTTGAATTGATCCAGGCAACTGAACCGGGAACGTCAATCGAAAGATTTATTGAAAAACGCGGCGAGGGCATTCATCACATTTGTCTGGAAGTCGAAGGGCTTGAAGCAGAGGTTGAGCGACTTACGAAGCTCGGTTTTCAATTTGTAAACGAAACTCCGTCAGACGGGGGCGACGGTTACCATGTCGTGTTTCTGCATCCGAAATCCGCCAACGGCGTGTTGATTGAACTTGCCGAAAAAATTGTACGTTGAAGCGGTATGTCAACGGAGCAACCTTCCATACAAATTTCCTTTACGACTGACGATGTTTCGTTGGAAGAAAAGCTCGATAACCTTCCGACCCACTCTGGGGTGTACCAGTTCAAAAACTCAGAAGGGAAAATTCTGTACGTAGGGAAGGCAAAAATTCTCCGCAACCGCGTTCGACAATATTTCCACAAATCACGACAGCTCGATCCCCGCATTGCGTTGATGATCTCGAAAGCTTCTGATGTTGAAATCATCACGACAGATTCCGAAGTCGAAGCGCTGATTCTCGAGGCGAACCTCATCAAGATGCATAAGCCGCGCTACAATGTGAATCTGAAAGATGATAAGAGCTATCCGTTCATTGTGATCACGAACGAGCCGTATCCCCGCGTCTTTGTAACGCGCCGCATGAAGCGTGACGGTTCGCGCTATTTCGGTCCCTACACCGATGTTTCGACGATGCGTTCGGCGTTGAAAACCGTGCGCGACATTTTCATGATTCGAAGCTGCAATTATTTCATTAATAATGAATTTATTGAGAAGAAAAGAACGCGCGTCTGCCTCGATTATCACATCAAGAAATGCGAGGGGCCGTGTGAGGGATTGATCCCGCAAGAACGTTACAACGCCATGATCAAGCAGGTTGCACAGGTGCTTGAAGGAAAAACGAGCGGAGTTCTTAAAACTCTTGAAGAACAAATGAAATCTGCCGCTGCAGAGTTGCGCTTCGAAGAAGCCGCTTTGTACCGCAACCGGATGACAGAGTTGGAAGTTTACTCGTCGAAACAAAAAGTCGTGGATATGGAACTGCACGATCGCGACATTTTTGCTTTTGCCGCTGAGGGCGACGATGCATGCGGCGTCGTGTTTAAGATCCGTGAAGGAAAAGTGCTCGGCAGGCGGCATTTTTATATGAACTCGGTCGAAGGGAAAAACGATTCTGAGATTGTCGAGACATTGGTTCAGCGCTATTATCTCGATGTTGTTGATGTGCCGTCAGAGATTGTGTTGCCTGCCGTGATAGAAAATGAAGGTTCGATTCGTATGTGGCTGAGCGGGAAACGAAATGGCCGGCTTTCTGTCATTGTTCCGGAGGAAGGTGAGCTTGCAAAGTTGGTTGCAATGACGCGCAACAATGCAAAATATCTTCTTGACGAGTTGAAGCTTCAGAAAATGAAACGTGAAGAATTTGTGCCGCATGCCGTGCAGTCATTGCAGCGCGATCTGAGGATGAAGAAGCCGCCGCGCAGAATCGAGTGCTTCGACATTTCACATTTTCAGGGAACGGAAACCGTTGCCTCAATGGTCGTCTTTGAGGACAGCAAGCCGAAAAAAAATGATTACCGGAAATTCAAGATTCAAACTGTTGCCCCTGCCGACGTGAACGATTTTGCAAGCATGAGCGAAGTAATTCGCCGGCGCTATACGCGCGTGCTCGAAGAACAATCCGAAATGCCGGATTTGATTGTAGTTGACGGCGGCAAAGGCCAGCTCTCAAGCGCTGTTGGGGTACTGAAAGAACTGGGCCTCGAATCGCAGCCAGTCATCAGCCTTGCAAAACGTCTGGAGGAAGTTTTCGTTCCCGGCGAAAGCGAGCCAGTGTTTATTCCGAAAACGTCGTCGGCATTGCGGCTGCTTCAGCAAGTGCGGGATGAAGCGCACCGTTTTGCAATCACGTTTCATCGTTCTTTGCGGGCGAAGCGAACACTGCAAACGGAATTAGATTTGATTGACGGCATCGGCAAAAAGCGCGCGAAGGAATTGCTTGAAGCGTTCGGCTCGGTGCAGGGAGTGAAGTTTGCAACGGAAGATCAGTTGAAAGAAGTTGTGGGAGAAAAAGTTGCAAGCAAGGTGAAAGAGTATTTTGGGGAAGCGGGAGAATGAAAAATTGCTATTTCACTTTTTCAAAACAAGAAGAACGTCATTCCCGAATGTTTTTATCGGGAATCTAATTGTTCAAAGTAACTCAAAATATTAGATTCCCGCTTTCGCGGGAATGACTGTCGTTACTTTATCAGTTTCTTCGCTTTTGCTAAAACATTCTCCACCGTAAACCCGTATTCCTTCATCACAGAATCAACGGGAGCTGAGGCACCGAATTTTGTAATGCCAAGAACGTCTCCTTCATCGCCGACATATTTTGACCAACCCATCGGCACAGCGGCTTCTACCGCGAGACGTTTCTTCACACTTAAAGGAAAAATTGAGCGGCGATAGTCTTCCGCCTGACGCTCAAACAATTCCCATGACGGCATGCTCACAACGCGCGCAGCAATGCCTTCCTTGACAAGCGCTTCATATGCGCCGACCGCGAGCTGTACTTCTGATCCTGTTCCGATAAGAATAATTTCCGGTTGTTTTGAATTTTCCGCGAGAATGTATGCACCTTTTGTAAGATTTTCTGCCGAAGCGTATTTTGTTCTATCGAGCACGGGAAGTTTTTGTCGTGTCAGTGCGAGAACAACTGGACCTGTGCGATGTTCAATTGCAACTCTCCATGCAACGGATGTTTCATTGGCATCTGCCGGGCGGATGAGCGTGATGTTCGGAATTGCACGGAGGGCGGCAAGATGTTCGATCGGCTGATGTGTCGGTCCGTCTTCGCCAAGCCCGATACTGTCGTGAGTAAAAACATAAATTGGGCGGATGTGCATTAGCGCAGCGAGCCGGATTGTCGGGCGCATGTAGTCTGAAAAGATCAAGAATGTCCCGCCGTACGGAATAATGCCGTCAGTCAATGCCATGCCGTTAAGAACAGAACCCATAGCATGTTCGCGCACACCGAAATGAAAATTTCTTCCGTCATACTGGTTCGGTTGAAATTCTCCGAAGTTTTTCAGAAACGTATCGTTCGACGGACGCAGATCGGCAGAACCGCCGAGAAGTGCAGGGAGGTGCGGTGCAATTGCATTCAACACTGCGCCGGAAGCCTGCCGTGTTGCCATTCCTTTATCGGACGGAAAAACCAGCAGCGATTTTTTCCATTCCTCGCCGTAATTGCCTTGCCGAAGGGAGGTTAATTCAGCAGCAAGATCGCGATGTTCTTTTTCATACGCCGTGTAAAGCTTTTGCCATTCTGCTTCGAATTTTTTTCCGTTCTCAATGGCTGTACGGAAGTGTTTCAATGCTTCTTCAGGAATGAAGAAGTGTTTGTCAGGGTCCCAGCCGTAAAATTGTTTTGTCAGCCGTACTTCGTCTTCGCCGAGCGGAGAACCGTGCGCTTCTGCCGTGTCCTGCTTGTGCGGACTTCCGTAACCGATGTGTGTTCGAACTTTGATAAGCGACGGGCGGTCTTTCACGTTTTGTGCTGTGCGGATTGCTTTATCAATCGCATCGAGATCGTTTCCGTCATTTACAATCTGCACGTGCCAGCCGTACGCTTCGAAACGTTTCGCAACATCTTCGGTGAATGCAATTTCCGTATTCCCGTCAATGCTGATGTGGTTGTCGTCGTATAAATAGACGATGTTCCCGAGTTTCAAATGCCCGGCGAGCGATGCGGCTTCGGAAGCGACGCCTTCCATCAAATCACCGTCGCTGACAATTCCGTAAATAGTGTAATCAACGACATCGTAATTCGGGCGATTATAGCGCGCTGCAAGATATCGTTCTGCGATTGCCATTCCAACGCCGTTGCTGAATCCTTGTCCAAGTGGCCCCGTTGTTGTTTCAACTCCGGCAGTAAGACCGAACTCAGGGTGCCCCGGAGTTTTACTTCCGTACTGGCGGAATTTTTTCAGCTCGTCAAGCGGAAGATCGTAGCCGGTGAGATGAAGAAGGCTGTAGAGGAGCATTGAGCCGTGTCCCGCGGAAAGAACGAATCTGTCGCGGTTGTGCCAGTGAGGATTTGACGGACTATGATGAAGAAACCGCGTCCATAAAACATACACCATGGCTGCGCATCCCATCGGCAAACCGGGGTGGCCTGAGTTTGCTTTTTGAACCCCGTCAATTGAAAGCGTGCGAATCGTGTTAATGCAAAGTTGATCTAATTCTGATTGTGTCACGTGACAGTCTCCTGAAATTCTATTGTTGTATTGTTCACTTTGGAATATTAT
>JAGWND010000117.1 GCA_028873075.1 Bacteroidota bacterium
AATGTTCAATTTACAATTTTCAATTTGAGACATCTGAAAAACTATTTTTAAATAACGCTCTGTTGCACTGAGCGTAGTCGAAATGCGAAAATTGGAACAACATCATGGTTCGACGGAGTTTATCCCGCAAGGTGGGACTCGCCACGACTACCTTGAGAGTTTTTCAGATGTTTCAATTTTTTATTTTCGCATGTGTTCAGAAGCCAAAGATCGGAATTTTCCATTTTCCGTCTAACCTTTTCCATCTAATATTTCGAAACAGATTGAATGACATATCATATAAAGCCGGAGACACGCTATGGGACCACAAGAAAAAAACGTTGTCCTTCTGATTGCCGACATCAGCGGCTACACCCGCTTCATGGTGTCGAATGCAGAAACGCTGCAGCACAGCCAGATCATTATCACCGAGCTGATCCAGGCGATCGTCAAACAGATTGAGCTGCCGCTTGAAATTGCGAAGTTGGAAGGAGACGCGGTATTTATGTACTTCTCCAAGAGCGATAACTATCAAGAATTAGAAAAGACCCGTCGAACGATCGGAGAAAAGTTAGTAACATTTTTTCGGATCTTCTCAGAAAAAATCGTCGAGCTTAGCGGAACGCACATTTGCGAATGCAACGCTTGCATGAACATCGAAAAACTGAAATTAAAAATCGTCGTCCATGCCGGAAAAGCTCTCCTGTATCGCATCGGGCGGTTCAACGAGCTTGCGGGCGTTGATGTCATCACGGTTCACCGTCTGCTGAAAAATTCCGCGGCATCGCCGGAATATATTTTGATGACCGAGCCGGCATTCCGGGAAATGATTTTCCCCCAGACTGTCAGCGTTGTGGAGGGAGCGGAAACGTATGACGAGATCGGAACCGTAAAAACTTTTCTCTACGAACCGGCCCGTTTTCTTGCCGACGATGCGCGTTTGAAACCGGTGCCGAAATACTCACGATTTGGGAAAAGAATGGCCAAACTCAAAAGGCTTCCCATTGTATTGACGTTGAGCTTTTCCCGCGGGAAAAAATTTAATAACCTGCCGGTCATAGAGTGATGGATTTTTTTCGCGAAAATAATGTTGAAATAGTGGAAATGCCGGAGACTCAATTCACATTGTTGTAGAGGAAAAAATGTTCACATTATCTCATCCTCCTGTACAGGAATTTTCAGGCGGGGCAAAGGGGGACACCGGTCTCATTGCCGCGTCGGTCAAAAAATTGGCAAGCAACAATGCGCACGAACGACTCGCGGCACGAACAGCATTGGAACGCGCCGGCGCCGCAGCCGTTCAACCGCTCATCAAAGCATTGAACAACGATGATGAGATCGTTCGCTGGGAAGCGGCAAAAGCGCTCGGAGAAATCGGCGATCGGTCAGCAGCGGAAGCATTAGTACAGGCGCTGACAGATAAAAGTTTCGACGTCCGCTGGGTTGCTGCGGAGTCTCTTATCGCGTTGGGCGAAACAGGCGTGCCCGCACTGCTCGAAGCGTTAGCGCATCTACATGCATCGGTGATGCTGTACAGACAGGCGCATCATATTCTCCATTCGCTCTCCAACGGGCCGATGCCGATTGAAGTGCGGAATGTCTTGAAGGCGTTAGAAAAATCCGCAGCAAACATTCATGTCCCGGTTGCAGCGTACACAGCACTTGAATTTCTTCGTAGCAAAAAAGGTGAAGCCCCTATCAAAGGTTAAAAGTTAAAGTAGCGTGAATTCCCTTCACCTCTATCCCTTCTCCCACAGGGAGTGAGAAAAAAGGCGAGGGCTTTCATGAAAATCAAAATTTCTATTTCAAAAAAAACTGAAAACTGCATGTCACGCAAATACCAGCTATTCATCAACGGCAAGTTTATTGAATCGTCATCGAAGCGAACGTTCGATTCTATCAATCCTTTCTCTCAAGAAGTTGTGGCGCGTGTAGCGCGCGCAGGTATCGAAGACACGCGCGCGGCAATTCGTGCAGCGAGGAACGCTTTCGACGACGGACCGTGGCGTCTCATGCCCCCCTCCGAACGAGGTGCACTCATCAAAGCACTCTCCGATAAAATCAATGAACGGACAAAAGAACTCGTTGCACTTGAGGTTGCCGATTCCGGCTCCACCATGCGCAAAGCAAAAGAAGACATTTTTCTCAGTGCACGGTGTATGAATTATTATTCAAAATTGGCAGCGCAGGATTTGACAGAGAATATCGAAGGCTTGTCGAAACCCGGATTTGCTCAAAATCTTTTAGTACGCGAGCCGATCGGCGTTGTTGCGGCAATTATTCCGTGGAATTTTCCTTTAAAGATGGCAGTGTGGAAGTTAGGTCCCGCGCTTGCCGCGGGAAATACTATCGTTCTTAAACCTTCGGAACTGACGCCATGCACTGCAATGGAGTTGGCGGCGATCTGTTCAGAAGCCGGAATTCCTGACGGCGTCGTCAATATTATTCCGGGCTTCGGTGAAGATGCCGGTGAAGAGTTAGCGAAAAACCCGATGGTGGACAAGATTGCGTTCACAGGCTCTACTGCAGTGGGGCGAAAAGTAATGGCAATGGCTTCAGCGTCGCTAAAAAAATGTACACTTGAATGTGGAGGAAAATCTGCCAATATTGTGCTCGATGATGCCGATCTTGATCTTGCTGTTGACGGCGCCATGTATGCAATTTTTTATCACGCGGGACAATGCTGTGAAGCGGGAAGCCGGCTGCTGCTCCCTGAAAAAATTCACGATGAGTTCATTGGCAAGTTGACGGCGAAAACCAAAAGAATGATTTTGGGCGATCCGGGCGACGAACGCACCGACATGGGCCCGCTCATTTCACGCAGGCAGCAAGAACGAGTGCTCGGCTATATTGCAAAAGGAAAAGAACAAGGTGCAAAAATTGCTTCAGGCGGAAATGCTCCAAGTGAAAAAAAATTATCGGGCGGCTTTTTTGTCGAGCCGACAATTTTCGTGGATGTTGATAACTCATCCGTCATTGCGCAGGAAGAAATTTTCGGTCCCGTGCTTGCTGTCGTCAAATACAAAAATGATGACGACGCTGTTCGTATCGCAAACGATTCGGTGTACGGGCTGGGAAGCGGTGTCTGGTCGCGTGACAAAGAGCGTGCGATGAACATTGCCCGCCGTTTGCGGGCGGGTACGGTGTGGATTAACGAGTGGCATTTGATTTCCGAAAAGGCGCCGTTCGGCGGCTACAAGCAAAGCGGTATCGGCAGAGAATTCGGCATTGACGGACTGAAAGAGTACACCGAAGCGAAACATGTTCACATTGATGAAGTTGGTGTTCGAGAAAAGAAATTCTGGTACGATACTGTTGTTCCCAAGTAAGTCCAAAGTTCAAGGTTCCAAGTCTAAACGAGAAGAACTTTGAACTTTAGACTTTGAACATTGAACACTAAATTTCCTAACCCAATCATTCAACCAGCAAGGAGACCACCATGGATCACTCGCTTGTTACAACCAATTTCCAGCTCGACGGCTACCGCATCGTGAAAAGCCTAGGCGTTGTCCGCGGCATCGTTGTGCGTTCTCGCTCCGTCATCGGCAACATCGGCGCAGGCTTGCAAATTCTTTTCGGCGGGAACATTACGTTGTATACCAACTTGTGTGAAAAGACCCGAAGCGATTCGTTCGAGCTGATGATCCAGCACGCCCAGCAGCTTGGAGCGAATGCTGTCATCGGCTTTCGCTATGATGCGACGGAAATTATGGGAGGCGTTACAGAAGTGTTAGCGTACGGAACAGCGTGCATGGTAGAGAAAGCATAATCATCTGAAAATTTCATCGCTCAAGATTTGATGTTCGAGATGGAAACTGGGAGATGGAAGATGGAAAGTTCAAGATTCAACAACTGATAATTCACATCTGACTTCTGATTTCTGATCTCTTGATCTCTGGCATGACCAACTCTAAACTCGAAACACAAAACCAGAACCTTCTATGGACATTCAAAACAAAACCGTTCTCGTATTAGGCGGCTGGGGACTTGTCGGCTCCGCGGTGTGCAGAAAGCTTATGGAGGCGCATCCCAAGCGGGTGCTCATTACCTCGCTGAAAGAATCTGAAGCGAAAGAAGCTGTGGCACAAATGGAAAAAGAATTTCCAGCCGCGAGAAAAAATTTCTTCATTCCGTGGTGGGGAAACATTTTCATGCGCCACGAACTGAAGGATATTCCGCGCGAAGACATTCTTGCCGACCCGAAGCGCCGTGCCATGCACACAGACGACATCCTGGAGGAATTCAGCGACGATGTCGTGCACCGCTCGGCAATTTTTCATTTGCTCAACCGCTACAAGCCGCACATCGTTATTGACTGTATCAATTCAGCGACAGCCATCGCCTATCAGGATATTTTTCAAAGCGCACGCGACGTGATGCACCACCTGAGACGCGGAAAAGACAAGGCGGAATTTTCTCTGGATGAATCCGTCGAGCGGCTTCTCGCCACGCTGTACATTCCGCAAATCATCCGCCACGTTCAGATTTTTTACCGCTCGATGCACGAGGTCGGAACAAACATCTACGTGAAAATCGGAACGAGCGGGACCGGCGGAATGGGCCTGAACATTCCGTACACGCATAGCGAAGAAAAACCGTCGAGCGTTCTGTTGAGCAAATCATCCGTTGCCGGCGCGCACACGCTCCTTCTTTTCCTTATGGCGCGCACACCCGATGCGCCGATCACGAAAGAAATAAAACCGACCGGGGCCATCGCATGGAAAAAAATCGGTTACGGCACGATTTCGAAGCGGGGCAAACCGATCGAGCTGTTCGATTGTCCGATTGAAAACGGAGTGGTGTTGGAAAAAACATTACGGATAAAACCGGCGGAGCGCCCCGACATCCCCCTGAACAAACCGCTGCAATCGGTGTTCATTGATACCGGTGAGAACGGGATTTTTTCCCGCGGAGAATTTGAGGCGATTTCAACTCCGGGACAAATGGAATCCGTCACGCCGGAAGAAATCGCGCAGGATGTACTCTACGAGATCATGGGCGGAAACACGGGGCACGACATTATCAACGCTCTCGATAACGCAACGCTCGAACCGACGTACCGCGCAGGATTCATGTCTCAAAGCGCTTTAGAAAAAATGAAGGCGCTCGAAAAAGAGCATAGCGTTGACAGCGTTGCGTTCGAAATTCTGGGTCCCCCGCGCCTTTCAAAATTGTTATACGAAGCATATTTGTTAAAACTGGGTTTCACATCAGCGCAACAGGTTGTGAAAACGAAGCCGAAGCAGCTTTCCGACACGCTCGCCGCGATTGTGCGCGACAATCAAATGCTGCGTTCACAAATAATTTCCATCGGAATACCGATCCTTCTCCCTGACGGAAAAACCTTGCTGCGTGGAAAGGAGATCAAGATTCCTCCATACCGCGGTGAAAACGAATTGACGATAACGAAGTCCGCACTCGACCGATGGGCAGAGAACGGCTGGGTTGATCTCCGCACTTCGAACATGGAAAAATGGAAAGTGCGGTTTACCAGCTCGATCAAAGCCGCTGAGATTTTGAAGGGAACGGAAACCAGCTCGCGCTATTTCCGCAACCTCGAATACTGGAAAAATTTCAACGAGATCGATCCTGGAAAAATTGTCGGCTGGATTTTTTCCGAAGAAGAAAAAGGAAGCCGGATGAAAGCGTGACATTTCTTCCGCTACGATGATGCTACGACAAAAAACGGATTGACGGATTGCTGGAACAAGGCAGAAACATACATCCGCCAATCCGTTCATCCGCAGTCTGTGTACACCTATCAACACCATGAGAAAGGAGTAGTTATGAAGCACGGGTTCACAACAACCGTTCTGCTCGCATTGTTTTTTTCTATCAACAGTGTTCTGCTCACACTTCCTCTCCGCGCCGACGAAGGAATGTGGACGTTCGACAATCCGCCGGCGAAGCAACTTAAAGACAAATACCATTTCGCCATCACGCAGGTGTGGTTGGATCATGTTCGCCTTTCCAGCGTGCGCTTCAACGACGGCGGTTCCGGATCGTTCATCAGTCCGAACGGACTTGTGCTGACAAATCACCACGTTGCGCTCGGACAGCTTCAAAAAATCTCGACACAAGAAAAAGATTATGTCGCCGACGGCTTCTACGCAAAAACGGAAACGGAAGAATTAAAATGCCCGGATCTGGAGTTAAACGTTTTGATGTCAATGGAAAATGTGACGTCACAAATTCTGGGCGCGGCGAAGCCGGCAATGGCGCCGAAGGAAGCGTTCGATGCGCGTAAAGCAGCTATCGCAAAAATCACTGAAGAGAGCTTGAAAAAAACAGGCCTGCGCTCGGATGTAATTCCCCTTTATCAAGGAAGCGAATACTGGCTCTACCGCTACAAAAAATATACCGACATCCGATTGGTAATGGCACCGGAACAACAGATCGCATTCTTCGGCGGCGACGACGATAACTTCACGTACCCGCGCTACGACCTCGACATGGCGTTCTTCCGCGTGTACGAAAACGGCAAACCGGTTCACAGCGAGAACTATTTGAAATGGAATTCCGCCGGAGCGAACGATGGAGATTTGGTTTTCGTTTCGGGGAATCCCGGCTCGACCGATCGCCTTCAAACGATGGCACAGCTCGAATTTCTCCGCGACGTCAGCTATCCTTTCCGCTTCAAACGATTCGACCGCCTCGTTGCAATGTTGAAACGGTACTCCCAGCTCGGACCCGAACAAGCGCGGCGTGCAATGGTGCGAATCTTCGGAATCAACAATGCGCTGAAGGCATGGGGCGGTGAATACAAAGGCTTGCTCGATACCGCGCTCATCGCGAAACGGCAGGAAGGAGAAAACGCATTTCGCGATAAAGTAAACAGCAATCCTGAATGGAAAAACGAATACGGCAGCGCGTGGGATTCCATTGCCGCCGCAATTGAGCGTTCGAAATCAACGTTCAAGCAAGCAAACTATCGGAACTTGCCCGGACGCTTGGCCGGCATCGCTACTACCATTGTTGAATATGTTGAAGAGATTAAAAAACCCGACGGCGAACGGCTTCCGCAATTTCAGGATGCGAAACTTCCGTCTCTCAAATTTTATCTCCTCTCCCCCGCCCCGGTGTACAGCGATCTCGAAGAATATTCTCTTGCCGATGGATTGCAGGAATCGTTGGAAGAATTGGGACCGAACGATCCATGGATGCAAACTGTGCTCGGCAACAAAGCGCCGCAGGAAGTTGCAAAAGAATTGATCGCCGGTACAAAATTGGCCGATCCGAAATTCCGCAAGGAGCTCATCGAAGGCGGTAAAGCGGCAGTGAATGCTTCAACCGATCCGCTCATTGTGTTGGCGCGGAAAATTGATCCGATGGCACGCACCATGCAGCAATGGAGAGAAATAAACGTCACCAGCGCCATTGATCAAGCGAGCGAACTCATCGGCAAGGCGCGGTTTGCGGTGTACGGGAAAACCGTCTACCCCGATGCGACGTTCACACTCCGCCTTTCGTACGGAACGATGAAAGGTTACCCGATGAACGGCACAATTGCTCCCGCGAAAACGACCATGTACGGCTTATTCGACCGCGCGCTCAGCTTCAACAATGAAGGAGAGTTTGCTTTGCCGAAGCGTTACTTCGAACGTAAAGATCAGCTTAATCTTGCAACGCAGATAAACTTCGTCAGCACGTGCGATATTATCGGCGGCAATTCCGGCTCCCCGACGATCAATGAAAAAGGAGAACTGATCGGCGTGATTTTCGACGGCGACATTGAAAGCTTGCCGGGACGATTCGTGTACGACGAGACCGCGAACCGCGCAGTTTCCGTTGCAACAGGAGCGATGATGGAATGCCTCCGAAAAATTTACGATGCGAAAGCACTTGCGGATGAAATCGAAGAAGCAGGTGTGCACACGGCATCGAAATAAAAAGAATTCCTCGAAGTTTTTTTATACAATCACAAGCCCCGCTGAGCGGGGCTTGTGTGTCTTTGCGCAATGAATTCCCCTCCCCTGTAAGGGGAGGGTTAGGACGGGGTCATCATTAAAGATATTTTCACTTTTTTTCCGTATGTTGTCTTCGAGGCGAGGAACAGGTGTTGTTGATATTTGTTCTCTTTAGAATTTTCTGCTATGAGCGAGCAAGTAAAACTTCACATCGTTCGCGTTTCGTACCGCTCACCTTCGAGCTCCGGTAGCTCAAACGTATGCAAGCGGCTCATCTTTTTTCTTGTCATTAACATATCATTGCCGGTAACCGCAACGTACGGTCAGGACCTCAAAACAGTCGTTGACTCCCTCAACGCTATCTCGTACCAGTACATTGTTTCTCATCTTCACAAATCGATATCCATATTCTCTAAAAATGTCGAGAAGGCAAAAGCGTCAGGATATATTTCAGGCGAGGGGAAAGCATTAAGCCAACTCGGACTCGCTCACTACTTACGGGGAAACTATGAACAATCAACCGAGTGCTACATGAGAGCCTTTCAGATTTTTGAAGATGAGAAAGATTATGCCAGCTTAGCGGGCAGCTATGGAGAATACGGCTATCAGTTAAAGCAGCGGGACCTACCTAAAGGAGTCCGTTACATGCAAATGGCAATTGCACTCGCTGAAGAAAAAAGCTTGGGCGATGATCTCAAGTGTAAATTGTATGATAACTACGGCGTGTTGAAAGAAATGCAAGGCGATTACGACGGCGCAATGCATCTCTATAAAACTGCACTCTCGATGAAAATGCAAAGAAACGACTCGGTCGGAATTCCTTACAGTCTCAATAAGATTGCCAATTTGTATGCGCTGGAAAAAAAATATAGTGCAGCGTACAGCTATGTCCGGCAATCTGATCAATACAGGGTCACGGAAGAGGGTGATTTTGGTCGGGCTGAGAACGTATCGCTTTGGGGAGACATCTTTTTAATGGAAGGAAAAGCCGACTCTTCCATTCAGAAGTACAGACAAGCCTTGCAGCTCGCAACGTCTCTCGATTACGGGTACTTGCAGCAATACTGTTATCAGCAGCTTTCGGAAGCATATAAACTCAAAAAAGATTTTGCACAGGCTTTGAAATATTATCACCTCTACACCGGCTCGAAGGACAGCGTGCTCAATCGGCAAACGCGCACTACCATTGCAGAACTCGAGATTGATTACGAAACAGCAGAGAAGAATAAGCTTCTCACAACTCAAGAATTTCAATTAAGGCAACGAACCTTGCTGCTGATCATTGCCGCCGGCTCAATTGTTTTCCTGATCGTTCTGTTCACGTGGACTTATAAACATCAAATGCAAAAAAGGGAACGAATAAAGCAAGAGGTAGAGTTCAAAAGCCGTTTGAAAGAAGCAGAGTTGGAAAACAAAATATCGTCGGAGAAACTTCGTATTTCGCGTGAACTGCACGATAACATCGGTTCCCGTCTTACCTTTGTGATCAGCTCGCTTGATAACATCACATTCTCCAATTTATCGAACGGCGTATCCTCGAAGCTCAACAGTTTAAGCAACTTCGGCAGAGAGACTCTCGATGATCTGCGAAATACAATCTGGGCGATGAAAAATGAAGACGGCAATGTTGGGCAATTGATTCTCAAAATCAACCAGCTTATTCAAAAGCTCACAGCGAATGATGACCACATCGCTATCACTGTCGAACAACATCTTCCCGACACCGTTCGATTATCATCTGTACAAATGTTGAACTTATTTAGAATTGTACAAGAAGCGCTCCAGAATAGTACCAAGCATTCCCATGCAACGAAGATTTCGATCTGCTTCGAGGAATTCGAAAAAGAAGTCTCCCTCTCCATCAAAGATAATGGAGAAGGCTTCGATTGCAACAACGTCAATGCCGGTAACGGAATTCCCAATATGAAAACGCGCTGCGAAGAAGCATCCGGATACTTTCAGTTACATAGCTGCTCCGCTGGAACAACAGTGGAGTGCCGTATTCGGTGTGTATAAGGCAAATGCCGTATTGTTTGAGGAAAGAATGATATGTACTTTCCACCTCAATAAGGAGTAAAGGCTTGCATGAGTATCGTCGTAGCGATTGCTGAAGACAACGATTTACTTGCACGTTCCATCAAAGAAAAATTGGAATTGTTTGCAAGCAATATCCGGTGTACATACTGCGCAAAGAACGGCAAAGAACTGCTCGCACTGCTCGCAACCGACTGTGCTGTAGATGCCATTCTCATGGATATCGAAATGCCGGTGATGGACGGCATCACTGCAACGGAAGAAGTAAAAAGGAAATATCCTGCAATTAAAGTCATCATGCTGACGGTCTTCGACGATGACGATAAAATTTTTCGTGCCATTCAAGCAG
>JAGWND010000331.1 GCA_028873075.1 Bacteroidota bacterium
TGGATTCGGCAAGCGTCTCCATAATCAGGTGCGCTTCGCGGTAATCGAGGCCTCCTTTTACCGGCGTGCCGATGCCCGGGGCGACCTGCGGATCAACCGCATCGAGATCGAAACTGACGTGAAGATAATCAACAGCACGCAGCTTGCGAAGCGCTTTCGTGATGATGACCGCCATTCCGTGCTTGTCAATATCTTCCATTGTGAAAATGTTGAGCCCGTTCTTTTTGATCGCCGATTTTTCTCCTTCATCCAAATCGCGAACGGCAATCATCACAATATTCTTCGGCTCGACCTTCCGGAAATCGCCGCCGACCGATGTCAATTCAAGCGCACCCAATCCTACGGAAGCAGCGAGCGGCATCCCGTGAATATTTCCCGACGGACTTGTTTCCGCGGTGTTCATATCGCCGTGCGCGTCAATCCACAAAACGCCGAGCGTTTTATTTTTCTTCCGGCAAAAAGAAGAAACGCCGGCAATCGTTCCGATCGCTATCGAGTGATCGCCGCCGATGATAAGGGGGAAATTCTCCCCCTCCATAATCTTCTCGGCTTTTGAAGCGAGAAGCGTGCACGCGCGGACAATCTCCGGAAGATATTTCAGCCGCTGATCTTTGATGCGCTGCGTTTCAGGCGCTTTCACCGGGATATCACCTTCATCCGTCACCGCGTGACCGAGCGCTGAAAGCTTTTCCGTAATTCCGGCAATACGAATCGCGGAGGGCCCCATATCCACACCGCGCCTGCCGGCGCCAAGATCCATCGGAACCCCGAGGAGATGAATGTTCATGATCTGCGCCTGCGTTATGGTAATAAAAGTTAAATCAAAAAACTTTGTTACACGACGTTAGTTGGAATACATCATGCCGAGCAATTTCGTCAATGTGTCTTTCATGTCTTTACGGTGAATGACGGCATCCACGAAACCTTTCTCTAACAAAAATTCGGAACGCTGGAACCCCGGCGGCAGGTCTTTTCCGATCGTCTGTTTGATGACGCGCGGACCGGCAAAGCCGATCAACGCACCTGGCTCCGCAAGAATAACATCTCCCAGCATCGCAAAGCTTGCAGTCACTCCGCCCGTTGTCGGATCGGTAAGCACTGCGATATAAGGGATCCCTGCATCGGACAGGCGCGTCAGCTTGGCGCTCGTCTTTGCCATTTGCATGAGCGAGTAGGCGGCTTCCATCATGCGCGCACCGCCGCTGGAACAAATCACGATGAGCGGCTTCTTCGCCGTCAGCGCCCTGTCAATTGCACGGCTGACCTTTTCACCGACGACCAATCCCATGCTTCCGCCGATAAAAGCGAAGTCCATCCCGGCAATCACGATGCCGATCTTGTTGATCTCCGCGCTTCCGTACCGCACGGCGTCGTACAATCCTGTTTTTTTGATGGTTTCTCTCACGCGGTCGCGGTATTTCTTCGTGTCGACAAAATTCAGAGGATCTTTCGAATACATTTTCTTATCGTACTCTTTGAACGATCCTTCATCGAGGAGAAATGAAAAATATTCCTTGCTGCCGATCCGAAAATGGAAATTGCATTTCGAGCACGTCCAGAGATTCTGTTCGAGCGTTTTCTTGTGAATGATCTCCCCGCACGATTCGCACTTCACCCACATCCCCTCAGGAGTGTCTTTTTTCTGACTGTCGGTAGAAATGTTTTCTTTGGAGCGTCGAAACCATGCCATAGCGGGTCCTTACGATACGTGGAGAACATTCGGTTGTTGTGTACGGCTGCCGGAAATCTTCAGCCGTGCGTTAGGCTGTGTTGCAACAAACTCGCGGAGATAGAGAGGTTCAAGCATCGAATACTCTTCGG
>JAGWND010000118.1 GCA_028873075.1 Bacteroidota bacterium
TCCGCTTTCCCATGAAATCAATATTTGTTTTCTTGAATAATCTCATTGTGTCGTATTCTCCTGTCCCGAAGGATTACTTTGTAAGTAGAATTGCTCAGCCGAAATTGATAGAAGCAGCGCCGCGTTCCGTCATCACATCAAAAATTACGCGCGTGACGACAATTGCTGTAAAGAGGTTCGCGGAAACACCCATCATCAAGGTGAGCGCAAATCCCTGCACGGGACCGGTTCCGAATTGGAAAAGCACTACGCCGCTGAAAAATGTTGTAATGTTAGAATCGAAGATAGCGCTGAACGCTTTGCTGTAGCCGGCGTCAATCACGGCGCGTAATGTTTTTCCTGTTGTCATTTCTTCTCTGATGCGCTCATAGATCAGCACGTTCGCATCCACAGCCATGCCGATGGTGAGCACAATACCTGCGATACCCGGAAGTGTCAGCGTTCCCTGGAATGCGGCAAGGATTGCGAAGATGAAGAGCACATTAAGCAGAAGTGCAAGGTTTGCAATTGCGCCGCCGGTGCGGTAATAGATAAGCATGAAACCTACGACCAGAATCAAAGCAATGGTAAACGAGTTCATACCGGCTTGAATTGAATCCTCGCCGAGTGAAGGTCCGACGCTTCGTTGTTCGATAATGTCAACCGGAGCGGGAAGCGCACCGGCTTTCAAGATGATTTCGAGAAGGCGGGCTTCCTCAATGTTTGCCATCCCCTCGATTTGTGATCTGCCGCCCGTGATTTTATCCCGAACGACCGGCGAAGAAAACACGGCGTTATCAAGAACGATGGCGATGCGTTTGTTGACATTTGCGCCGGTGATGCGTGCCCATTCACGCGCACCTTCGCTGCTCATTTCCATCGTAACGATGGGTTGATTGAAGTTCGGGTCAATCGTTGCTTGAGCGTTAACAATGACTCCGCCGGTAAGCTCGGGAGTTTTTTTCAACCCGAGAAGGTCGTAATACTTTACTCCTCCGCTTGTGAAGGACGGTTTAGCGCTCCAGTAAAAAGCCATATCGGCGGGAATGAGTTTTTGCACATCGGGGCGCGCAAGGATCCGGTCAACAGCTACACGGTCGTTTTCAGAAACGTACGCGTCGCCGCTCCCTTGTTGATTCGGCCGGACGAGATAGAGAAACGGATGTTCTTTTTTAACTTGCTCCGGCGTTTTTTGTTCTTCCGGCAAAACCGATTGCTGCGATGTTGTGTCTGCCTGGTTGAGTGCGGTGAGAGCATTTTTCGGCGCTTTGGCGGTATCGGCTTTCGTTGTATCGCTTTTCTCCGATGTTGTGTCAACGAAACCTGCCGAGGCTAAATATTTGTCAATTGCAGCAAGCGTTTTGTAAATGATGTCGGGGTCTTTCACCAGTTTGAATTCGAGAAGCGCCGTTCCTTGCAGCAATTGCCTGACTTCATTTTCATTTGAAACACCCGGAAGCTCGACGATGATGCGCCGCCCGCCTTGTTTTTGAATCGTCGGCTCGGAAACGCCGTACTGGTCAACACGGTTGCGGACAATTTCCATTGCGCGGTCAACCGCTTTGTCTGACTCGTCGCGAAGTCGTTTCATAATTTCATCATCTGTTTCGCGAAGGTTTCCGTAATAGCGGCTCAGGCGGATTCCTTTTTCTTCAAACGTTCTTTGGAAAATATCGGTGAGAGGCTCTTCGCTTGTTGCTGCTTCTTTCGCAATATCGGCCATCATAGCGTTGAACTGGTCGTCTTTGTTTTTCGCCATCTCCTCGAACATCTTCAGCACGTTCACTTCAAGCACGACGCGCATGCCGCCTTGCAAATCCAGCCCTAACTTTATGCGCTTCGCGCGGATGGTGCGGATTTCCTTGTCATTATCTTGAACGTAGTTCACACTGTCGGTGCCGTGCAGCAAGTTCAGCTTTTTGTTGAGCGTGTAAGACTGGTATGTTGGGTACAAAAAGTATAAGGCGAGAAGGAACGTTGCCAAAATGATAATAATCTTGCCACGATTTTTTTTCACAAGCGAGCCTCCGTTTAGTCGAAGAGATGTCCCTCACCTTAAAGGTGGCGGAAACAATCTTATTTTTCCATTTGATGGATAACCATCTGTATTTTCAAGACTAAAAATATAACGGAAAGCAGTTCAAAAGTCAACGAAAATTGTCTTCCTGCAAAAGCGAATCGCCTCCTTGCATCCAGAGGAATCTTTTTATATGTTGAAAAACGAATGATAAATTTGCATTTCAGGTTGTTGAAGAAGGGTGGTCGTGCGATGAGGCAGTTGTACCGTGCTGCAATTCTGGGAGCTTTCATTTCATTGATGCTTGTTGTTTCGATTGCCGGCGCATGGGGGCAGGCTGCTAATCACCCGGTGATCAGTGAAGTAGCGCCAATGGGAGGCTCCTCATCATCCATAATACCGGCAGGGAATTTACTTTCATTCATTGCTTGTCGCAGGGCGTTTTGATATATTTTTTTCACACACAAATCTTTTTCTATTGCCATGGCATATTTCCTTTTAAAAACAGAACCAACGTCGTTCTCACTTGACGATCTTGAGAAACAGAAGCGAACGGTATGGGACGGTGTGCGTAATGCATTGGCATTGAAACACCTCCGCGCGATGAAAAAAGGGGACAGCGCGTTCATTTATCATACCGGGGATGAAAAACAAGTCGTCGGAATTGCAAAAGTCGCCGGCAACCCGTACCCGGAACCGAAGATGAAGGATGTGCGTTACCTTGTTGTTGATATTGTGTTCGACGTAAAATTGAAAAACCCTGTACCGCTGGCAGCGATCAAAGCAAGAAGGGATCTAAAGGATTTTCCTCTTGTGCGATTGAGCCGTCTTTCGGTAATGCCTGTGACAGAAGAGGAGTGGGAAACAATTCTTGCGATGAGCAAATAATAATGCCGTCAACGCGTTTGCTAAAAGTTTCCTCCTCGAATTATGCGTCCGTTCTCGCAGAAGCATCAAGAGCTGTTCGTGAAAGGAAAGTAGTCATTTATCCGACGGACACGATTTACGGAATCGGCGGCGACGCGGCGAAGGCAGATGTTGTCGAAAAAATTTATTCTCTCAAAGAGCGTGACAGAGGAAAACCACTGCTTGTGCTGATGAATTCGGTGGGGATGGTTAACAACTTTGTTGAGGAAATTCCACCGGTTGCAAAAAGACTTGTAGAAAAGTATTGGCCCGGCGCGGTAACGTTTGTTTTCAAAGCGAACAAGAACCTTCCGCGCGGGCTGACTGGAGAAACGGGTACCATCGGCATTCGCATTCCGCACCATCTCTTTTGCGTTGATTTAATCGCTGCGGCGGGAGTACCTATGATCTCGACAAGCGCGAATCTTTCAGGTACAGCCGGAGGAGAAAAAATCAAGGATGTTATCGAGGAATTCAACGGGAAAGTTGATGTAATTGTTGATGGCGGCGATGCTGCTTCGTCTTTGCCTTCGACAGTTGTAGATGTAACCGGCAACCAGCCGCGCATTGTGCGTGCAGGCGCTGTGAAGGTTGAACTTGCATGACGATACTTATTCGATACGTTCATACGCCATTCCCGCACAGGCGGAAATCCATAGAATGGATGCCCGATGAAAGCACTCGGGCATGACGGGCTTACTTTTCTCAGGTAACTTTTTCTCTGCGCAGCATCCAGCGATCAATACGAGCATGCCCTATGAATAGATTGAAAACCATTTTTTTAATTTTGCTCTTTTTTTGGCTTCCTTCACTCGCGCAGCACATTCCAACGCTCATGGACCTCTCCGCGCATCCCGATGACGAAGACGGTGCAACGCTGGCGTATTACCGCTACAAATACGGTGTGAGAACGTATTCTGTTTTCTTCACGCGCGGCGAAGGCGGACAAAATGAAATCGGTCCGGAATTGTATGCCGGTCTCGGTGTTCTTCGCACCGCAGAAACTGAGCGCGCGGCGAACATTCTCGGCTCGAGAGCGTATTTTCTAAATTTTGTGGACTTCGGGTTTTCGAAAACCTCGGAGGAGACTTTCGAGCACTGGAACGAGGATTCAGTTGTTGCACGGCTCGTGTATATCATTCGCAAATTGAAACCGGATGTGATTTTCACAAACCACAATACAACGGACGGACACGGCAATCATCAGGTTGTTGCAATTGCCGCCGCGAAAGCTTTCACACTTGCCTCTGATTCGACATTTCATCCCGAACAATTACACGAACCCGGTGTCGAATTATTCCAGCCGAAAAAATATTTTGAGCGGATATTTTTCGGCAACAGCAAAGCACCCGAGTTAAAGAATGCTTCAATTGACGTTATCAACCCGGTGGCAAGCGACACACTGCCGTTAGGGAAGACGGCGGCGGAGCTTGCTGCCGAGGCGCTCGCGCAGCACCGAACGCAAGGAATGGACAAAATTGTTGCGAGCGGGCGGTTCCGCTGGTTCATGGATTCAACACGCTATCATCTCGTCTTATCGAGCGGAAAGTTTGAAAATGACCGTTCGGATTTTTTCGGAGGTCTTTCTTTCGAAACGGAAGCCCATCTTCCGCTCTTTCCTGATACGACATATCTCACCGCCGAATTGTCGGATTCCGTTGTAGTGAGAAAAGAAAAATTTACGGTGAAGATTTCATCCGTTCAGCCAATCGAGAATCTTACGATTACACTTCACCTGCCTGAACATTGGCAGAGCAAAGAGATCGGTAAAGGAAACTCTTCCTCAGATGGTTTTCCGAATTCAAGAGTATACGAGATTACTGTTCCCTCCGATGCGCGTTGCACGTATCCGGAAGTGAGGCATTTGTATGAATCGTTTCGCACAACCCCGTTCATTACCGCTGATGCGTCGTTCATGGTTGACGGTGAACAGCGGAGAGAATCTGTTCCGATTTTTGTTCAAGTGGCGCCTCTGCAAACAATTTCGGTCCCTGTTGAAAATCTCTGGCTGAGGAATGAATCGCGCCAGATTCATTACGTTGTGAAAAATTATTTCACGAGTAAGTCTGCCGGTAGAGTGCGTGTGATCGTTCCTGCGGGATGGGCAGCGCTTGACGGCGAATTTGTGACCCCAAATCAGGATGGTTCATTCAGCGGCACTGTGACGGTAATTCCGCCGCTGAATGTAGCGGAAGGAGAATATCCGGTTACGTTGTGCATAGATGGAGATACAGCGGTGTGCACGCTGCATGAGTTTTCTGCAACTGTGGCGCGCGGTGCGAATATCGGAGTGATTCAGAGCTATGACAATGTTTTTGACGAAGCCCTGAAAGAGCTCGAAGTTCCCCACCGCTTGTTGGACGCGAACATGCTTTCGTCCGGCGATTTGCAGAAATTTACCTCCATTATCGTTGACATTCGCGCGTATCTCGTTCGCCCGGATTTAGTCGAGAACAACAAGCGCTTGCTCGAGTATGTGAAGAGCGGCGGAACGCTTATCGTCATGTATCAAAAAGATAAGGAATGGAAGCCGGACTACGCCCCATATCCGTTTTCCATTTCGCATGACCGTGTTACATACGAAACCGCACCGGTTACGGTGCTTGACCCGAAAAATCCGATCTTTAATACGCCGAATGCAACCGATTCAACAGCGTGGTTAGGATGGGTGCAGGAGCGAACATTGTATATGCCGCGCGATGTCCCGCATCAATATGAAAAGTTATTATCGTGCTCGGACCCGGGTGAAAGCCCGCTCAACACCGGACTTCTTTATGCGGAATATGGTAAAGGAATTTATGTGTACACATCGTACGTCTGGTATCGTGAGTTGAAAGAAGCAAACAAAGGCGCGTTTCAGTTTTTTGCCAACATGATTTCGTTGGGTGCTGGAAAATAATTGTTTAAGGACCCCGCCCTAGCTCTCCCCTTGCAGGGTAGGGAATAAGCCCTCTTCTCCTGAAAGGGGGAGAGGTAGAGAAGGGGTCTGTGAAGCAATGAGAATTTTTTGAAAAGTTGTACCAACGATTCTTCCTTAAGAAGCACCTTGATATGAAATTGACTTTCAGCATTTTCCTCTCGTTCATTTTTCTTTCCTGCAATCCATCGAACAAAACTCCGCTTGTTGTCTATTCTCCGCACGGTAAAGATATGCTTCAGGAATTTGCAAAACGGTTTGAAAAAACTCACCCCGATGTTGATGTGCAATGGCTCGACATGGGTTCGCAGGACGCATACGACAGAATCAGAACAGAGAAGGAGAACCCGCAAGCGGATGTGTGGTGGGGCGCTCCTTCAACTATGTTTATTCGCGCAGCAAAAGAGAGTTTGCTCGCCGCATACAAACCGACGTGGGCGGATGATGTTGCGCCGGAAAACAAAAGTGCGCACGATTTTTGGTACGGAACGTTTGCAACGCCCGAGGTGATTGCATTTAATTCTCGTTTGCTGTCTGCTGCGCAAGCGCCGAAAGACTGGGACGATTTGCTCGATCCGAGATGGAAAGGGAAAATTATTCTCCGCTATCCGCTGGCGTCGGGAACATTGCGGATCATTTTCAGTTCCATCATTGCCCGATCGGTGAAAGCTTACGGCACCGGAAAAGAAGGTTTTGAGTGGCTACAGCGGCTTGATGCGAACACGGAAGCGTACACACCCGATCCGACACAAATGTATCTGCGTCTCGCACGCGAAGAAGCCGAAGTGACGCTGTGGGACATGCCGGACATCGTGTTTCAGGCGGAGATCAATCATTATCCGTTCGGTTATAATTTCCCGAAGAGCGGAACGGTGTCGCTCACGGACGGCATTGCCATTGTACGCGGCTGCAAGCATGAGAAACTCGCCGAAGAATTTTACGAGTTTGTTACATCGAAGGAAAGCTTGATTCTTCAAGCACGTAAGTTTTACCGCATTCCTGCGCGAGGCGATATTCCGCGCGATTCTTTGCCTTCGTGGATCACGTCAACGCATTTCACCTCCATGCCGATTGATTGGAGTTTGATTTCGCAGCATGAATCGGAGTGGATGGAAAAGTGGGACGCAGAAGTTAAGGGGAAAGGAAACCGGTGAAAATGGCTGAACTTTCGCTTCGCAGCATTTCGAAGTCGTTTGGACAGTTGCAGGCAATAGCACCGCTTGATCTCGAAATTCACAGCGGAGATTTTTTTTCTCTTCTCGGGCCCAGCGGCTGCGGCAAAACTACGTTGCTTCGCATCATTGCCGGACTCGAGCAGCCTTCTGGAGGAAGTCTCTTTCTCAATCAAGAAGATATTACAAAACTTCTGCCTCAGAAAAGAAACATCGGCCTCGTGTTTCAGAATTATGCGCTGTTTCCTCACATGACTGTTTTTCAAAACGTGGCGTACGGTCTTGAAGTTTTGAGGCAATCGAAAAATGAAATACGGAAGAAAGTGGAATCTGTTCTTGAAAAAGTTCGATTGAACGGCAAGCGCGATGTTCGGGTTCCGAATCTGAGCGGCGGCGAACAACAACGCGTCGCGCTTGCACGGGCGCTTGTCGTTGAGCCGCGTGTTCTCTTGTTCGATGAGCCGTTGTCGAATTTAGATCATGCGCTCAGACTTGAGACGCGCGGTGTGATTAAGCAATTGCAAAAAGAAGCGGGCATTACAAGCATTTATGTAACGCACGATCAAGGTGAAGCGCTGGCGATTTCAGATAGAATTGCAGTTATGGACCGAGGCATTATTCTGCAAACGGGAACTCCGGAAGAGCTTTATTTTTCTCCGGCAAACCGGTTTGTCGCGTCGTTTGTCGGCAGGGCAAATTTCTTTACAGCAGAAATTTGTAAGGGCGGCTTCGCAATCAATTTCGTCGGAGAGGAGGAACTGCTCGTTGTTTTGCCGGAAGAAATTTATATTGAAAGGAAGGTGAAAGGGGAAACCAAATCCACATTGGGGAGTGACCTTGTTTCTACGAATGCGTGCGGGAGAATTATTGACGTTCAATTCTCCGGCGCCATTGTTGAGTATCTGATTGAATTTCTCGATCAAAAGATCCGTGCTACACGTTCCTCGGGTACACACAAGGCGGAATTGTGTGCCGGGGCAGAAGTGATGATTTCACTTCCTCATAATATTTCCCGGAAAGTTTCCCGTGAATAGTGAAAAACGGTTGGCGCCGGCGAGCGTCGTTCTTTTGTTCCTTGTGATTTTCTTTGCCGCCGGTTATATTCTTTTTCCCCTGGTGCGACTGTTGAAACAGAGCGTGCAGCCTGCAGGCGTAATATTTTCTTTCCATGCGTACATGGATGTTTTGCGCTCAACCTTTGTTGAAGCAGCGTTCAATTCTGTAGCGATTTCTCTTCTCAGTGTACTTGGGAGTGCGTTGATAGGCTCTTTTCTTGCGTACGTCTTCCACAGTTTCGATTTTCCTCTGAAAACAATTTCCTCCAAGCTCGTTCTTGTGCCGCTTGCTCTTCCCCCGCTTGTCGGTGTCATTTCATTTATGTTTCTCATCGGCGAAAGCGGAATACTGACGAGGGGAATTGCGACATTGTTGTCGATTGCTCCATCGCATTTTGCATTGGAAGGATGGTGGGGAATTGTTGCGGTTCATGTCTATTCGTTTAATGTGTACTTTTATGTGTTCGTTTCCTCCGCGCTCTCTCAACTCTCCGAATCGCATGGCTCGGCGATTGATGCCTCGCTCTCGCTTGGTGCCTCGCGTGCTTCAACGATTCGCCGTATCGTTCTTCCGATGCTCACGCCTTCGTTTATCGGAGCTTCGCTGGTAACGTTCATGGCAAGCATGGCATCGTTTTCTGCCCCCTTTTTGTTCGGAGGAACGACGCGCTATCTCACGCTTGAAATTTATACGGCGAAATTGAACGGCAACGATGCTAATGCTGCTGCGTTTGCCGTATTGCTAAGCATTGTCTCGGTGAGTTTTCTTCTGCTGCTGCGATGGTACCAGGGTCGCAAGAGCTATGTGCTCGTTTCGAAAGGGAGCGGAAGGCGCTCGACAGTTCCGCACTCGCCGGTTGTTCGCTTGTTTGCAGTCGCTGCGGCAATGGTTCTTGTCATTCTTTTATCCCTGCCGGTGATTATCATTGTGGTCCTTTCATTTGTGAAAGAAGGGTCGTGGACGTACCAGATTTTACCACATTCGTTTACCGTACAAAATTTCGTAAAGCTATTCGGTGATCCCCGTGTTTTCAAGCCGATTGCAAACAGCGTGGAGATGGCGCTTACGGCAACGGTGATCGTAGTGTTCATTGGAGTATGCGCTTCATTTCTCGTCGTGCGGAAAAAATTTATCGGAAAGCGGTTTCTCGAATTGATGATGAACGTGCCGTTCGGAATTCCCGGCACCGTCATCGCAGTCGGATTGATTCTCAGCTTCAATCATCCTTCATTTTTTTCGGCACAGTCAATTCTCATCGGCACCTTTTGGATTTTGCCTCTCGCGTATGCCGTTCGCAATCTGCCGATTCTTTTTCGCTCAACTTCATCCGGCTTGGAAGGACTTGATCCGGGTGTGGAAGAAGCCGCATGGATACTCGGTTCGAGCGGCTGGCAAACGCTCAGGCGGATCACTTTTCCGTTACTGCTTTCATCGCTCGTGTCAGGAGCGCTTCTCGTGTTCATCAATTCGCTCGGTGAATTTGTTTCTTCAATTCTCCTTTATTCATACGACACAAAGCCCATTTCAGTTGAAATTCTCTCGCAGCTTCGTTTGTACAATGTCGGCGGGGCAGCGGCGTACTGTACATTGCTGATGATTTTAGTGATGGTTGCTGTCGGCATATCATCGAAGATTTCGCGAGTGACGCTGGCAGAGTGAATCGTCTTGTTTGAAGAACGAAATCTGATTATATTAAGCTGTGTCTTTTGAAACGCGGGAGTAATTCAGTGGTAGAATGCCAGCTTCCCAAGCTGGACGTCGCCGGTTCGACCCCGGTCGCCCGCTCCACTCTTTCTCTCATAATTACACCTCCCGGCGCTCCGCACCGGCCGCCTGAAAGCCGGCGTGCGCCCAAGTCGTCTGGCGCCCGCGCTGCGATGAGACAGCGACTACTCGCAAGCTAATCGATGAAAGTACGGACGCCAGTCAGGTCGCGCCGCGCCGCACCGGGATATCGCTTACCTCCCAAAAGAAGTACACTGCTACTTTATGGCCGTCCCTCATTCCCTCTCCTTGTCCAAGGAGAGGGCAAGGGTGAGGTCTCCCCCGTTGACACAACGCTTTGTACGCGGCCGCCACAGGCCTCAAGGACGCGATCCGCATGACC
>JAGWND010000119.1 GCA_028873075.1 Bacteroidota bacterium
GGCGCATTCGAATAGACTTTCACGCTTATGAGCGACGTATCTCTTTTTGTAAACCTCTTACCGGTGATATAAACCATCGGCGAAGGATTCCACTGCACTTTGTACCAGTAATACGAATCTTTTTTCGTGCTATGATCCTGCGTTATCAAACCCTTATCGTTAATGCCCGGCTGAAATCCTTCCCTTCTCGAATCGGAGGCAAAATCAAATCCATTCCACACGGTGGAAAACCAGACGTACTGCCGCTCTTCAATTGTGTTCCAGCTCTGCTCGTGAAAATACGCTTGATACTCTTCCGGATGCCATGGACCATTGGTTCGGGGATGTTCCGGAGCAAGCGGGCCGGCGGCTTGAACTTCCTCGTGCTGATAAATGCTTCCGCCCGCACCGTACTCGCTCAGCCCGATCGCGCGACCGGGATGTTCATTGTGCCAGCGGTCGAGATACGGTCCAAGCTCCCGAACATTTCCGCCGTACCATCCGAAATATTTGTTCAAACCCAAAACATCCGTAACAAATGCGGCCGGAAGATCGTTCATGTTCGCTGCCGATGTGGTAAGACGTGTCGGGTCCTCTTTCTTCGCAAGCGCGTTCAAATCCTTCACGAGCGGTACGGGATCGGGACCTTTCGCGTTTTCTATTTCGTTAAAGATTCCCCAGAAGAAAATCGAAGGATGGTTGTAATTTTGCCGGATGAGCTCGAGCAATTGCTGGCGACAATTTTCAGCAAACGATTTCGAATCAACAATATAATCTATCAAAGGAATCTCCGTCCACACCGCAACGCCGTTCTCATCGCACAGCCGGTACATTGCTTCGCCATGCTGGTAATGCGCAAGCCGCACCATCGTCGCTCCGATGTCGAGAAGATCGTTCATCTCTTCTCTTCTGTCGTCGTCGGTGATCGCGCGCCCCTTGTCCTTCTTGTCTTCATGAAGACAAAAGCCGTGAAGCTTGTACGGTGTGCCGTTAAGAAAAAACCCTTTTTCTGGATCAACTCTGTAATACCGCAAACCGAGAGGCTGCGTCATTTCGTCAAGCAGCTTGTCTTGTTGGTACACTGAAACGACGACGCTATAGAGATACGGATCGAGTCGTCCGTTCCAGAGATGAGGTTTACTTATCGTTGCCTCTTGATCGATTTTTTTGCCGGTCATCGGATTGATACGAGTTTTGCCTGTTGCTTCCGCAACAATTCTGCCGCCGCGATCATAAATAACCGCTTTGACGACGACGCCTTCCGTACTTTTTGAATCGTTCCTTAAGTCTGTCGAAATCGTCACAGCCGCGGAACCGGCCGTTACATTTTTCTGCGTTAGAAAAACTCCGGGCGACGCATAATCCAAAAGTGAAAGATGAATATCGTTCGTAACAATAAGTTCTGCAGTGCGGTACAACCCGCCATCCATAGTGAAGTCTGCGCTGAGCGGCGCTACCGTACATTTATCAGAAACATCGGGCGAAGTATTGTCAACTTTCACAGCGATGAGATTTGTTTTGCCGAAGGATACAAAGCCTGTCACATCGAACGCGAACGCCGCGAAACCTCCTCTATGCTCGCCGACAAATCTGCCGTTGACATAGACATCGGCAATCATACCTGCTGCGCCGAATTTGACGAAGACTCTCTTCGCGGAATAGTTTTCGGAAATGGTGCAATGTTTTCTGTACCACCCCGGACCGCGATAGTAACCTCCGCCATCCTGACCGTCAAGATTGTTCCACGTATGCGGAAGACAAACTTTCTCCCAGAGTGAATCATCAAAACTAATTTCAAACGCGTTCACGAAATTTCCCCTGAAGAATCTCCAATCGTCATTTAGAGGAATCTCGATGCGTGGTGAAGATTGTGCTATGACACTGCTCATCCAAAGGACCGACAGAAACGGTACACAGTAAACGGAAGACGGGATAGGGAAAAGATTGCCGACCTTACGTATTGTCCATCCGCGCTTTTTGCACGGCACGTACAGCGTGCTTCCATTTTCCATATTCCATCTTGCCTTTCAAGCGCGATCATGAATGTCGCGGCAACTTCTTATTTCGATTCAGCTTTTGCCGCGCCAAAATTTCAATCGTCCGGATTTTATCTTTGTACCAGTCGTTGCGGTTCACCTTGTCGATCGGAAGGGCGGCGTCGGTGTTCCCTTCCCATCGCCGGCAGAGATACAGGCTTTCATAAATTCTTCCGATCTGATATTCGCGCGAAAGCCGCAGCGCAACGGCATAATCTTCGCCGTAGCTCACATTCGGCACACCGACGTGCCGCAGCAGCGCGGTATGAAACGCGCGCGGCGCACCGAGTCCGTTGATGCGCAATGCGTTATTTCTTCCGTTGTCAGGCGTCCATTCTTTATGGTCAATCAGTCCCGGCGGAATTTCCTTCAACTCGGAATCCACCAACTGATACGAGCCGATGATCATCGCGTAATTTCCGCCGTGAAAAAGGTCTATGACTTTCTGCAATGTATCCTCCCTGTTGTACATATCGTCGGAATCCAGCTGCACGGCATATTTTCCGCAGTGCTCGGAGAGGACCGCTTCGTTCCAGCATCCGCCGATACCGAGGTCATGTCGGGATGGGACAATGTGTTTCACCGCAGAATTTTTTCCTGCCAGTTCGGAAAGGACTGCTGTCGTTCCGTCGGTTGAATGATTATCAACGACGATGACGTTACAAGAGAAATCCGTTTTCTGCGAAAGCGCGCTTTTCACCGCATCGGCAACCGTGCGTTCACGATTCCGCACGGGAATGATGACGCTCGCTTCCACAGGAAATTTCACGTCGAACTTCGGAAGCTTGTTGAATTTCGGCTTCAGATAGGCGCCGATGTTTTTGAGATGCTGCGTCGCAACAGCCTCCATTTCCTTTTGCACTTGCTGGTTGCGCGGATCAACATAATCGAACAATTTCTCCCCGCTCTTCCGAACATCGGATTCGACTTTCGTGTAGAGATATTCCTGAATATGGAACAGCTCGTAATCAATCGAAAGCTTCAGCCGGAGATCGTACACTCCGGCGCGCTCGACCTTCGCGACGGTTCCGTAGCGTTTCAACGTCTTTCTCACAGCACGTGCGTTGAACAGCATCATCGCACCGAAATCAAAATTATCCCGAATGCTTCCCACCTGATAATCGTTCACCGGATGATCGAACCGCTGTTCGTGTTTCACTTCGTAATAATCGGAATACACCATGCCTGCGCCCGTTTGTTCTGCAACGGAAACAAATCGCTCGAGCGCGAGCCGGCTTAATTCTATTTGCTCGGATTGAGTAACGAAAAGGAAAAATGGAGTAGAGAGCTTTTTGACAAGTGCATTCAATGCGCTGCCGGAAGCCGGGGATGCCACTTTTATTCCTTCGCAAGCGGAAGAATTTATTTCCGCACCGCCATTGTGCAAAAGGAAAATTTTCTCGACAAGCGGTGAAGCGATGAACTGATTCAAAGTCCGTTCAAAATACGGTTCTAAGCTATACGGAAGAACAACGGTGATAGGATTCATAATGTCTGTGTTTTTGATGAGTCATTAGCTCAAGCCGCTAAAGTAAAAGGCAAATGTCGGATTACCGGATTGTTGGATGATTGGATGCAGAGACTTTCATGTGCCCATCAATCCACGTTCCAATTCTTCTCCATAAGTCTTGGCGGCGCAGTGATAAACGGAATAAATGTATGGAGAAATGCGCGTGAATGCAAACTTTCTCGGGAACTAAGTAGTGTTACAGTTTCGCATCTGTGTCATTCCGGCGAAAGCCGGAATCCAGAAAATTGAGCACTGGATGCCAGCTTTCGCTGGCATGACATTCGTTTTTGATCCAAACTTATCAAACTGTAAGACTACCCGGGAACTCTCTAACGCCTGTTCCCACAAAAAAATTGGGATTTACTATTGCCATTTCAAAAAAGTAGGAGTACATTTCCCGTTGATACCTATCTATTCGAAAGGAGGTAACTGCTATGCACACGAAATGCAGGTGCAGCTTCCTTACGATGCTCTTTATTCCTATTCTATCGGGAACTATCTGCTTCTCGCAAGGAAACTCACAATTCACGATCGAATCGTACGAGAGTTTTCTCTCCTCACATCAAAATCTCACGCCGGATCAACTTGCTGCTCTGTACGATGCGGGGCGATTTCTCTCTAACACCTCGGCAAATTTTTCCGGCGCTGCCTACTTCGACAGCATTGACGCGCATGACGCGCTGACGAGCGGAGAAAAATCCCTCTTAGGCGAACATGGGTTTGTCGTGAGCGACCGCTTGCGGAAAAATTCTTTCGGCGAAGCGTTCAGCGAAATTTATCATGACGACCTTCCGGTCTTCATTTCGACCGATGCGATTCTCCATCCGCTGCACATGTCGTGGGACGCAATTCTGAAGGAAACGGAATTGGGCATTTTGATCCCCAAACTTGAGACGCTTCTCACTGAGCTTCACGCTCAACTCCCGTCTCTTGCGGCAAAATATCCCCCGGCAGGAATGAAGCCGTCACTGAACGATGTTGACGTGTATCTCACTGTATCGCTTTTCCTTCTGGATTCAGCGACCGCTGCGCCGGCATTCAGCGGGGATGTAACCGAAGTGCAGGAGCTTCTCGCACTCATCAAAGCAGAAAAACCAGCGGACTATAAATTGTTCTCCGGCAATCCTCGCAGCATTGATTTCAGCCAGTTCACCGTGCGCGGGCACTACACCGATGAGCAGCATCCTGAACTTGCCCGGTATTTCAGGGCTATGATGTGGCTGGGAAGAACAGAAATGTATTTGATCGCTCCGAACTCTGCCGACAACATGCAAATCACTGCAGACATTCAGCGGCAAACGATTGACGCAGTGTTAGTGAAAGAAGCGGCGGACAGTGCGGACGCATTTCCGCTGTTGGAAGAAATCGACGGCATCCTTCGTTCCTTCGTCGGCGAATCGGACAACGTGACGCTGCCGAACGTTCAAACATTGGTCGAGAAAACGGGGCTGACGAACACAACGCAACTGCTCGACACGACTGTGCTGAAAAAATTTCAGGACACGCTGAAAACAGAATCGTTCGCGTTCCAACGCATCCTCTCACAAATTTTACTTTCCGATCCGATGGATCCCGAAAAAGTGCAGCCGGCATCGTCATTTCTTCTGCTGGGTCAACGATTCATCATTGATTCCTACATTACAGGGAATGTTGTGTATGACAAAGTCGCTGATCCACCGAGAATGCTTCCTTCAACGCTCGATATTTTATTTGCACTCGGTAACGACGCCGCAGAACAATTGCTGAAGCCGCAGCTCGATCAGTACCATTACGCTCCGAATCTTGCCGCGCTGCGGTACTTGGTGGATTCATACGATTCCGGTTTCTGGCAAGGCACAATTTATAATGGATGGCTGAACTCCGTTCGCGCACTCAATCCGCCGACGGACAGAACTTCCCTTCCGCCATTCATGCAAACAGCGGCGTGGTGGCAGGAAAAAATGAACACGCAGCTTTCTTCGTGGGCAGAATTGCGGCACGATTTTATTTTGTACGGAAAGCAATCGTACACAATGGGAATAACTTGCTCGTTTCCGGAAAGTTACGTCGAACCCATCCCGGAGTTTTTCGATGCAGTCAAACAATTTGCGGATGGCGGAGCGAAAATCTTTCAGGGGACAACTCTTTCCAATAGCCGCATTGTAGAGTATTTCAATTCGATGAAAGCAATTGCCGACACATTAGGCGGCATTGCGAGAAAAGAATTAAGCGGCACAGCATTGAGCGGCACAGAAAAGAATTTTTTGAGAACGATGCTCACGCTCAACCAACAAGTTGTTTGCGGTGGACCGATCTATAACGGCTGGTACACACGGCTCTTCTATACCGGTGAGAAAGAAGGTCTGATGAAAAAAAACTTCGTTGTTGCCGATGTTCACACGGCGCCAACGGACGAATCCGGCAATCCGGTCGGCTGGGTGCTGCACGGAGGAACCGGTCCCATCAATCTCGCCGTTGTCGTTGCTGATCTGCCAAGCGGAAAAACAACAGCATTCATCGGTCCGGTGATGAGCTACTATGAATGCGTCACCACAAACTTCAAGCGCCTCACGGATGAAGAATGGCAAACCGCGTACTCCGTTGCGCCATCGTCGCGTCCCGATTTTGTGCTTCTGTATTTGGCGGACAGCACCGGAGCTTCGCACGAATCTTCCGCGCCGTCGCTTCTCACCGGAGTGAACGATATACCCGGCAACGGAATTATCCCACATCTTATTTCGCTCGGGCAAAATTATCCGAACCCGTTCAACTCTGCGACCGTGATCAAGTTTTCCGTTCCTCAAGCATTAGCCGGGGCACATGCCGAACTGCTCATTTACAATGTGCAAGGACAGCTTGTAAGACGACTGCTCAACACAACAATGCCGGCAGGAAATTTTGCAGTGAGCTGGAACGGCACGGATGAACGCGGAATCACGGCGGCAAGCGGAGTCTATTTTTATCACCTCGTCGTCGGCAACCAGCGTGCGGTTGGGAAGATGAGTTTTGTGAAGTGAAGAAAGGAAAAGAGAAATGTAAGTTTGTAATACTTTTCACCAAAAATTTTACAGGAGGGTTTTATGAAAGCCTTAAAAAGATTTTTGTTCATAGTGTTTTTAGTATGTCCCACTATGCTTCCATTATTGGCGCAATGGCAGCAAACTGACAACCCCGATGGACATTATGTCTATGCTCTAGCTGTTAATGATACAAATCTCTTTGCGGGCACTAATGTAGGCGTCTTTCTTTCTGCAAACAACGGGAAAAAGTGGACACCGACAAGTCTTACGAACACGTTTGTTATGTCTTTTGCAGTAAACGGGACAAATATTTTTGCAGGAACCCCTGTCGGTATTTTCCTTTCTACAAACAATGGAACGAGTTGGACCGCGGTTGATTCTGGTCTGACAAGCTTTGCTGTTCGGTCTCTTGCTGTCAGTGGAACAAACATTTTGGCAGGAACTCTCGGCGGTGTCTTTCTTTCTACAAACAATGGAACAAGCTGGGTTCAAACTGACTCGGGTATAACCGCCCAAAATATTTATGCTCTTGGCAAAAGTGGAACAAATCTTTTGGCAGGTACTGAGAACGGTGTTTTTCTTTCCACCGACAGTGGTATAAGTTGGACTGAAGCCAATTCCGGTCTCCCTTTCACACGAGTTTGGTCTTTTGCTGTCAAAGGAACAAATCTTTTCGCTGGGACAGATAGCGGCACTTTTCTTTCTACAAACAATGGAACAAGTTGGACTCAAGTCAACTCAGATTTAACAAATAAAGTTGTCTGGTCGCTTGCTGTTAATGGAGCAAATCTTTTTGCTGGCACCAATCACGGGGTCTTTTATTCAGATAACAATGGAATAAGCTGGAACGATATCAGTTCTGGCTTGCCACAACCTACGGTGGTTAGGTCTTTAACTGTCAGCGGAACGAACCTCGTCGCGGGCAGTATGAGCGGCGTCTTTTACACTGCTGATAATGGTGCAAGTTGGACAGCATCGGGTATAAATCCCAATGTTAATATGCTTGCCGTTATAGGAACAAATCTTTTTGCCGGCACAGATAACGGTGTTTTTCTTTCTACGGATAATGGGACAACTTGGATTGCAACCTGTTCTGGTTTGACAAACACAGACGTTAATGCGCTTATGGTAAACGGCACAAATCTCTTCGCTGGCACTTTGGGTGGT
Source organism: Bacteroidota bacterium (assembly GCA_028873075.1). Lineage (GTDB taxonomy): Bacteria > Bacteroidota > Ignavibacteria > UBA10030 > UBA8401 > JAJYOI01. The sequence continues at coordinate 7,692 of JAGWND010000119.1, forward strand.
GTTTTTCTTTCTACCGACAACGGAAAAAACTGGAGTGCTATCAATACAGGATTAACAAGCATGAGGGTTTTGACATTAGCTGTCAACGGCTCAAACCTTTTTGCAGGTACCTATGATCGGGGTATTTTTCTTTCCACGAACAACGGAACGAATTGGAGTGCTGCTAATGCAGGTTTGACGAATATGACTGTCTACTCTATTGTCACGAACGGCACAAATACTTTTGCAGGTACTATGGGCGGCGTTTTTCTTTCGACAAACAACGGCTCTAACTGGACTGAAGCTGACTCAGGCATCACGCACGCTGGCATTGGCACTTTTGTTGTCAGCGGATCAAATATCTTTGCAGGTTGTGGCAGCGGAGGTGTCTTTCGTTCCACCAACAACGGAGAGAACTGGACTGCGGCCGGTTTATCGAACGCGCCAATAGCATCGCTCTTCATCATTGGAACAAGTCTTTTCGCATCCACTTCTGGCGGCGGTGGTGTTTTTGTATCTACCGATAACGGGGTAACATGGAACAGAGTTGATTCAGGTTTATCTGATATATCGGTCACATCCTTCGTTGCAATTGGTCCAACACTTTTTGTTGCCACGAACGCAGGTGTTTGGCAACGGCAATTGTCAGAAATGGTTACTGGAGTTTCAAATACCCGGGGCAATACGCCTTATCAATTCTCTCTCTCCCAAAACTTCCCCAACCCGTTCAACCCGAGTACGAATATTGAATATCGAATTCCGAACGCCGAATTTGTGACGCTGAAAGTGTACGACGTTTTGGGAAGAGAGGTCGCTACACTTGTAAACGAGAAAAAATCACCCGGAATGTACGATGTGGAATGGAATGCTTCCTCAATGGCAAGCGGGATTTATTTTTACCGGCTGCAAGCGGGAAAATATTCGGAAGCGAAAAAACTTTTGCTGATTCGATAGCTTTCTTAACGACAATACAATCTCTCTGGAGGAGATTTGTCATGAAGACAATAATGCTTCTCGGTATCATAGCAATCCTCGCGATAACATCGCTCGATGCCGAATCACTCTTTGTCGTTATCAATAACGACAATGTTACAATTTTGGATAATGACATCAACACTAATTGTGCATCAAAATTTTTCGTAACAACGACAGTTTCAGGAAATCCACTGGCATTTACAATTGTCGTTACAGAATGCGATACTATCGGCCCAATTGCAGATTGTTTTTGTGATCTTGATGTATCTGTAATGCTAAAAGCATTAAAATCCGGTCAATATACTGTACTGTTATACCGGCAATTTCAAAAAAAACATTTCTATGCGACAGACACTACCATCTTCGTTGGCTCAGTATCGTTTGCTCTGCACGGAACAATGGGCGTCGGGGTGACTTCAAGCTTCAAGCAAAGCGGTTGCAAGCTTCCGGAAACTCACAATCAAACGTTTACAGCACAATACTGGCGCTCGGAGGCTGACTCCGTTGCACAATCGGTTTGCGAAGATGCAAAACTGCTTGACGTAGCATCCAAAAATGTACTTCCTGACGGAAAATCATCCCAGTGGAAATACAGATTCTCACGTTACAACCTACTGGACAACCGCCCAGAATATTTGTATTTCCATAATGATGATAACGGGATAATTTTCGACAGCATCTCCGCATTTACCGTCTGTTGTATCAAAAACATTTCCAAAGAATGGCTCGATAGCGACTCGGCAATTGCTTATGCCGAATCGCAAGGAGGTGAAGCATTCAGAAAAAACAATCCCAGTTATCTTGTTTCAGCTTCACTGTATGAAGCATTAGTACCGGATTCTTACCCTTGCTGGGAAATAATCTATTGCTCCCCGAATGATAGTACCAATAAATTTTCAATTTCTTTCGATGCAAGGAGCAAAAAGGATTCTCTTGTTGATGTGTTTCCGTTGGGGGTGGGAAATGAATGGACGTATGGTTACCAATGGAGCTCTTATGACTACGTGAGCAACCACAATGATACGGGGATTGTAACGGCTACAATTATTGGTGAAGAGATCGCTGCCGACTCGACAACATGGTCGGTACAGCAACGCGGCCTGCTTTGGCATTGGGATGAACCCGGAGGAAATTCAGCCACCCCGATTTCTTCGACAGACACCATTAAACTGGCTGAATTGCAACAAGGACGGCATCAGTTGTTCGTAGCGGACGATCAAAATACAATCACGCGATCTCTATTTCCATTCTTTCGCAACCGCGATTCATTGGTATATAGATTTACTGCCGTGGATACTGAAGGAGTAATGCAATATACTTCGAACATGATGTTACGTCCCGGAATACTCAGGCTTACCTTTCAGCGAAACGTAGGGCTTTCTACTGTTTTTATCTCCGATGGATGCACTTGTATGACCGGCTACACAGGTAACTATCTCCTTCGTAGTTATACCGTGACGGATGTTGC
>JAGWND010000120.1 GCA_028873075.1 Bacteroidota bacterium
ATTCAACATGACAATGCGGTTATTCCGTGTATCCATCACGTAGAATAACTGATCCCTGCCGTACACAATACCTTCAGGTTTATTGAAACCCGTCCACGCTCCTTTTTGTATGTAGGTGGTATCGCCGGAAGCATTGATATTTTTCGCCGTGGGCAGGTCGCTAATGTCATACGGTTTCTGACAACCGGCAGCAAAAAGAAAAAGAAAAAAAAGTATAGCGAAAAAGGATTTCATGTTCTAATATGTTACGGCCACTGTAATTCGATGAACGATACCAAGGTCATTGAAATTTGCAAAAGCATAATCGAGCGATGCGTCGGTAATTCCCAAAGGAACAAACACGCCGACACCGGCAGTATAATCTTCAGCGGACGAAACTGATTTACCGAACAACGTTTCTCCGATCGTCCGCTTTACACCAACGCGGAGAAAAAATGTCTTATCGAATTCATATTCCGCACCGAGGCGTACATTCTCCGCATTGTCATTCGGATGATTCAACTGAATGGACGTTGTGATACGATTATGTTCGTCCTGCCACGGCTCAAACGCGTAGCCGAGACGAAACATCGTCGGCGGAGAAAATGACTGAAAGCTGTTCACCGTTGTTCCATCGGAACGTGTTACTGTGCCTGCGGGATGAACATTCGAGCCAAAATTTGAAACCACGACTGCAAACCGCGAAGAGCCGAGCCCCATGTAATAAAACGTTCCGAGATCAATGAGCACCCCGTCCATGTGCAGAACATCAATCGTTTCGCGCACATAGCGGATTGTCGCACCAAAACTGAATTGGTCGGTCATTCTGCGCGAATAGGTCCCTGCAACAGCAAGATCACCGTACGAAAAATAATCCCCGGTACCGGTCGGCTGCGTTTCCGTCGTCACCAGCATATCGTCGGTATGTAATGAAGTCACGGCAAATCCAACGGCATCGTTTCCTGAGAGGAAATAGCTTGCCCCGAAAAATTCATGCTTCAAACCGACAAGCCATTCCGTGTGCGAAAACATCGCTTGCCCTTCATAGGCAGTTTCGGCATTCGTCTGATCTGCAACCGGTACACGCACGATTGAGGGATTCGATTCCGAATTTATCAGCGCTGCCGGATTCCAAAACAACGCCGAAACATCATTAACAACCGCAATATACGCTTCACCCATTGCGGAACCGCGGGCGTCCGCACCGATTTTCAAAAACTGAAATGCCGAAATGCCTGAACGCTGTCCGCCAAGATTAGGAACAAGCTGAGCCATCGAACTGTGAGCAGTGAACAATGAACAGCAACCTATGAACAGCAGTCGCAGCGGTAATTCGTATTTCGTAATTCTTAATTGAAAATTAAACTTCATCAGAATCTCAATGCAAGTCCAACGGTTGCAGTCCGCGGTGTAAGATAGCGTGCAGGGTTGTACGGATACGGCGAAATGATGCCTTGCAACTGCGGGAAACGCGGGTCGTTATAGGACGACGGGACGTTATCACCGTATGCATATGCTCGTCCTGTAACAGGATTAATGATCTGCGAACTTTTGTTATCCAAAAGATTCTTCACTTCTATACTCAGCGTCAACTTTACCGCACCGACATCGAGATATTTTTCAAAATTCAGATTGATGTAAAACCAATTTTGTCCCACTGAACCGTCAATGCTGCTGTAATCGGTAAGATATTGCGGTCTTCCGTTGACGTCGTAACCGGCGAATATCTGCGGTGTGTAACGCTTGCCGGATTCAAAAAAGACTCGAGTGTAAAGATTGTAATCGTCCAACACGCCGGGAGCAATGCCGAAGAGCGGTTCGTTCTTCGGAACATTGAAAGTAATATTCAATGATGCCTGAAGGGGCCTGTCCCACGGAACATAACTTTCTTTAATCGAAGTCTCGATTCCATTCGTAACCAGGTTATACAATGCTTCGTTGGCGGCAGAGCTTTTCCCCGTTGCGATCGAGTACGAACCGGATAGCGTACCTCGGAAATTCCGCCCGATGCGCTTGTTATATTCCACCTCGATGCCGCGTGTTCGCGCATAATCCGAATTGACATACGTCGTGTAACTGCCGCTCACAAACCGTGCGTTTGTTGTTCGCACCGTTCGCGCTGTGATGTAGTCAAAAATATCTTTGTAATATGCCGTAACGGTGAGAACATCATCCTCCGTGATCTGATTCCGTAAACCAAGTTCGTACGCCACTGTTGTTTCTGGATTGAGATTCGGATTTCCGATCGTTTGAATCGTTGATTGAGCGCTGCTCGAGGTCAGCTTCGAATAGACATATGTCGGCTGCGGCAGCTTCGAGAAATGCCCGTACGAAAAGAAAAGCGTTTGATTATCCGACACAGGATGTGAAATACCCAGGCGCGGGCTAATCCTCCCTTTCCATCGCCTTCCGAATAAGGAATACGTTTCTTGCTTGTAGAGCGTTCGAATATCCTCTGATGGGAGAGAAACAGTGGGGTTATTGATGGCATCGTCAACGAATTTCCCGGGAAGCCAGTAATCGAAACGAATCCCGAAGTTCAACACCATGCCGCTGATAGTAATATTATCCTGCGCATACAATGCACCCGATGCCGGGCTAACGCGGTAAATATCATTGTTCAACCCTAACGGCTTGATCCACGGGTCGGTAATATCTATCATCTGCAAGGTTTGAAAATGAGATTCAAATCCTGTTTTGAATTTATTCCTTTCCGTAAAAAAGTTTGTGAAATCGAATTTGAAGCCGATGTCGTCAATGAAATGGTCTCGCCACTCGAACGGTCCGCCGGTATCGTAAAAACCATCTCCCGGGATAACGCCGACAGTATCCTGTCCGCGGTTGTAATATTCGATGGGAAACGTAACAATATCTTTCGGTTCGGTATACTGCGTGTAATCCTTACCATTGGCGTCACCGCGCACATGCGCCGTGTAACGGCTCAAACGAATTTCATAAAACGATTTCGGATCAATCGTGTGCGTCCACGCAACCGTCTGCTGAATGTTGATCTGCGTGAAAGTATTCGCGCTGTCCAAAATGTTCGTAAACTGATACTGGTATCCCGGCGAAGGCTCCTGATACTCAAGTGCCGTTTGAATTGTCGCTGAGTTTTGATCAATCGTTACGGATTGGTTGTAGGAATACGCGAGTTTCTCGGTCGCAGACGGTTTCCATGTCAGCTTGCCGGTCCACGAATAATCATTTGCGAGACGCGGTGTGAATCTACTCCCGTAAAAGATAGACGAGACCAGGGCATGCGGAGCCACGGACCTATAGCCGTTCGGCTTGCCCTGACTGTCGAGCGTTTCAACCCACCGCGTGTACCCGTCCGTCACATTGGCACCGAACGTTGCGAAAAAACTCAGAGTCCCGGGAAGAATTGCGCCGGCAAAAGGAACCGGACCGCTCAGGTTCATTTCAAAAATGTCGGTATTGAAATTGGCGAGAGAAGATGCTCCCCACAATTGATCGGTTTTGTACGAGATCCCGCCGCTGTACGATGTCGAGCCTTCTTTTGTAGTAATGCTTACTATGCCGGAGGTCGCCTGTCCGTATTCCGCATTGTAACCGCCGGTGATGACCTCAACTTGTTGAATTGCATCGGGACTGAGCTGGAGACCGAATCCCGTCCCTCCTAAAATATCCTGCACAGGAACTCCGTCAACGAGATATGCATTTTCGTAACCGCGGCTTCCGCGAATGTGGATTTCATTATCACTTTGCACGACGCCTGTTTGAAGCCCGACGACATCCTGAACGGTCTGTACCGCCGCAGCTTTGATGTCCTGACTGCTCACAGTCCGAGAGCTTGATGTCTGCTCAATATCGAAAAGCGGCTTCTCGCCTATGATGACGACTTCTTTCCCAAGAGTCAGTGACGTTTCCTGAAGCTTCACATTGATCATAACTGTTTTCCCCGTTTCGACTTTCACGCCGGTGTATTCGGTCGCTTTGTAGCCAAGCAGCGTGATGGAAAGATTGTAGACGCCGGGATTCACTTTCTCGATCTTGTAATTTCCCTCGAAGTCACTCGCCGCGCCGTAGTATGTACCTTTCACAACAACATTGACACTGGGAAGTCCTTCACCTGTCTTCGAGTCTGTAATTTTCCCTTGAATCGTTCCTGTTGTCTGCTGAGGAAATGCTGTTGAAAAAAGAAAAACACAGAGCATTGTCATTCCCGCGAAAGCGGGAATCCAGAATGAACGTTTATGCAATTGTAGTTTCATACTCATTGAAACCCAAACTCGTCAACAATGACTTTACGGAAAAATGTTTTCAAACCGGTCATGTTTCCATTCAACAGATGCATAGGCAGTGCGAAGAACACAAATGTTTTTGCGTTATCAATCACGGCAACTGTCGGCATCCCAAGATACGGGTCACGGCTGTTTGTCGAAGGTTCAAGCTGATACAAATACTGTGCATCTGCCCGCTTGTACACGCGCCGCCAGTTCAAATTGTAATACGCGTTAAGACCGAATGCAAGCGTGTCGTATCCTCTTGTTGCATCGGAGGGGAGTATCTTTGTTTTACCGGGAAGAACATTGCCTGCATTCGTGCGAAGTGTGTCGGTTTGCGTTGTCTGCGATTCCGGGTCAGTCGAGACGCTGTCAATCGGTGCAAAGTCATTAAGCGCTACAACATCGGGGAAAGAAATATTTTTAGGAAACGTTGTCGTGAAGATCGCTTTGCCGCCGCCGAGCGTGTAGTAGAATAATCCAATTTGCGCCGGCGTGAAACTCGGATAAAGATCGGTATACCAGAAAACTACATCATACAGTTTCAATGTCAAAATAAAAGCAGGATTCAGAAACTGCGGGACCAAACTGCCGTATTTCTGATTCACCGTTTCTGTCGGCTTGGTGGTGTTCGTCAGACCAAAACCAATATCAAGAAGATCAAAATGAACGAAACTTCCGCCGGCTATGGATGGATCGGAAAAAATCTTGCCGTAAAAATTGGGAATAGTATCTTTTCCCGATTGAATGTAGTCGTCCACGACGAGCATTCTCCCCTTCGGTTTTTTGACGAACCATTTTCGTGCTGTGGTCGTCGGCATAAGTGCCGCTTTACTGTATTCCCCTGCAATATCATGTGCCTGAACGTAAAGCACGTTCGTGTTATCTAAACGCAATCCGGAAATTGTCCCTCGCAATTGTAAATTCGGATATGTCCCCGTGTATACGTTCGCGCTCACTGTGTCGGTTGTCGTTTGATCGCTTACCGAGCGCGGTACAGAAAGCGTGACAAAATTCGGCGATCCGCTGATAGTGAACCAGCTCGCCGGCTGTGATGTATCGTTCAAGGCAATGCGATAGCCTGTAATCGTATTGTCGCCGTCAAGATCGTGCCCGACCCACGAAAACGTCGCTACCGTGAATGTCGTGTCCGGCTGCTGAATGATCGTTGAATCAACCGGATTCGCTGCGAACTGCACCGTCGGCGGAGTATTCCGAATCGGGACAAGGAGAATCGCCCCTTTCGGATCTGCAGCGGGTTGGAGATCGCTCAACGCAATATCATTGCCATCGTATACACCGTTCGTGTCAACATCCCAATAGGGCTGCGGCAGCATTTTGATGACTGCTCCGGCCGGAAGCAGCGACGCAGACTTGAAGGTATTGTCAACCGCACGCACGATGACCGTAAAGCTGTCTCGAATCGCCCGGAGAGGAAGCCCGATGGATGTATCTCCCTTTGTGACCCATGTGTACGTCATTGTATCAGGAGAGGGAAGTTGTTTTGGCGAGGGCTTGAAATTTCCCACCGCCAACAGATAACCGACAACGCGGCCGTCGGGGTCTTCACCGTACCAGTAGAAATGTTGCCGCGAAATCGTCTCGTGTAAATCGGATTCCGGCGTCAGCCACAACCTCGTTTGCGGCAAAGCATTCGGTTTCGGCTGATTTGTAAACTCCTTGGAGCAACTGCCGAAGAGAAAAACGACAATAAAGAATACTCCGAAACGATAGTAAAAAATCTTCATGCCAGGCTACTTAGAACGACGTACCCAATTATCAGTGAACAGCTATCGGTTATCATTCACTAGTTATTAATAATTGATAACTGATAACTGCTCACTGTTCACTGTCTTTATTTCAACAGCAATAACTTCTTCGTTTGCACAAACGATCCTGCGCTGAGCCGGTAGAAGTATACACCGCTCGCCAGTTTCGAAGCATCAAACTGAACAGAATATGTTCCAACCCTTTGATCGGTATTCACCAAGGTTGCAACTTCTTGGCCGATAAGATTGTACACCTTCAGTACTACTTTCGATTCAGCAGGGATGCTGTAGCGGATTGTTGTTGCAGGGTTGAACGGATTCGGGAAATTCTGATCGAGTGTAAAGCGCTGCGGCAAAACAAAATCTTCACGGCGCACCGACGTAACAATGCCGAAATCATCATTCGTGCGCGGTTCGAGCTTGTAGCGGCTGTTGGTGAAATAAATAATGCCCACGAGCTTGCTGATCTTGCTCCCCACACTAAGAAGCGTACCCGCGTGATCGCTCGTGTCCGTCGTAAATGTGTTGCGCCCGTCGTTATGAACGAACATTTCAACACCGCTATTGTCCATTACCGAAAAATCAGGCTGCTGATAAACGGGGGCTATGTTGGTGATTCTTACAGAATCAAACTCGACCAACATGCTTTCATACGGCTCCGCAGCGAGATTACCGTTGCTTGCCGCAGGTCCGAAAACAGATGTTTTCAGCTTCACCGGCGCAGGCAGCGGGTTGCCGTGAGAAACAATGCGAAGAGCTTTCACTCCTTCCATCCGGGTGACATCAAAATTTTCTGCAATCGTTCCTGTTACAACAACGCTGTCCCCGTTCACAGGCTGGGTTGACAGTGTGTCAAGATTAACGACCCACAAACCGCTGAACTTTTGCGTTCCGCTCTGAATATAATACGCATTCGAACCGTCGGTGCTTCGCGGGGAGAGAAGCAAGCTCGAGCTATCCGCTGTAACAATTCCTCCGACAGAATCCACAGCGCCGACATACGGACTGCGCCCGTTGATGTACGGCGTTGTTTGAATATCCTGAATTGTTAACACAGGCTGTGCCGTGCGGTCAAGGACTTTGTAAAAGAAAAACCCGGCAGAACTGTCAAGCTGTGTTAATCCGCCGGCATTCGCGTAGATTGTAGAGAGTGTATCCTTGTCAGTTACTTTTACAAAGTACCGAACGGTGCTTCCCACAGACTGCGCCGGAATGTGTCCTTGGTAAAGCGAATCAACAGCGGGCTGTGACGCTGTCATTCCAACCGTTTGCCATGCGCCGTTGTTGACGCTATAAAAGATCTGAACGGTATCCAAATCCGCAGCTTGCAAATTAAACGCCTGCTTATATGCTTTGACTGTTATCAAGGGCGTGCTGTCTTTCGCAACGATAATCGGGTAACGACGGTGTGTTGAAAGACCGGGCTTTGTCTGACCATAAACAATATCTCCAGGAAAGATCGGACAAATGCGGTATCCGCGTTTCGATTCTCCGCCGGAAGAAGTTGAAATGTAACCGCGAATAGTGTCTATCCTCGTCCCCAAGGGAGGCACATGATATGTTGTATCATGAGGGCTTCCCGTCCGATCCGGGCTGCCGTACTGTCCAGTATCCAACGTAAAATGATACGACCAGTCGTAATCAGAAAGATGATTCCCCTGATCATCTACGAACTCAAACGTGCCCCTGCTGGTATTGACGTTTCCCGTCACTGTAACATCTGTAAAATAAACTTCCTTCCCTTCCCACTTCTCGCCGGTAGAAAACTTAATGCCGCTTCCGTCGTTTTGACCTTTATTAAATTCTGTAATACTTAAATGGACAGGAGCGGGAAGAGGATTACCTGATGAAACAACAATTACCGACGAGTCTGTAAGCGGAGCAAACTGAGTAAGGCTGTTCATCTGACCTGTCGGGAATTCAGAAACAGTACCGAACATCTGGATAATGTCGCCTTGCTGAACATTCAAAAAGCCTGCTGCGTCAGCGGCAGCACCGTTGTCATCGCTATAGCTTAAGGGCCAGCGGACAAGAACGCCGCTCCACGGCTGTGAGCCAAGTGCACCCGTATCAACAACTTCCATCGTCAGCCCGTGGTTAGTATACGTGATGACTGAAGGGGGAACAGTAACAAGAGCAGTGATCAATACCGTATCGCCCATATACGGGGAGACTTGCAACTTCCATTGCGTTGTATTCGCATAGCCGAGCGAATCACAAATATGCAATGCCGAGTCGGATACAAACTGAATATCGTGTATCGTCACCATCGGTGCATTAACCGTCTTCGTTAACTTAGAAATCTTTCTGGGACCGCCGGCAGCGGCTGCAACAGTTGCAGCGGCAAAAGCAGTCGTCAAAAGAATCAAGAGCGCCTTTCCAAAGTGATTTGCGATTTTCATTTTCTCTTCTCCTTTCTTCTAAAAAATTACGAAAGATATTTTGATCTATACACCTGATATAAGTCTATAACTCCGCCGTTTATGGCGGAGAACACTTTACTTAATAATCACAAACTTGCCCCGCTTCACATCGCCGTTTGAAAGATCTTTCACAGTGAACAAGTACAAGCCGGTTGCAATTGCCTGATCATATTTTGAAATCAAATCCCATGCATGTTCGCCGCCTGCAAAATGAGCGGGAATCCCGATTCCTGAAAAATCATCGAACCATTTAATGCCGGAGCCGTCGTACGTTGAAGCATCGTGCGTAAGCTCTGCCACGAGGTCGCCTGTCATGGTATAAATTTTTATATCGGCGTGAGCAGGTAAATTATAGAAATAAATTTTTCTCGAGCGCTCTCCCGGTTTATCCCATGCCGCACCGGCATAATACGGGTTCGGGTACACACCGATCTCTGCATTTTTATCCGGGGTCGGAGTTGTTCCGGGAACAACCCTCACAATCACTTTCGCACATTCGAGGCTCGCAAGCCCGTTTGCCGAATCCCCCTGATCGTATGCTGAAACAGCATACAAATATTGCCATCCGTTGAGACTTGTAATATTGTCATTCTTCGGCGGGAAGCGGTACCAATATTGCACTGTATCGCCGGGGAATGTTTTCGGCGTATCAAGCTTGACGGAGGCGAACCCCGTGTTGTACCCGATGTTGTCGTCCGCCCTGTCGAAATCGCCGACAAGCTGCATTGAGAAAACAAAGTTCGATGGATCCTGAATATCTGCGCCTGCGGGAGAACGGTAGATGCGGTATCCTTCAAAATCATATTTCCGGCTGATCGGGTCGAAGCTTTCTTCCGCTTGCGTCCGGTCCCAGTAAATGATCGCTCGCTGGTTTTCCACCTCCACGCGGACACGGGGCTGGCGCGGAGGCTGAGGCAGAGTGTAACGTGTCAGTTTTCCGTTGCCGTCAATATCTTCGCCTGGGTCCAACTTGTTATTGCCGTTTATGTCTTCACCGTCGTATGCCTGCTGTGCCCATGTTGCATTCGTGTACAGCCCGTTGCGAAGCGCCGGAGTCTTGTAGTCGTCGCTCGACGCGCCGGTACCGGTCTTCTTTGCGCACACAACGGCAAAGACCACATTGATGCTGTCTCCGGGTGCAAGAGAAGGAAACGGTCCTGTAGAAAGAAGATCTGTTGTATTCGAAGGTGCAAAGCCGGGCGTTGAACCGTCAGAAGTATAGACTGAAGGGGGGCGATTGAGAGCCTCAATACTCGGCTCGGGCATTGATTGTTCCATGCGCTGATATTTTCCGTGATACGGGTCGCCGGGGTCATTATCTTGATCGGGAGAGAAATAGACTGCCTGCCCTTGATTCCCTCTGTAGGTCCACGCATTATAGTACGTATCCCCACTCAGTTCGCCTAACGAATCGAGCGAAGCATTGATGTAATTTCCGAGAGAATCTCTCTTCAAAGGAAACGGGTCCGCGCCTAACAGTTTAACGCTGTAATAGCTGTTTGCCGATGGACCGTACGGCGACCCGTTCCAATCAAAGGTGTACGACAACCGCAGGCTGTCAACAAATCCTTTTCCTTTCCCGTTATAGAAAGTGAAACCGCTAGGCCTGCCGGAAAGGTTTGTATTGCGAACAACGGCATCACCCCACAACCCAACGTACATCCCATCAATCGTATCGCTGCCGACATTTTTA
>JAGWND010000332.1 GCA_028873075.1 Bacteroidota bacterium
AGAGGAAGCTATTAAAGCAGTTGACAAGTTTCTCGACGACTCAATTCTCTCAGGTGCAATTCATATTGATATCATCCACGGCAAAGGAACTGGTGCTCTGCGCAAACGAGTCGCCGAATATCTGAAATCCGATAAACGCATTAAATCGTTTCGGCTTGGCGAATGGAATGAAGGCGGTTCTGGAGTTACAGTCATAGAACTCAACGATTGATCCGAAGGATCAATACCCCGTATTGATGAAACGAAAAATAAAAAAGATTCTTATCGCCAACAGAGGGGAAATTGCGGTACGAATCCAACGAACGATAAGAGAGCTTGGAATAACAAGTGTTGCAATATATTCTAACGAAGATAAACATGCTCCATTTGTTCTTAATAGCGATGAAGCTTACCCTCTTGACGGGTCAACAGCCAAAGAGACCTATCTTAACATCAAAAAAATTCTCAAGATCGCCGTTTCTTCATCATGCGATGCGATCCATCCCGGTTATGGTTTTCTTTCTGAGAATCCGGAGTTTGCCATGGCTGTTGAACAAGCACATAAAATTTTCATTGGACCGCCGGGCAGAGTCATTAAAAAAATGGGAAGCAAGACTTCAGCGCGCCAACTAATGTCGGAAGTAAAAGTTCCAATAATTCCGGGAAGCCTCAATTCAATTATAAGTTATGAAGATGTCGCTTATGCTGCTTCTAAGACAGGTTTTCCGCTTCTCATTAAAGCTACGGACGGCGGAGGGGGGAAAGGAATGCGAAAAGTTGACTCGCTCTCTGATCTGAAGTCTGGATTTGAACGCGCTCAGGCAGAGGCACAGAGTGCTTTTGGCAGCAATCGGGTATACATCGAAAAGTTTCTGGCAACCCCCCGCCATGTTGAAGTCCAAATTCTTGCCGACATACATGGTAACATTGTGTACCTGGGGGAAAGAGAATGCTCCGTTCAGCGACGTCATCAAAAAGTTATTGAAGAAAGCCCTAGTTCAATCGTTACTCCGGAGCTTCGCGCTCAGCTTGGTGAAGCCGCCGTCAAAGTTGCAAAAGCTTGCGGGTATGCCAATGCCGGAACAGTAGAATTTCTTTTGGATAGCGATTGTCAATTTTATTTTCTCGAGATGAACACAAGGCTTCAAGTCGAGCACCCGGTTACTGAGCTTGTGTATGGAATAGATTTAGTGAAGTCGCAAATTCAAATTGCAGAGGGTGAAGCACTTAGTGTTAAGCAAGCAGAAATTGCACCGCGTGGACATGCAATTGAATGTCGTCTTTATGCGGAGGACCCGGGTAATAATTTTTTCCCTTCAACCGGAACAATCACGCATTATCAGCCGAGTGAAGGTTACGGGATCCGGAACGATTCCGGAATTTGTAACGGTTTTGTTGTCTCACATTTTTTTGACCCGCTCCTTGCAAAACTTATTGTATGGGGGAAGGATCGGGGCGAAGCCATTGCGAGAATGAAACGTGCTCTCCGCGAATATACAATCGGCGGAGTAGCGACAACTATCCCTTTTTGTAATTTTGTAATGAATCATGAAAATTTCGTTCAGGGCAATTTTGATATCGGCTTCGTTGAGAGGCATTACAATTCGGCTCTGTCATCCAGATCAACTTCGGAAGACGAGAACAATATTCTTGCTGCATCTCTTGCTTCAGCATTTGTTGAGATGAATAACGTAGTATCTAACTCATTGAAACAAAATAATGTTAACAGGTGGAAGTTGAAACGATTCGAAGAGGATTGATGCTCCAATGAAGCAAATGACAACAGAAGTAAACGGCAAACGTTTTAAATGGGTGTTGAACAACG
>JAGWND010000121.1 GCA_028873075.1 Bacteroidota bacterium
CACGCATTGGAAGAACAGCATTCACAAAGATCACGCGAACACGTCTTCGATTGTGATGGACGCAGTTCTTCTTGCATCGCTCGAGGGAGTTGTCACTGAACATCCGTGCCATCGTGGGGTGCAAGCGATTTATTTCACGGAAAATTGGGAAGACCCGGAAGGCTTCAAGCCGTATCTTTATGTCGATGTCTCTGAAGAATTAGAGTTGTGGAAAGAATGCGTCACACAGTACCAGTTCATCAAGGGGGGCATTTCAAAATTTCCGTACTTGGAATATTACGAAGCGCTTGCCCGTGTTCGCGGCGCTGAAGCCGGAACGAAATACGCCGTAGCGTTCGATATTGATCCGTTTGAGAAAAAACGTGTTGTGGAATTACTGCCGTGATAGTTTAGCCCGCTAAACACACGAAAGATATTTCCATTGAATCCTGAATCGCTGATATTCAACGCCCAATTACCAATAACGAATAACCAATAAACACCAATCACAAATCTCACATCTCGAACCGCAAATGATCTACACCATCCGCAATTACGAAGCAGAAGATGAGCAAGCGGTTGTTGCGTTGTGGAACCAGTGTCTTCCGCGTGATGAGATTTCGCTCAATACCTTCCGCCGGAAAATTATTCTCGATCCGAATTTCGATGGACGCGGCTGTTTTGTTGCTACGGCGAAAATGGAACATGGCGTCAAATCGAAGGTGCCGCCAACGGCGACAGGCGCCAAACAGGTCGTCGGGTTTCTTCTGAGCATTCGCCGCCGCTATCCGTATTTCGATTTGGGGTTAGAGACGGGCAAAGGCTGGGTGACGGCGTTCTTCGTTCACCCGCAGTGGCGCCGGCAGAAAATTGCAGCGAAGCTTTTTTTCGAAGCGGAGCGATTTATGCAGCAGCAGGGCGTTCGGGATGTTTTCATTTCGGATTACACGCCGAATTATTTTATCCCCGGCATTGACCGAGACGCCTATGCAGAAAGCCTTCTCTTTCTCAAAGAACTTGGCTATAAGAAAGTCGAATACGTGTACGGCATGGGACACTCGCTCATTGATATGGAAGTGCCTCAAGAAGTGAACGACGTCACCAAAAAATTAAACGAATCGGGATTCAGTGTCGGCGTCTTTCAGCCGCGCTACACGCTGAAGGTGCTTGAGTTTCTTCGCCAAAATTATCCCGGCGATTTATTTCGCGTTGCACTCGAGCGCATCACCGAAGATCCCGAGTGCGACGAGATTCTTGTTGCACTGAAAGGGGACGATGTTGTCGGCTTCAGCCATTTTCTGGATGAGCGGTACGGCCCCTTCGGGATCCACAAAGACTACATGGGGCGCGGGCTGGGACCGATGCTGTACTACAGCACAATTCAACAGATGCGGAAAAAAGGGAAACGCAATTTGTGGCTTGCATGGACGACCGGACGCGCAAAAGATTTCTATCATAAAGTCGGATTGAAAGTTATTCGCCGCCATATGATTATGAAGAAAGACTTGGGAGAATGAGGTGAAGAAAACAAGTATTCATTATTCGGAATCGTTATTCCCGAATGTCCCGCATCTCAGGGCTTCCGATCGGAGCGGAATTCCGAAAAGCGGAACTTTTGCCGGAAATCCGGAAGGAATAAAGTTCTCGAAGTTTTGGATTCCTGCCTTCGCGGGAATGACGTTGCTTTTCATTTTTCATTCTGTCGTTTTTTCACGAGGGGAACATAGCGCCAGAAGCGACAATGTCGCAGTTACGGTTGATGCCGCGAGAGTTATTCACACGGTGAATCCGTGGCTCTACGGAATCAATACGGCGCGGTGGGATGAATCGTTGTTTCCCGGTCCGGCGGACGAAATGCTTCTCACGTGCGACCGCGATGCGATTCAGAAGATCAAAGCGTCGGGTGTCACCTTGTTGAAATATCCCGGCGGCAACGATGCGGACCATTATATCTGGAATGCTCCTTCCAACAATTCCGGCGATATGAATACCGATGAATACATTGCGCTCTGCCGCGAAGTCGGAGCGGAACCGTTCATCACAATAAATTTCAACGAGCCGCCGTCGCTTGCCGCGGAGTGGGTGCGCTATTGCAACAACGTGCGCGGCTACGATGTGAAGCTGTGGGAAGTCGGCGACGAGCAATGGGGGACGTGGGCAAAGGGGCATTCAACGCCCGAAGCGTATGCGGAGAAGTTTGTCTCATTTGTCAAAGCGATGAAAGGGGTTGACTCAACGATTAAAGTTGCGATCAACGTTGCTCTTACGGGAAATTCGCCGTCACTCGGCTCGCGATCTGAGGGATGGACGCCGCGCGTGCTGCGCGCCGCCGACGGTTACTACGATTTGCTGACATTCACCTATTTTCCTCTTTCGTGGGGAAAGGAAAACGACGACACGCTGTTTGCAAGCACGGGTTGGTACCGAAAGCTTTTTCTCGAACTGAAAGAAACAGTCGAGCGCACGCTCGGAAAAGAAAAATCGGACAAGCTGCTTTTTATCAACGTTGGATATAACTCTGTCAACCATTCGCCGGGACCGCAAACGGTTTCGCTCGCGAATGCATTGTGGACAGCCGATATGGTAGGAACGATGGCAGAGGTGAAAACCGACATTTCCTGTTTTTGGGCGCTTCATAATGAATATCCTCCGCGCGGCGGCGACTTCGGCTATCTTTCTTCCGACGGAAAAAATACGCCGCGATATGATTACTATGTTTTCCCGATGTTCGCAAAGCATTTCGGCAGCGAAATCGTTTCTGCGGCTTCTGACAATGCGGATGTATCAGTATATGCCGCGAGAGATGGGAAAAGGATTTCGGTTGCGCTCATCAACAAGAGTGTACACAAACCGCATCATGTGCAAATCGCATTGCGTGATTTTGTTCCTGCTGAAAACGCACAGGCCTGGATTCTTGACAGGCAGCGGAAGAACGAACAGCTTCCGGATATTTTTCTCGGATCCGGATACTTCACGGTTGATGCGCCGTCGTACTCATTTCTGATGCTCAGCGTGATTTCCCGTGATTCCGTTGTGCCTCCTCTAAACATTGCGCTGACAGCTACAGCGAGTGCATCGTCATACTCGCCGGAGAATGCGTTGTGGGGTCCGGGGGATTTCGAACCGGCCAAAGCGATTGACGGAATAATGGATACGCGCTGGCGTTCGGGAATTCTGATGAAACCGGACGAGAATCAAAATGAGTGGCTGCAATTGATGTGGAAGCAGCCACAGCGCATTGCGGGCGTAAAGATTTTCTGGGGAGAAAATTACGCGAGCGATTACCGAGTTGAAGTTTCAACAGACGGAAAGAAATGGAAGACGATTCGTACTGTTTCAAATGGAAATGGCGGAGTTGAATCTTTTGAATTTCAAAACGCGGCGAGCGCTCGTTATCTTCGCGTGAGCAATATGAGTGGAGGTAAGAAAGGTTCGTCGTACACGATGAAAGAGATTGAAGTATATCAAGGAGTGAACCAATGAACATTACCATCCTCGCTCAGGATTTCCTTCAACAAAAAAGAATTGCCGTTGTCGGAGTTTCTTCCACGAAGAAAACTCCCGCGAACGGGGTGTACAAAAGATTGAAGAAGTTAAACTATGAAGTCTTTGCTGTCAATCCGCATCTGGAAAAATTTGAAAACGACAAATGTTATCCGGGCATTAAATCAATTCCATCGCTGATAGATGGAGTTTTTATTGTAACACGTCCCGCTAATACTGAGCGTGTTGTCGAGCAATGCGTGGAGTTAAAAATCCCGCGCGTGTGGATGCATTGTTCTTCGGGCATAAAACATAAGCAGGCAATGGAAAGCAATCCCAACGCCTCCACCAGCGTGTCGCAGAAAGCGATTCAGCTCTGTCGTGAGAACAACATTGCCGTAATTCCGGGTGCGTGTCCGATGATGTTTGGCCCGACCGCAGATGTTGGACACAAGTGCATGAGATGGGGACTTTTACTAACTGGAAAATTGCACACAAAGGAAGATAAAAATGTCTGAACAAACTTCGCTTTTTCCAAAACGATTAACCTCCCTTGACGCCTTTCGCGGCTTTGCGATTGCGGGGATGTTGTTCGTCAACAACCCGGGCACGTGGAACGAGACGGTTGTTCCGCATCAGCTGCTTCATTCCGAATGGTTCGGCTGCACGTTTGCCGATCTGATTTTTCCGTTCTTCCTGTTCATTGTCGGCGTCGCAATGCCGTTCAGCGATGCGAAAAAGCGGGAAGCTGCCGTTCCGTACTGGAAAGAAATTGTTGCCGCGGCGCGGAGAGCGCTGCTGTTGTATTTCTTCGGTGCGTTTCTCAAATCCGCATCGTTGAATGTACCGGTATTGTACTTCGGAATCCTTCAGCGTATCGGCGTTTTGTATTTTGTTGTTTTTCTTTTACTTCGCCTCGAAGTGAAATGGCAATGGGTGATTTCTATTGCAATGCTTTTCATTTGGTGGGCAATACTCGCGTTTGTCAAAGGTCCCGGCGTTATTCCGGGATCGTTTTTGCGCGATGTCAATTCCGCGCAATATCTCGACAGCTTCATTCTTTCACCCGACGATAAAGAAACTATCGTCAGCATGATCCCCGGAATTTCTACCGTGCTGTTCGGTGTCATTGCGGGAAAATATATTCTTCGCCGCAAGGATGATATGTCGGTCGTGAGAACACTGCTTGCGTTCGGCGCCGCAGGGGTGACACTTGGCCTTCTCTGGAATGAAATCGTTCCGATGTGCAAAATTCTCTGGTCGTCGTCGTTTGCAGTGTACACCGCCGGCTGGTCGTGTTTGGTGCTCGGGGTGTTCTACTGGCTTATCGAAGTGAAGAAGAAAACGGCGTGGGCGTTTCCGTTTGTCGTGTTCGGCATGAATGCGATTACGTTGTACGTGGCAACCGGATTGTTCATTCGCTGGGTCATGCTGCAATGGAAAGTGCAATGGCACGGCATGCCGACCTCGCCGATCGGGTTTTTCTATAAAACATTTTCTCACTTTGTCGGTCCCGTTGCAGGTTCGCTGCTGTATTCAACATTGATTGTCGGACTCGGATGGCTTCTCTGTTACTGGATGTACCGGCGAAAGCTTTTTCTCAAAGTATAATCTATTTCTTTAGCCGCTAAATCACGAAGGCACGAAGGATTTTTTTTCTCATTGAAAATTGAGAATTGAACATTGAGCGTCGAAAATTTTTCTTTGGGTTTTTCAAAATGTTCAATAAGCAATGTTCAATGAGCAATGCTCAACTTTAGTATATGCAAACAACCTCTTCTTCTCTATCTCATATCGTGAAAACCGGTGCCGATCGTCTGTTGAGCGATTGTTCCGATCTCATTAAGAACAAACGCCTTGGTATTCTTACGAATCATACCGGATGTTTGTCGAACGGCATGCACATCATCACTGCAATCGCAGAATCGAAAAATGCGACTCTTGCTGCGCTGTTCGGACCCGAGCACGGAATTTTCGGCAACACGCCCGATGGAACCGTCGTCGAACACGACGCCCACCCCGACTATTATATTCCGATTTATTCTCTTTACGGCAGAGTACACAAGCCGACGAAAGAGATGTTGGAGAAAATTGACGTGCTTGTGTGCGATATGCAGGATGTCGGCGCGAGATTTTATACGTTTATCTCGACCATCGCGCTTGCACTCGAAGCAGCGGCGGAATTTCATGTGCCGTTCGTTCTTCTTGACAGACCGAATCCGATACGCGGGCTTTGCTACGACGGTCCTGTTCGGGAGCAGCCGTTGAAATCGTTTGTCAGTTGGATGCCGATTCCTGTAACGTACGGACTCACGCTCGGCGAGCTTGCGCGTTTGTGGAATGAAGAAGGCTGGCTTGCGAACGGCGTGCGTGCAGACCTTACGGTTGTTCCGATGGAAGGCTGGAGCCGAGATATGTGGTACGACGAGACAGGGATTCCTTGGATTGCGCCGTCGCCGAACATGCAGCGGCTCTCAACGGCGATCATGTATCCCGGGTTGTGTTTTGTCGAGGGGACTTCGATTTCGGAAGGAAGGGGAACAGCGTCGCCGTTCGAATTGATCGGTGCGCCGTGGGCTGATTCGGAAAAAATTTTGAAAGAACTGAATGCGTTTGAAACACCCGTTGAAAACTCCCTGGGGGGCGTTTCATTTTCTCCGGCAGAATTCATTCCGAAAGAAATTCAGGGTGTTGCAAGCGAGCCGAAGTATAAAGGGGAGCGCTGCCGCGGAATCAAAGTTGAAATTACAGACCGGAATGCAGTCCGCGCGGTGCGTTTAGGCGTTGCAGTGTTGGCGGCGTTCAAGCGCGCGCATCCGCAGCAAACGGAGCTTCGCCATCGCCGGTTCGATATTCTTACCGGCTCGTCGAGCGTGCGGAAAAAACTGGATGCGGGAATTCGCCCCGAAGAAATTTTTTCATTGTGGAAACCGCAGTTGCAGGAATTCGGAAGATTGAGAGAGAAATATTTTCTCTATCGTTAAGAAAATTTTGTTTCATCGTCATTCTGAGGAGCGCAGCGACGAAGAAACCAGTTTATAATTTGTATCTGAGAAATGGATTCTTCGCCCAGAATGACATCTTTTTTAACTTGTCTAATGGGCATCTCTAAAAACAAAAAGATAGTCGTGGTGAGCCCCGCCTTGCGGGATAAACTCCGTCGAACCACGTTTTCTTACAAGAATCACGCTTCGACTTCGCTCAGCACGACATTTTTTTTGCGAGCAATCAATTTTTAGAGACGCCCTAATCTTTTTTTGGTAATAGTGACAGCATGAACTTCCATCTGTTAGATTGGATCATCCTTATTCTCTACCTCGGCTTTTCCGTCTTCATGGGGATACGCGCGAAAAAGTACGTCGAGAACATGGAAGGCTATTTCGTTGCCGGCAGGCGCGTGAAAGTCGCCCTCGGATCTGCCACGCTCATCGCAACTGAAATCGGCATCGTTACCTTCATGTATTTCGGACAGCTCGGATACGTGACGGGCTTTTCATGTTTCATACTCGGCGTCATCGGATTTTTCGGCTACCTCATCATCGGTAAGACGGGATTTATCGTTTCTGAACTTCGCAGGCTGAAGGTGATCACGATTCCCGAATTTTATGAGATGAAATACAGCAAAGGCGTCCGCATCCTCGGCGGCGTGCTGCTCTTTCTCGGCGGCGTGCTGAACATGGGGGTCTTTCTTAAAATGGATGGAGTATTTTTGACGCAGACGATGGGATTCAGCCCGGGAATGCTCTTCATCGTTATGACGATCATGCTGCTGATCGTTATCAGTTACACGGTGCTCGGCGGAATGTTCTCCGTGGTGATCACGGATTTTATGCAGTTCGTCGTCCTTTCGTTCGGAATGCTGATCGCTACAATATTTGTTTTGCTTCATGTCAGTATGAACGAACTTGCGGATGTCGTTGTACGCCGGTATGGTGAAGCGGGAGTGAATCCGGTCGTGAACCCGCATTTCGGCTGGTCGTTTATTGTCTGGATGCTGATCGGCAGCGTAGCGATTTCCGCACTCAACCAGCCCGCCGCATCGAAATCGTTCGCGTCGGAAAATCCCGAAGTCGGAAGAAAAGTTTTTCTCTTCACAGGAATTACATTGGCAGGACGATACATGATCCCGATGTTCTGGGGCGTCGCCGCGCTGGCGATGTTCGGACCGAACATGGATTCCACGCTTGCCATGCCGAAGCTGTTGGGAGCTGTTGTCCCGTCCGGGTTTTTAGGATTGATGGTTGCAGGAATGCTGGCAGCTTCGATGTCAACCTACAGCGCCTACATGTTGGCGTGGAGCTCCGTTGCGGCGCGCGATATTATTGCGCCTCTGCGGAAGAAAGAATTTGACGAGAGGACGACGATCATGCTCACGCGCATCATCACGACGCTCATCGGAATTTTTATTTTAGTGTTCGGATTGTTCTATGAAGTTCCGGCGACGGTGTTTCAATATGCCGCGATCACCGGCGCGATGTACGCGGCGGGCGCGTTCGGATGCGTGACGGCAGGATTGTACTGGAAGCGGGCGAATATCGTCGGCGCGTATTCGTCATTGGCATTAGGAGGATTTGCACCGGTTGCTTTTTTAGTGCTGAGCGCGTTCAAAGATTCACTGCCTGCAAGTCTTTCGTTCCTTGTTGATGTCAATATTTCCGGCTTTTTAAGTTTTGTCCTTGCCGTGTCAGGAATGCTTGTCGGCTCGCTCGTCAGCCAGAAAAAATATCCTCCCGTGATATTGAAGGAGAAAAGTATATGAATTCGACCGCGCTTTTGTGGATCATCCTTTATGGAATTTCCGCACTGTTATTTTTCGTCGTTGCCGCTGTGATTGCAGTTGTCGGCTTCAAGGATTTGAGGGATTTGCTGCATTAACAAAGTGTAGCGCCGAGCTTTGCCCGGGGTATCATGCGCCGAGTAGAAACCCGGCGTTGCAATCATTCCGATAATGATTATGAAAAACATTTTGAAAATCAGCAAAGAAATCCATAGCGTAGCTTTGCTTTTCGCCCTTGCCGTTTTTCTTTCTTCATGCTCATTTCTTCAATCGTTATTCGAACGTTATCCTGCAACAGCGGAGAAAATTGACACCATTATGCAAGACTTTAATGATCCGAATGGACCCGGCGCCAGCGTGTTAGTGATGAGAAACGATTCCGTTCTTTTCAAAAAAGGATACGGCCTTGCCAATCTTGAAGAAAAAACTCCGGTTACCACCGCCACAAATTTCCGGCTTGCCTCAATGACGAAGCAATTCACCGCGATGTGCATTATGATGCTTCAGGAAAAAGGAAAACTTTCGTACGGCGACACGCTTTCGAAATTTTTTGATGGGCTACCGAAGTGGGGAAATATTATCACAGTGAGAAATCTTCTCAATCACACGTCGGGCATTGTGGATTACGAATCGCTGATCCCCGACTCGCAGACGGTGCAGGTGCATGACAGCGACGTGCTGAATCTGGTGAAGAGCGTTGACACGGCCTATTTCACACCCGGCTCGAAATACCAGTACAGCAATTCCGGCTACTCGTTGCTTTCGCTCATCGTTCAGAAGGTGAGCGGCGAGCGCTTCGCCGATTTTCTGAAGAAGCATATCTTTGATGTCGCGGGAATGCCGACAAGCGTGGCATTCGAGAAGGGAATTTCCACCGTTGCCAACCGCGCGTACGGTTATTCGCGCGAGAAGGGCGGATGGACATTGACCGACCAGAGCAGCACGAGCGCGGTGTTAGGCGACGGCGGCATTTATACGAACGTTGAAGAGCTTGCGAAATGGTATTCTGCACTTTTTTCACACAAACTTGTTTCACCGGAGACGCAGCAATTAGCGTGGACGAGAGCGAAGCTCAATGACGGCAGCATGATTGATTACGGCTTCGGCTGGCATTTTGAAAACTACCGCGGCATCGAGCATCCGCTCCACGGAGGCAGCACGATGGGATTCAGAAACAACGTGCAGGTCTTTCCCGAACAGCATCTTGTCGTTATCGTTCTGACGAACCGGAACGAAGGGGACCCGGTTGTTCAGGCGCACGAAATTGCGGACTTGTTTCTTAAACAATGAGAACAGGTTCGGGGTTTGTGGTTCGGCAGGGAGCCTGTTCATTACGTCAATTTGCTAAGAAGCGAAGGAAGGCACACTTGCAGGCTTGATTTTGTAGTAAATTAAGCGGAGATTCTTTCGTTGTTAAGGTGAGCCCTCCCTGCGCTAAAGCTTCGGGAGGCAAGTCTGCCTGACCGACAGGTAGAAGAGAATAACCCCAAGGTTCTCTGATATTTTTTCCCCCATTGCGTCTGCTCCGCCGAAGCGGAAGCGAGGCGAGCGAAACTGCATGATGAGTGACTCAGTGCATTATTGTGGATGAAGCTTGACGGAGAAAATGGTTGATGAGATTTGAAACGAAAAGGAACAGAAACTAAATCGGGCGGCTTGTTAGATTGAACAAGGAATGGTACATAGTTATGCAGACCCTATTTTTAGAAACGCACAAATTTGAAAGCAAACAAAGAAACCGGTACATAGAT
>JAGWND010000333.1 GCA_028873075.1 Bacteroidota bacterium
TTCAAACAATCATAAGGAGGCAGCTATGAGTGATGCGGCAACGTACGAGATCAAAGACACTACGGCAAATCCGGCGCCGTTAGGTCTGCTTGCGTTCGGTATGACGACCGTCTTGTTGAACTTTCATAATGCGGGAGTATACGAGCTGAGCACGATGATCTTAGCCATGGGAATCTTCTACGGCGGGCTGGCGCAGATTATTGCCGGAATAATGGAATGGAAGAAAAACAACACGTTCGGAGCGACAGCGTTTTCTTCCTATGGCTTTTTTTGGCTTTCTCTTGTCGGTTTGATTGTGTTCCCTAAAATGGGGTGGGGTGATGTTCCTTCGAAAACAGGAATGTCGTATTACCTGACGATATGGGGAATTTTTACGCTTCTCATGTTCATCGGAACATTTAGATTATCCAGAGCACTCCAGTTTGTGTTCGGGTCTCTCGCTCTTCTTTTCTTTCTGCTTGCAGCGGGTGAAACAATGGAAAGCCCTGCCTTTTCACACTTCACCGGAATTGAGGGAATTATCTGCGGACTGTCGGCAATGTACACGGGAATAGCTCATGTGCTCAACGAATTATACGGCAAAGTGCTCCTCCCGCTCGGTCCGATGAAAAAGTAAAAAGAAAAATTGTGCGCTTCGATTCTTTCTTGGTGCTGCTTCGAGATTTTCTTTTTCCGCCGCTCTGTTTTTCGTGCAACGAAAAACTATCCGACCAGGGAACCAGACTGTGTTTATCATGCTGGAATTCGATTGAGCGCGTTGGGGACGTGGACCGAACTGTTGAAGTGCTGCGAAAGCGTTTTCGTGAAAGCGGCGTGATTGATGAATTTACCTCGTGCTATTATTTCGAGCACGATGGCGTGCTTCAGAAGATTGTCCATTCTCTAAAATACCAAGCGATTACAGTGTTCGGGCGGGAATTAGGGCAACATCTTGGAAAGGAAATTGCAGCACGCGGAAATTTCACGGACGTTAATGCTGTAATTCCCGTTCCTCTTCACAAGCTCAAGCGGCGCGAGCGGGGCTACAATCAAAGCGAGTTCATCTCTAAGGGGATTGCGAAAGAGTTAAACGTGCCGGTTTTCCCCTCGCTCATTCGAAGAAAGAAAAACACCGTTTCTCAAACGCGGCTTAACGTTGAAGAGCGGGAAAAGAATGTTGAAGATGCGTTTGAAATTCCGAAAACAATGCTTCCAGTCGTTGCAGGAAAAATTTTTCTTCTTGTAGATGATGTCATTACAACCGGAGCGACCATCCAATCAATAGCGCGTGTTCTGAAAAATGCCGGGGCGAAGAAAATTTATGTTGCCTCAGCGGCGCTTGCGAAGTTGGAGTGAGCTTCATTTTTCAATCATCTTCAGCATTGTCGGCAGAACAATTAACAGCAGGGGGAGTGCAATGATGAATCCGCCGATGATCGCGATGGCGAGCGGCTGGTGCATCTGCGCGCCGGTTCCGATGCCGAATGCGAGCGGCAGCAGCGCGATGATCGCGCCGAACGCCGTCATTAATTTTGGCCGAAGCCTCGTTGAAATGGAATAGGCGATTGAGTCGTTCAAGTTGTTTCCCGCATTCTGAAATTCCCTTAATTGCAGATAGGTGAAGATGGAATTCTCCCCGATGATTCCGACGATCATGATGATGCCGGTATAACTGCCGACATTTAAAGGCGTGCCGGTAAGGAACAGCGCAAAAAAGCTGCCCGAGATTCCGAGTATCGCGATAGCAATAATTGCCAGCGTGACTTTTATATTTCTAAATAAAAATAAAATCACTGTG
>JAGWND010000122.1 GCA_028873075.1 Bacteroidota bacterium
CCGTTCCGGCGCGAAGCCATTCGAGCGCGTCGCAATAGAGCTTGTCGTACGCCTCGAACCCGTTCGTACCCGCACCTCCATCCGCAATTTTGTTCCTCCAAATGCCGAACGGACTGATGCCGAACTTCACCCACGGTTTAATGACACTGATACTGTCGTGGATCATCTTGATGAGAAGATTGACGTTGTCTCTTCTCCAATCGGCAAGATTAGTGAAGCCGCGGCTATACCTCAGGAATGTCAAACTGTCCTCGTTAGTAATCGGCGAGTAAGGATAAAAATAATCGTCGAAATGAATTCCGTCCACATCGTACCGACGGACGACATCGAGAATAACGTTCGTCACATATGTGCGAACGGCAGGCAACCCCGGATTGAGAAGCTTCAACGCACCGAACGTGAGAATCCAATCAGGGTGCCGCACGGCAACATGGTTCGGCGCAAGCGGGTAGCTCCCTTTCCCCGAAGCAAGTCTCACGGCGCGGTACGGATTGAACCACGCATGCAACTCCATTCCGCGCTTGTGCGCTTGTTCGATTGCGAAGTGCAGCGGGTCCCACACCGGCTCCGGCGGTTTCCCCTGTTCACCGGTCAGCCAGTACGACCACGGCTCGATGGAAGAACGATAAAGTGCATCACATTCGGGGCGGACTTGAAAGATAACAGCGTTGATACCGGAGGATTTTAAATTATCTAAAATGGAGATCAACTCCCGCTGCTGAACTGCGGGAGGTTCTCCTTTATGAAGGGGCCAATCAATATTAGCTACCGTAGCAATCCACACGCCGCGAAATTCTCTTTTCGGCGGAGAACCCTCAGCATACAGAGAGCTTACTATAAAAGGTAAACACCAGAGTACCCAAGTAATGATTGCCGATCGGCGATTTACAATTTTCAATTTTTCACCGGCTGCTATTGCGTACCTCTGGCAATCGGTAATTGTTCATTGATCATTGTTATTTCTCCAGCAGCATTTTCTTCACGTCTACGAACGAGCCGGACTGCAAGCGGTATATGTACACGCCGCTTGGCAGAGCCGATGCGTTCAATTCAACTTCATACGTGCCGGGAGATTTTTCCTCACTCACCAATGTTGCAACTATTTGCCCGAGCACGTTGTATACTTTCAACGAAGTGAATTCAGAAGACTGAAGTGTGAATCTGATTCTCGTCGCCGGGTTGAACGGGTTCGGATAATTCTGCCAGAGAGTAAATTGTGACGGTCTTTGATCAATCAAAGCAACCCATGCGGGCGTCATCGTCTTAAATTTCCAGGAACTCGACCACAAACTGAAACCGTACTCGTTACCGGAACTAACCCTCCAGCTGTAGATTGTATTTGCCTGAAGAGAGTCATTCAATGTGAATGAAGTGTCGGATATAGTGGTATCAACAGCGAGAAAAGTAAAGACCGCTCCCTTCACAACTTGCAACCGATACGTGGTTGTGCTTGCAGTCGGATGCCAGGCAAAGAGCGGAAGAAGCGAAACATTTGTTTGAACACTTTCAGGAGCGGCGAGCAGCGGCGAAAGAGGAAACGCAGTGGTGAACGATCGTGTGTCGGAAAATCCGCTCGTGCCGCCGGCATTAGAAGCTGATATTTTCCAAAAATATTTTTGCACGCCCCCCATTCCCGTAACTGCAAACGAGTTGGCGGAAACGCCGGAGACATCTGCAAGAATACCTTTTGCAAAAGCCGAATCACTCGCAATCTTAATTGAGTACGACGACGCAAGCGCAGAGGGCTGCCATTGCAGCACGGTCGTATCGCGCCCATTCATAAAATTATCGGATGGAGATGCAAGAAGCGGGGCAGACGGCGAATTAACTTGAACGACGTTGCTTATTCCACTCTCATTCCAATTTCTATCCAAAGCAGTTACAGCATAGTAATACGGTCCGCTGCCGGAAGGAATCGGTGGAACGCAAGCGGCAGTATCAGTTACCAACAAAATATTTTGTGCGCTGTCGAGTTCTGTTGAAGTAACTCCGGAGCGATTGAACCTGTACACGACATATCGCGACGCAGAATCACCATCGGAAGCAGTCGTGGGGAGATTCCACGCAAGCTGCGCAGCATCAACATGCGCTCCGGCATACATCACGTTCTGAACAGAATTTGGCGGAACGGCATCTTTCCACATCATCGGCGGAATAAGTGAAGGATATTTGTAATAAACTTGTTTGAGAGAGTCTGCAAAGTGAGATGGATTGCTGAGAAGAACATTTGTATTGTAGAAGATGCTTCCCTGAACTTTGCTGTTCGCCCGATTTTGTCTGATTTGTAATTCCATTTCGCCGGGAGACCACGCCGTGATCCGATAATCGGCTTGTCCGATATAAAGGTGCCGCCCGTTTGCTGCAGTCGAGTCAGCCCACCATGGCATAAGTTTGCCATAATCTTGTCCGCCACCGTTGGGCCAATAAAGCTGTGGCGCAAGGTAATCAACGGTCTTTTGGTCCAGCCATGCCATTGCATCGGCATACAACGTATTGTATGCATCAAGTCCACTGATGCCGCTCGGATAACCGGGCTTCCAAATGCCGAATGGTGATATTCCAAATTTCACCCATGGCTTTGTTGTGCTGATGCTGTCGTGAAGCTCCTTGATAAAAATGTTGACATTGTCTCTTCGCCAGTTTCCAATATCTGTGAAGCCGCGGTTGTAAAGTCTGAACGTCGCAGTATCTTGCGTCGTTATTCCTTCATAAGGATAAAAGTAGTCATCGAAGTGAATTCCATCCACATCGTACCTTCGGACAATATCCATAATTACAGCGGTGATGTAGTCCCGCACTTGCGGTAAACCGGGATTGAGTATCTTAAGTGTTCCGCCGCCGCTCTTGGCAAACGAAAGAATCCAGTCAGGGTGCCGTACACTGACGTGAGTTGTATCCACAGAAAACTGGCCGACTTTGTTCACGGCGCGGTACGGATTGATCCACGCGTGCAATTCCATTCCCCGCTTATGCGCTTCTTCTATTGCAAACTGAAGCGGATCGTAAAACGGACTCGGAGGCTGGCCTTGCTTACCCGTAAGCCAATATGACCAAGGCTCAAATTTCGACTGGTAGAACGCATCGCACTCCGGTCTGATCTGGAAGACGACGGCGTTCATCCCAATAGACTTCAATTGATCTAAAATGGAAATGAGCGCCGCTTGCTGCTGCGCAACAGGCGATCCCGGCTGCGAGGGCCAATCAATATTTGAAACGGTCGCAATCCATGCGCCGCGGAATTCGCGCTTCGGGGGAATAGTTTGGGAGAATGAAAGTGTAAAGACAGTAAGTGTGAACAGAAGAACTCGTATCAATTTTTTCATGCGGTTTGCATTTTATGGTGGATAAACAGTGAATTGAAAAACTTTTTTACAACCCTGCCGGCGTTATTTTTTGAAAAAAAACTCACAGACGATAATTTTGTACTCCCCTTCAAATAAAAACGCTGGCGGGGCTTCTCGCTCAGAAGCGGTACGAAATAGTGAAGTTGACGTTCGTCGTTTTAACCGTCTCGTCGGTCCGCGAATTATCTATGCCGTAGTAGTCAATATAATTGACGTGATATGTTTTCATCGAACCGAACGCGATGGCGCCGTCAAGCAGTACATCGTTCTGCAGCAATATTCCGACACCTCCGGTAACTGCTGTAAGATCATACGACGACGGATCACCGTCAAACTTGGAAGGGTCTCTGTAATACCCGGCGCGCAGACTGACGCCCGTTCCGGGAATTTGAAATTCTCCGCCGACATGAACGTTGGTCGTCGCGCGGAACAAGTGCTTCATAGCGCTGTTGCCGTTGGTAGGATTGTTCTCCAAATCCACATTATCCTTCCATTGAATCTGGCTCCAATCGGCATATTGAATATCTGCCGCAAGAAGAAGCCCGTTTACCGGTATGACAGACGCGCCGAATCCAAACACCCACGGCGAAACCACGCCGTAAGTGTTATTGTCCACCGTGTACGAATACTGATAACCGCTGTTATCATCAAACACGCTTTGTCCGGAATTCGTGTACGACTCACGGATAGAAATAGAAGTAGGCGTTTTCAACGTCAATCCGAAACGTGCTTTGTCTTCGAGACGGTACATTACACCAAACATCGCATTGATACCGCTGATATCGTCGGAAACATTCGAATCATAATAGAACTTCTTGAAATCCCAAGGAAATGTTTGGTATTTGTTTTTAGCGTCCGTTTCAAGATAGTTTCTAATATAGTTGTAGCTTCCGGTCAATAAATTGATCGTGATGCCGAACGACAAATTTTTTTGAACATCCATAGCGCCGGAAAATGCCCAGTTGCCGACGCCTCCGCTTTCGCGCGCCTCGCCGCTTTGATTGACGCTATCCCGAATAGGTGTGTAGCCGGTAGTATCTTCCAAGTAAACCTGATAAGGAATATCGTATGCCGGATCATTATCGTACAGCGACGGAATGATTGACGATCGTGCATTGAATCCATTGAAGTCAACAACGCTCGTGAAATCTTTCACGCGGCTGTAACCGAATGCAAAGACGAGACTGCCCCGGATCGTCGGAAACGGAAAGACGAAGCCGAGATCGTTGAGGCTTGTAGCAGAATTTTTTTCCGTTGAACTGTTTAACGGATTTCCAAGAAAGTATGAATCGTTGTTCACACCGTTGTTCATAATGCCGCCGGTAATTTCAAGACGACGCATTTGTGCCAAGCCGGCAGGATTCCAGAACACCGCAGTGTAATCATCGGCAACGCCGATGTACGCATTCCCCATGCCCATCGCCCGCGCGCCGACCCCGCCTCCGGTTGAAGAAAATCGAAGCGCGTCTTCAGGAACCTGCGCAAAGGAAAGTGAAAAGAGTGAAAGGGCGCTGAAAAATAAAAGGAAAACTTTCGACCTGCCTGATCGGAAGGCAGCTTTGCATGAAGTCGTTGTCATAGAAGTACTCCCGGAATTCAAAATATGAAAAATTACAACAAAGCAGTAAAAAGCGGCTTATCTCCCACTCCCGCGTGTTGAACCTGTTTTTCGTGTTGTACCGGAAGAATCGCTGCCGGAACGCTGCCGCCCCTGCGGCTGAGCTGGTTGCGCTGTTTGCTGGGACTGCTGTGAAGCAGACGATGCATTTCCCGCCGCAGGTGCTGATGACGAATTTCCCGATGGCGCTTGCGGCGCCGGCGATGCATTCGTAGACGTTGATCCCCCCCGAGTCGAGCCGACAGCACGAGTGCGCGGCTGACTTGTTCTTCCGCCAGACGGTTGCGAAGCGGACGAAGCTCCGACCGGAGGCGGCGCGTAGACATTGTACCACCACGGAATGCTTGTGGACGGATTCCGCCAGCCGTACGGATCAACGACCATCCCATGAACCGTGTGAATACCGAGCGATTGCATTTCGTCGTAGCGGTCGTCCAACTCGGATTGAGAGTGGCAGGAAAGGCAGTTCGAGCCGTAATTCAATTCGGCTGCCGACGCGCTGCCCGCCGCATACTCGTCGTTGCTATCGCTGCCGGATTCAAATGCGGAAGGAGTCATCAGAACAGTGTAACACCCGCTCAGCGAAAGTACTGTTCCGGCAAAAAGTCCGAAAATAAATAATGATTTCATGATTGTGTACTTTCCGTCATACTTCTTTGACGGAGCAACTTTTCAATTCGTTTAACGGCTCTAACAAGACGGACTCCACCTTGAGGGTGGGGCCCATCTTCATCAGCTCTACCGTCTTCGCCCACCCGATGCACTTCGTTCTCCGCCGCCGCTTCTTCCCGGCGCTGAATATGATGGCGGTGCGCTTCGTTGCGGTGGAGGCGAATAGCGATACTGAGGAGCGCTATAATGTCTTTCCGGTGCGCGTTCTCGCGTTCGCGCTTGTCGCTGTGGAGCGCGATTCTGAGCCGGCGGACTTGCTTGTCTGCCGCTTTGTGTCGCACGAGTCCGCTGCTGTGGCTGAGCACTTCGGGTCGAAGACCCCCTTGGGGAAGATTGCCGGTTGGCCCCGTTGTTTTGTGAACGAGCCGCCGCGGCAGAAGACGAGCCGCGGTTAGTGCGCGCGTTATCCTCCGCCATTCTCTCCCACCACGGCGTTTGACGTGTCCTCGGTGCTTGTCGTGTTGACGTGGATGTGGTTCTTGTATCTGTTTCGGAGACTTCAGGACCGCGCTGGCGGTAACTTCCTGATGTTGTCCTTGTTCTCACGTTCGAGCTTGCCGCTCCGGCTGACGGCGCCGTGGCGTAGACTCCGCCGCGTGTCATCCCACCCCGTGTGCTGCCGAACGTTCGCATCCTGCCGACAGAACCTTGTTCATACACGGCGTATGGGTATCCGTCATAACCATAGTACCCGTAATACGGATAATACGGCTGATACCAATATGGATTGTAGTACGCTACCGGATACCACGGACTGTACCACGAATAATACCACGGATCATAAAACGGATCGTAATACGAATAGCGCCAGCCGCCCCACCATCCATAGTCGTACGGAGAGTAAAACTCGAATGCAAGACCATAACGCCATGCGCGGTAACCATCATCGTAAAAATAATTGTTGATGACGGTACCTCCTCCTTGCGATGTTGTGTCGCTTGCCGTTGTATTATCTGTGGCGTACTCTTCGCCGGAATTATTTTGTCCGTAGTCATCGCTGTTCACGGTCGCCATTTCCGTATAACAGCCTGCCAATGCAACGGCGAGCAAGGATATTGCTCCCGCCAAAAGGCTTCGCCATAGTGTTTTCATTTTCTTATCCTCCTTTCAAAAGAGGTAAAACCAACTTCTTCTACTATAATTTAAAACATAACGGTGAAAAAATTCATTCCACCTTCAGAACGTTCTGACGTATTCAACCTTTAACGTTCTGTTTCCAATTGTTACAATATCCTGATTTCTCGCCAAATCCTTCAAATCGAATCCGAGCGTAAAACCGTTCCCCCACGACCAGCGGATCCCGGCATTCAAATATCCTTTTCCCCTTCCCACAGCACGTGAGCCGGTGTCGTTGAATCCAAAATCATATTCAGCCAACAGCGAAATATCCGCACCGAGAGATTTTTCTGCGCCGAAAAACACATCGGGATTTTTGTTGCCGTCGTCGCGCTCCATACTCAAGTTTACGCCGCCATGGAGACTTAAGTTTCCAAAAAGCGAATAATTTTTGCTCGCTGCTGCATAAATTCCGCGAGACTTAATAATGAATCTATTTGTACTATCAATGTAGCTTTCTTTTCCCTGCGAATCAAACCCAAGCGCAATTGCCGGCATTGCGACAGTTTCATCGAACAACCGGAATTTGATCATCACGCCCGGAAGCCGCTGCCAGTTCACATGATCGGAACCGATAATTCCGGTTCCGCCGTATGAAATTCCGAAATTCAGGCGATCAAGTGCGCCGGCTGAAAGCGCAATCATCAAACCGCCCTGCTGAAACATGTCGATATCCATGCCGAAGGAGCCGCGCTTCAACAATCCGGCAGTCGGCATATCTATGACCCAGCGGGGCTCGACATTCGCATTATCGCCGGCAGAAATTTGTGCAAAGAGCGAAGAATTCAAGAGCAAAACCAAAATCACCGTTATGACTTTTTTCACTTGATTCTCCTCATACTGTTAGACTGTTGTAGTTTAATGAAGTTTACCGTTGTAATCCACAATTTTTAAGGGATTATGCACTTTTCTTGCGCTGTACAGAATTCTTTGGGATAATATTGACAAGAGCACGCAGTGTCTCGTTAACAATTTTCTCGTTTGGAAAAACCTTTGCAACGTCGGGATCGAGTACAACAATTTTCTGTCCGGTGAGCCTCTGGGCAAACCGGTTAGGTTTCATCTTCGAATAATCAAATCTGTATTCAGGCAAAAGGTCTGAATAGTGATGATTTTTTTTAGATGACGTTCTCTTCATAATCTGACCTCTCATGTTTTGTTGCTTTTCTTGCGTTAACAATTCTGATTTTGTCTCCGCGTTCAGTGTATGACACGATAAGCAATCTTCCTTTCGTAGAGCACCCGACTACAACATCTCGAAATTCGTTATACGAGTGAAGAACATCCTCACCAATTCTGCCAAGAGGATCATAAAACACTGTCGCTGCCTCTTCAAAAGTAACATTATGCTTCTTGAAATTCAAACGGGCTTTGCTTTTGTCCCATTCAAACTTTAGCTTTTCTTCCAAACTGTCCCCTCTTTTGTATCTTCAACCACCACACCGAGCGCTTTCAAGCCGTCACGGATTTTATCCGAAAGCCGGTAGAATTTATTTTCGCGCGCTGCTTTTCTTGTTTCGAGAAGAAGCCCGATTAACTGCGGTTCTATTGCTTCGTCGGTTTGTGAATGTGGCGAAGGTTCTTTCTCACCAAATAATCCGAGAACGGTACCGCCGTATTCCATGAAGAACTCATGAACGTGCTTCAGCGACTCAAGTGAAATCCCGTCCGGCTGTGCAAGAAGATCATTCACGGCCCGCGAAAGATCGAAGAATGCCGCGATCGCCTGCGGTGTACTGAAATCATCATCCATCGCTTCGGTGAATCGTTTGCGGTACGTGTCGAGAGCAGGAATTTTTTCTTTTCCATCGTTTCCTTTTTTGATTTCAGCACGGACGCGCTGCACGGTGTTCTGTAATTTCTCCAACCCTTTTCCCGCTGCTTCAATCGCCTGCTCGCTGAAATCCAATGTGCTGCGGTAATGGCTTTGAAGAATGAAAAAGCGAATCACCATCGGATCGAATTTCTTGAACGCATCTTTCAGCGTCACGAAATTGCCGAGCGACTTCCCCATCTTCTGGCCGTTCACCGTCACCATGTTGTTGTGAAGCCAGTATTTCACGAACGGCTTGCCGGTTGAGCATTCGCTTTGCGCAATTTCGCATTCATGGTGCGGGAATTGATTTTCAATTCCGCCGCCGTGAATGTCGAAGCTTTCTCCCAAATATTTCATTGACATTGACGAGCACTCAAGATGCCAGCCGGGAAAACCGCTGCCCCACGGACTTTGCCACTGCATGATATGTTCCGGCTCCGCTTTTTTCCACAATGCAAAATCGGAAGGATGCTTTTTCTCCGATTTCACCTCAACGCGCGTCCCCGATTCCATTTCCTCAACATTGCGTCCGGAAAGTTTTCCGTACCCTGCAAACTTATGGACGTCAAAATAAACCGAACCGTTCACTTCATACGCGTAGCCGCCCGCAAGCAATTTTTTCACCATTTCAATTTGCTCGATGATATGTCCTGTTGCACGCGGAGAAATATCTGGGCGAATAACACCGAGCGCGTCCATATCTTCGAAATAACTTCGTGTGTACATTTCGACCAACTGCATTGGGTGAACGCGATCGAGCTTCGATTGTTTTTCAATTTTATCTTCACCTTGATCAGCGTCGTCTGTGAGATGTCCGACATCGGTAATGTTCTGCACATACAAAACTTTGTAGCCGAGAAACCGAAGATAGCGAACGATA
Source organism: Bacteroidota bacterium (assembly GCA_028873075.1). Taxonomy (GTDB): domain Bacteria; phylum Bacteroidota; class Ignavibacteria; order UBA10030; family UBA8401; genus JAJYOI01. The sequence continues at coordinate 9,447 of JAGWND010000122.1, forward strand.
ACGTCGAACGACACATAGCTTTTCGCATGGCCGATATGCGAATCGCCGTACACCGTCGGTCCGCACACATAGATGCCGACGCGCCCTTCGTGAAGCGGTGTAAAAATTTCTTTTCGTCTGGTGAGAGTGTTGTAAAGTTGTAGGGGCATGGCTAACTGAAAAGGTAAATTTAGTGTCAAATATCTTGCAAATATTCTTTCAATAGAAGGGCAGAAAAAATAGGGGCATTTGCATGTTCAACCTTCTTAAACTCTTGCGAACCGGGTGAAATCCATAGAACACCATCAACGATGACAACTTTATAAGACCTACCAGAAGGATTTAATGCTAACTTCAATGCATCATCCAAACCACGCCCTTGATCACCACCAAGGGAACTTAAGAATTTCGCCTCACCAACAATATACTTCTTTCGGCTCTTGGCCACAAAATCAGGGCGTTTACTCATACCGAGATTAAGATGCGTATTGCA
>JAGWND010000123.1 GCA_028873075.1 Bacteroidota bacterium
TCGCTGAGTGCCTTCACCTCTGCAGAACAATTGATGTAGGTGATTGCAAGGTGATCAGGATGGACTTGACGAAACATTTTGAATTGATCAGCCGGGCAACTATCGGCAAGCGAGCAGCCTGCTTCTACATCCGGCAGCAGCACTTGCCTTGTCGGATTTAGGATTTTCGCTGTTTCCGCCATGAAGTGAACGCCCGCAAATACAATCACGTCGGCACTGGTTGAAGCGGCGCGGCGTGAAAGCTCGAGGCTGTCGCCGACAAAATCCGCCATGTCCTGAATTTCAGATTCCTGATAATAATGAGCAAGAATAACGGCATTCAGCTCTTTCTTCAAACGAAGAATTTCTTCTTTCAGATCAAGCAGGTGCGAATGTGCAACGTCAATATGTGAAGATACTTCAACCATGTGAAAATAATTTACTCATGATTTCACGAAGTGTCAATAGATAACAAGCTCGCGGCGCATTCTGTTTCTTAAACAACTACTGTCCGCTGTAGACATCCGGACGCGGCTCGCCGTGAACGTTCAAAATTCCCATAGCGCCCTTTTCAGTTCTGAACATGGAATGATCAACCAAAATGTACGCACCGGGAACAATCGGTTGGACCTCAACGACCGCTGCACCTCCTGCAGGTACGAGAGTTGTCTGAACGGACCGTGCAGGCTCGCTGACGAGATCGCCTTCCCGATAGACTTTATCCATAATGCAACCGACAATATGAAACGACGAAATTTTGTTCGGACCGATATTCCCGAAATAAATGCGCACCGTTTCCCCCGTTTTCGCTCTCAGCGCACCGTTTCCCAGTAAAGCATCAGTACTGCCGTTGAAAACGACAAAGCGCGGATCCTCGCGCATTCCGTCTTCGGGAGAATATTGAACAAACAATGAATCTTTTACCGGCGCGGTCGTGTAAAATTCACTTTGCATGACGTAGTATTCATGGTCAACCTTCGGTAATCCGTCTTTCGGCTGAACCAAAATCACACCGTACATCCCGTTGGAAATGTGTGCGGTCATCGGATGTGTCGCGCAATGATAAATAAATAAGCCCGGATGCATCATTTTGAAATATGCTACACGCGTTTGCCCCGGTGCAACGCTGGTGAGAAGGGAGCCGCCGCCTGGACCTGTAACAGCGTGAAAATCAATGTTGTGCAACATACCGGTGTTGTCGCTGTTGGAAACATGTACCTCAAGAACATCTCCGACACGAGTGCGAAGAAACGGACCGGGAACATGATCGTTGAACGTCCATGCGTGATACATCACGTTCTGCGCGAGGGCAATGTCTTTCATTGATGCGTTCAAATATACCCTTACAGTGTCGGAATACGTCCGCGTGATGGGAGGCGGAACGTCTGGAGCAAACGACATTGACTCGATCTGTTCCTGTAAATTTACATTTTTGCCGCACCCCGTCAAGCTCAAAAAAGAAAAGACAGATAGCAGCGATGACAAAACTACACGACAGCGTTTCAGTGCAAAGAGTTTTTTCATACTTTTTTCCTTTCAAGTAAAGTTAATCTTGTACGTGCTAATTTAAGACTTTTTTATCTGATTATAGTATAAGAAAACTCTTTCTATGAAGCAAGTTCATTTTTAAGATTTTTGACTAAACCTGAAAAAAATTAGCGATGCCGGACGACTGAAAACGCCGCAACAACCTTCTTCTCAAAACTTACTTAAGTTTTACTGAAGGGTGAAACGTCTCACCGCGCTCGTTTGCAATGGGGTTGGTATTTTTCCCCGCTTCACTCGAGGTGGTAGCTCTTTTTGCCGGACCGAACAATTGCTGCCCGTGCTCAAAAAGCGGTAGTCTTTTTTGTCGGACAAATAATTTCAAGAGGTTGGCCTTCTCCAGCGTCTCCTCGTTGAAATTATTTGCTCGCCGCAGCCATATTTGCATCTTCACTGTGTCCACCGGCTTCACAGAACTCGGCAAGGCTCCAAATTGAATCTCGTTTACCCCTTTGTGAATCAGCGTAGTGACATCGGAAACAAATAAATTGCCGTTTGGATTTTCCGGGTAGATAGGGATTTCGTTAAACAACATCATCCCCAGCTGCAGAGAAATCCCCGTAGGAATTGAATCAATAACTGTAACGGTCTTATTTTCTGCCTGCGGGTTTGAAAAAAGATGCACACGAAAAAGAAGGTGATCGTCGGGGGAAACATCAATGCTGTCGCGATAGTATTTTTGCAGTTCAGGAACTGCCTCAATTGCAGAAAAATCTTCAACGGAATCCACGCCTGTTTTTTGAGCCGGTTCATTGAGAAAATAATCGCGTTTAATTAACGCCAGTTGAAATGCAGCGCCGCCTCCCTTTGGAGTTTGACGTGAAAAAACCGTGTCTATTTCGCCCGTCGTGTCTGTAGCATAGATGCCCTCTGCCGAAACACGGATGCTGTCTTTTCCAAGACGGCGATAAAGATAATCGAGTACCGTTTCTCCGCGCTGATGCGCAAGTAAAGAGTCCTCGCTTCGTCTCGATTTCTTCGACGGTACATCGGGAAACCCGACTATGATAAAATATGAAGCTGTATCGTTCTGAACGATCGTACGAATGCTGTCGAACGTTTTGAGCGCATGGCGCCGGAGTGAAATTTTTCCATGTTCAAAAACCGGGTCGTGAATTTTATACAGTGCCTCGTGGAAGAAATAACTTCGCACATATGTTGTCGTCCATAACGCATCGAGTTTTGTAACGAGGCTGTCGGCATTCATCACCTCAACATAAGAAAAGCTGCGCTCGGGAATTTCCCGCGGCTCAGTAGAGCGAATTTGAACACGGTAACGGAGTTCACCTTCAAACGGAGACACACCGCGCCCGAGGTTCCAATGCAAAAGTGCGCCATCCACAACAGGCTCAGTTGGTCTGCCGTTGAACATTCCGGAGCCTTCGAAGTAACTAAAACCATCGGGCAGTGAGTCAACGACCCTGATGCGCTGAATCGACGCAGGGCCGCTGTAATTTACCTGAAGGGTGCATTCCGCCGTGTTTCCTCGGTCTACACCGCTTGAAACAAAAACTTCTGCCGGCGATTCCACTTTCCTTGCAGCAAGACGAATGGCTTTTGAAACAGATAGAGAGATGCTGTCGGCAAGCGTCCGCTTCACATAAAAGTTTGCTCGGGCAATGCCCCCCTCAGTGAGCGTGACAAATCTCGATGAAGCATCTTCTGCAAAATCATGTTTCCCCAAAACCAATTCACTTCCTTTCGGCAGAGTACGTTCATTCACGCGCAGAACGTGCTCCCCGGGCTTGACATTCGGTAATGAATATTTTCCATTATCGCCGGTGGTGATGCGTGTACCGTCCTCCATCCAAATTTCGACATTCTTAATTCCATCTTCTCCATCGCTTTGATAAGCGTTTCTATCGTCGTCATAAAATACTTTCCCGAAGATCACTCCGCGGTCGGTGAACACGCCGGGTTTCACGGCAACTTGCCAATGAGCCGATGCCGAATACAACGGCGCCCCATCGAGTGTTTTCGCCGTTGCAATTGCGCCGTTCATGCCGTCGCTTTCAAGAGCATCGGCACCGAGAACTAGTTGATACACTAATGTTGCCGGAGCTCCTTTCGGCAAGGGAGAATTAAGCGCCCATGATAGCGTGCGATTTTGTTTCATAGGCTCAAGCGCTTTTCCGTTGTAATGTCCCGACCCTTTGTAATATTCAAATGCGTACGGGAGCTTATCAATGATTTGAAGACTGTACAAGCTGTCCGGACTATTGTTGGTAACGACGATTTGATATGTCACCACATCTCCAATCTCAGCGGTGCGTTTATTTCCGGTCTTGGTGATGACGAGGTATGAGGAAAGCCCGGAATTAGAAACAGTGGTAACAGTTTGTCGAGCAGAAAAAACCTCTACGCCGTTTTGCAACAACGAGCCTTTACTTGTAATCGCAACGCCTCCAGCCAGGCGCGGATCGGTGCGCAGGGAAATGTGCAATGTATCGAACACGCCCGGAGGAATGCTGTGAACATTCCATGTAACGACCGAATCGTGAACCTCCGCTGAATCTCTCAAGACATATTTCGACGTGTCAAACTGCACCGCTATACCGCTCATGCCGGCATGAAAAATAGAATCACGTATCATCACACTGTGGAGTGAATCCGTTCCCGTATTGCTGAACCAAAGACCTAATTTCACCGGATAGCCCGCAACGACCGAGTCGCTTCCTCCTTCAACAAATTGTCCGAAGCCCATTTTCGGTGAAGATCGGACAACCATCGTCCTCTGGCTTCTCAACCAAGCACCAAGCTGGTCGGACTTCATCCATGCAGTGTTCGTGAGCACTGTGCCGTCCGGTATGTTCGGAACAAAGCCGACTTTCAACCAGAGCGTCGTGTCAATCTTCTGCGGCATTGTTGCAGCTCGCCATTCTGCTACATGCGTGGCGGTATTGTAATTCAATGAATCGAAAATAGCTTGAGCGGCACCGAGAAAAATAAACTTTTGATTCAACGTATCCCGCAGAACGACGTTCGTATGATTGATGTTCCCCGTGTTTGCTACATGTACGAACAGCAGGTAACTGCTGTCAGCAAAAACTGTGTCGGGACTTGTCATCGCCATTAATGCAGACGAATCAACCTGAACAAAAATATTAGCATTAATCGTAAAAATGCCCGCCTGGGTCAAAGAAACGGTATCAACGCCGGAATATTGCGGAAATTTTGAAGAGTCAACCCAAATCTTATAGAGTGCCGGTTGTAAATTCTCAAACAAATAACGTCCGTTCTCATCAGTTGTGCTTTGCCGCACGCGAAACGAGAGGGTGCTTGTACCTTCAATGCCCATTCCATGGGCTGTCGGTTGGCCCAATGAGTCGAGAAACACCGTTACTTCCGGAGCAGGAACCGACGCATTCATGCCGCGATATTGTAGCCTCCCCGCGATACTGTTCAACACTGTTGTTGCAGGCTCTGGGTTTTCGCCTTGAGTGAATATCAACGACGATGTCACCGTCTCACCGAAGTTATCAAACGCCGTAATTTTCACTGTAAAGTACTTCGCTGAAACATCTTGGTTCAAAGCAACGAAATACAATCCATGGCTATTACTTGTATCAATCCCGGCATAATGCGCTGTATCGTAATTACTGTACACACGTACAATCGCTCCCGGCAACGGGACAAGTTCTTTTCCGACCTTCTGTTTAACAAAACCCGTGATGGCACTTGGATACATAATGATCGTTACGCTGCCGTTGACCGTGCCGGTTTGCGATACTCCTGCCGCCGCCGTTACGCTTGCCGTACGGACGACATTAGCGACATCGGCAGAATGAAGATACACCGATGCCTGCCCGTTCGACGTAAACACTGTGAGCGACGACCCATTTTTTAAGAAAGTCCCAAGATTTGTTTTGAAAGCAACGGGTACACCGTCCCCGAGCGGAGAGCCTGACGAGTCAAAAACCGTAGCAGTAATTTCCGCGCTGTCCTCATTGGCTTGTCCAAAGATGTATTCAGTTGAAGGGTGAAGCGTCATCGTTGCAGGATGGACAGGAACAATCGGCGTAACCGTTTCTTGCGAAGAAGTTCTGGAAACGTTAGATGCCGATACAAACGCAACATTTCTTATCTGGCTCGTCCCAAGATTCGAAAATGTTCGCACCGTCATGGAAACTGTGTACTGAGAAGATGCAGGAAGCGTTCCGATATTCCATTGCACCACATTCCCGCCATTTAAAACGATGTCCGGCGACGGGAAGGCTTGCTGCATAGTTCCTGTTGAACCAAGCGTATCGGTAAGCACAACGCTAAGAGCACTTCTGTTCCCTGTATTCTCCACAACAATCTGGTAATCAATCGTTCTTCCCGAGCCGACTACGGTGAGACTTGGAGCAACGGAGACTTCCAGCCGGGCAAATGAGCCGACAATCAAATACTGTGAAAAAGTTTTCGAAAAGCTCTGCCAAGTAATTTTCCCGGAAGCGGCAAGAAATGCGCCGGCGGGAAAATTTGGAGGAATGACAACGGTGAAAAACTCCGAACCGCTCTCCAACGGCGCAATGTTAAAGCGCCGCCACACAATGCTATCCCCTTTCACAACGCCATTGCCGGAAACTTCTACCAGTTTCAAGCCCGGATTTGAAATTGTATTCTCAATCGTCAATGTATCGGCAGTAGTATTTCCCGTATTCCGAAACGTCAGACCAATCCTCACCGTATCGCCGACAATCACGTTGGAATCTGCAAGCGAGTATGCACAATCAAAATTCGGTTGGCTCGCAACGATGAAAGAAACGATATTTGAAGCAACGATCGTCTGCTGATTCTTGAATGTATATTTTGCTGTTGCCTGATCTAGAATCGTCGTGCCTGACGGTGTTTGAGCGAAGAGATGTATTCCATCATTGAGCGACAAACTCAGCACTGTCAGAATGAAGAAGCGATATGGAAAATGTTTTTTAATCATGATGTAAGAATGTCCGACAGCTTCTTTATGTAGCGAAGCGATTTCGCTTGGAACTGTCTGACATTTCGTAACGGCATAACACGATGCCAGACGGCGGAAAAAACGCCGTCAGGCATCACTCGTTTGATCTATTTTATCTTCGCTCTAAATTCTACTTTCCCAGTCGTTGCCGGAGGAAGAGCGCCAACGGTAAAGTTGACAATTTTATTGCGTGACGCGCTTTCAGAAATAAGAACCGGTCCCTCATTATCATTAAAAGAAAAGCTTTGTCCGCCGGTTGTCCATAGCACACTATTAGCAACATATTCAGCAGAATCGGGCACGGGGTCGCTGATCTGAAAATCCGAAGCAGAGGCGTGACCGGTATTGCTGTATTGAATTGAATAATGAACTTCCGATCCTGCCGGTAATTGTGGGACAGCCGGAAAATAACTTAACTGCAGCGATATAACCGGGATGTTGATGCTGGTGATACCGGTTGATGAGCGGAATTTTTCAGGTCGTGAAACAGGAGTAAATGTGAATGTTGTCGTGTCGGTCGTCTGATCAACAGAAACCATGGGAAGCGTCGTCATCGCAAGAACATGCACGCTGTCTCCCGACGCAACAGATCCAAGATCAACTCCGGCAAAGCCGTTTGTGTTTGTGAGAAGAAGATCAGATGCATCCAGAACTCCGTTCAGGTTTGCATCCCGGTAAAACTTCCACACCAATGCTCGACTCGATGCAGACGAAACTTCAATGACATCGGACGATGCGCCGATATTTTTTATCATCATCCCGTACACCACCGTGTCTAACGGCTCTTTCGCGATCGAAGCACTTTGAGGAGAAACCGAAACGATCTCATGTGCAGAAATGACAGAAAGTGAAACACTGTTTGACGCTTTGCTTCGCCGCAGCGTGCCGTCGTTAAACGCGACGTTCATGCTGTCTGAAATGACGGTACCGGTAGGAATATTGGTTGCAAGATTCACGGTAAAGCTCACAGCCAACGAAGCGCCGGCACCGAGCGAGCCCGAATTCCACACAACAGAATCTGTTCCGGTGAGAACTCCGCCCCCCGTGGCACTAACGAAAGAAAAGCGTGAGTCTAATTTCTCAGTCACAACAAGATGTGTTGCCGAATCGGAGCCGGTATTCGTGAACGACAGGGCGAAGGTCACAGGTCCCGGCACCGTCGGCGAAGGATTATCTACCGATAAGGCGCTTTGAAGATGAATGATCGGCGAATGAACGGTCGAATGCAATGAAGCAACGGCACTCCTTATCGTGTCGAACTTTGAAACGGCTGTGAACGACGTATTATCAATTTGATTATTGAGTGCTTCGTCGTCCGGCACCGTGATACGCACGAAAATTTTCATCGTGGAATCTTCAGCAAGTGCGCCCGATGACGTTACTCTTCCTGCAAGAGTATCCTGCTGTGTAAGCGATCCGCTGCCGTCAGCATCTTTAAATACAGCAACGTCTCTGCCTGTGCTGCTTGTACTATTGAAAGTGAAATTATCGGTACCGTTTCCAGAATTGATAAGTGTGAGCGGAAAAACGGTAAAATTCCCTACATGCGCTGTGGTGCGCTGCGAAGCAGGAGTAAGATTGGCGGCGGCAATTTGCTCCACGATCATCTGGACCTCGCTCGTGACAGTATAGTGCCCTCCGGTGCTCGAAGTGTACCTCACTATAGCTCTTGATGTGATCACCGTTCCGGCCGGCGTCCCTGCTGCGAACAGACTGTTCGCTACGGGCAACGCAACAAAGAAAATTTTCAAAAGCATGCGAAACAAAAATGTTCGCATCGCTCTTTGTACATCTCTTGGTTTCATAGTTTTATCTTTTGAGACCCATTCCTCGCCTTACATAAAAATTTACCTCCTTAATCTCCCTTCCCTAAATCTTAGGGAAGGGAGAAAGGGGGGCACATGAGAACAGAACAATTTTGCGCTTAATCTTACCGCACAACTGCCTTCATCGAAACGCTTCCGCCTTCGCCGGGAAAAATGGCTTTCGTAACTTTCCAACGAACAAGCGCCGCCTCGCCCAATTGATTTCCAGCGGCTGGTTTTCGATCAATCGAAACCTCGGTACCATCGCCTGCAGCAGAACCTTCAAGATATACCGTGCCGGCCGGAATCGGATTGGTAATCTCGGCATCAGTTGCCGTGCCGCTTCCGATGTTCACGTACGAAATCGTGAATGTAATCGTGTCGCCGGGCGTGGTTGTTGGAGAGCTTGTGCGATTGAACATGACAACCTCAGGCGTAGATTCTTTTGCGGAAACGTGATTGATAATGCGATGCGCTTGTGCAACAGATTTCACCGCGTCGTCAACAGTAGATCCGTTTACGTCGAACACGCACAAACTGGACCACTCTGCCGCAGAAAGAGAAATGTTTGCAGACTCGATTGAAACATTCTGCTGCAGTTCTTTCTTTAGCCGTTTGCTCACTGTAATTTTCACCGGTTTCACAGCAGTAAGAACGATAGCAGGGTAGCTAGCGATATCCTTCACAATCCGATTGACAGCTATTCCGGATGTTCCTAATTTTTCCGCAGCCCCGTCGGTTTTCATCTTCAGCTCCGCACTGACTTTAGCAGCGGAGACGCCTTTGACTTTGAAAGAGACAACAAGCATTTCTCCCAGGGGCATTCCGGCATCGGGTTTCATAACAGATTCGATCATCAGATCAAATTTCTTCCCGCCTTTCCCGACAGTGTATGTTGTTTGTGTTCCGCCTGTAACCGCTTCAGATTTGCCGTTGGCAAGTTCATCCGCCGTAACGGTTGCAATAGTTTTTTTTGTCGCCGCATCCTTCAGCTCAAGCACCGCGCCGGAATACCAAAAGCCGAATGGCTCCTCCCCTTTTTTGGCATTCACTGACATCGCTTGAATAAATCCAAATTGCCCTGCCTCCCTTGCAGGCTCCGTCAAAACACTGATGCTGTAATCTCCCATCGAGAGAACAGCCTTCTGCCCGAACGAAACGTTAAAGAAACACACGGAAGCAGCAATAACCGCAACGCTTAGAACCTTTTTCATTGCATTCACTCCTTTTTAAAATGGTTGTTAGATTTTTTCCTTGAAAAATTTTTCCTGTTAGTTTACTACATTCTTAAAATGAATAATATGCTCGTGCAAAACTCCCGGCTGCATAATTCCCAAATTCACCGTTATTGTCCCGCCGCTCACCGTTACTTCGTCGGAATCCGATGCATTGGTTTTTGCGACGCCATCCACTTGCACACCGCTCCCCGCACCGTATGCATTGGGTGCAAAGGTGGTATTGTTTGGCGAGGCGTTGGTGAGAACAACCGATGTCGCGTTCGCAGTCCCATTGTTTATCACCGTAACGGTGTACGTTAATGTGTCGCCCGGCGCCGGATGTTGTTTGTCAACTGTATTCGTCATCGTGATGTTGGGAGAGTTAGTTAATGCAATTGATGCCGAAACGTTCTCTGAATT
>JAGWND010000334.1 GCA_028873075.1 Bacteroidota bacterium
TCCGCCATATTTTTTTTGTGTTCTTCGTGAATAAAAAAAATTTACAACTTCCTCTTAAAAAATCAAAAAGAGGGAAGAACAATTCCCTCTTCAGTAGTTTACAGCATTCGCGAAACAATAGCTAGAGATATACAGAAAGCGTAACTTTCCATCGAAAATGCTCAATCTTTTCCCAAAACGTGTGAAAAAGGCTTGGAAAATATAGTCAAACCTCGAAAAAAAGTCAATGTAACCATGTCTTTCAATTGAAAACGGCACCCGCGTTAAATCGGTAACCCCGGAGAAACTCTGCCGTAGCCATTTTCTTCTTCCCCTCCTGTTGAAGCTGAAGAATTTCTATTGCGCCATCACCGGTTCCCGTGTACAGTCTCGAGCTGTCAACCGTAACTTTTCCGGGTTGAAAATCCTTTTGGGGCTTTATTGTCTGATGCCGCAATGTTACAATTTCGCTCCGGTAGATTTTCAGTTGCTTTCCTTCGTGCGTTGTCCACGCAGTCGGGTACGGCGAAAGTCCGCGGATGAAATTGTGAATCTCTCTCGATGATTTTTCCCATTGAATCCGGCAATCGTCTTTAAAAATTTTCGGAGCCGGCGAAGCGAGCGTTTCATTTTGTGAACGCGGGTTCGCTTTGCCGAGTTCAATCAGCCTCACGGTCTGAAGAACGATCTCTGCTCCGACATCGGCAAGAACGTCGTGCAGTTCTCCGGCAGTCGTCGCTTCACCGATTGCCACGCGCGCCTGCAGAAGAATATTTCCTGTATCAACTTTTTCCTGCAGGAAAAATGTCGTGACACCCGATTCTTTTTCGCCGTTGATGATCGCCCAATTGATCGGCGCTGCACCGCGGTATTGCGGAAGAAGCGAAGCATGAAGATTGAACGCGCCTTTCGTTGGGATGGAGAAAACTTCTTTCGGAAGAATGCGAAATGCAACGACAACAAATAAATCTGGTCCGAGGTTTGAGATTTGAGAAATGAAATTTTCGCCTTTGAGAGAATCCGGCTGAAAAATTTGGAGCGAATGTTTGAGCGCACATTCTTTCACCGCTGTGAATGAAACCTGCTGCCCGCGCCCGCGCGGTTTGTCGGGCGCAGTAACGACCGCCGCAATGTCGTACCGATTGTTAAGAAGGATCTCCAGACTCGGAATGGCAAAATCCGGAGTCCCCATAAAAACGATTTTCATGCCTGTAGGTTATGAACTACAAAGTCACGAGGACACCGAGGAACTCACCAAAACAAAAATATTAACCTATGCTTCGTGCCTTCGTGTCGGAGTTTATCCCGCTAATAGCGGGACGGTTGAATAGTCTCTTCTTTCCTTTGTGCGCCGGAACGACGACAACCGGATATTTCGTTTCGATTTCGCCTTTGGAGATTTTCTTCAGCTTGCTTTTTAGAAGCGCGCGCTTGGTCGCACCGAGATGATCGGTAAACAACACACCGTCGAGATGATCAACTTCATGAAGGATGACGCGCGCAAGCATGCCGTCGGCATCAAGCTCCTGTTCCTTGAAATTTGCATCGCGAAAGAGAAGACGAATCTTTTCAACACGTACAACTTTGTCGCGGATGTCCGGAATGCTCAGGCAGCCTTCTTCCAGCTCCGCTTCGCCCTCTACTGTAAGAATTTCAGGATTGATAACGACAAGCGGCTTTGCCTCTTTTTTCTTTTCTTCATTCTCTTCTGTTTCGGAAATATCCACCACAAGAAGGCGCCCTTCTCTTCCAACCTGATTCGCTGCAAGTCCGATGCCGTTGGCATT
>JAGWND010000124.1 GCA_028873075.1 Bacteroidota bacterium
CGGAGAACGCCGCCGGTGCTTGGAACGGATGGTTCAACAAAATTCAAATCACCGGCGGAACAAGAGGTGAGTTAGAAACATTTTATTCAATGATGTACCACACGCTTCTCGGTCCGACAGTTTGCTCCGACGTGAACGGTCAGTACATGGGATATGACGGACAGGTTCACACGACGGAAAGCGGGCGGCTGCAATACGCGAATTTTTCCGGCTGGGATATTTACAGAAGCGAATGTCAATTTTTGGCGATGATCGCTCCGAAAGAAGCGGGCGACATGGCGGAGTCGTTGTTGAACGATTATCGTCAAGGCGGTGCGTTTCCGCGCTGGGGCTTGCCGACAATGGACAGCGGTGTGATGATGGGGGACCCGGCAGCGCCGATCATTGCGGGATTTTATGCGTTCGGTGCAAGAGATTTTGATGCGAAAGAGGCGCTTGCCGGTCTTGTGCGAGCTGCAACAGACCCGTCTGTAAGAGCGCCGCGTTCGGATACATACGAGCGGGATGCGCTCGAAGATTATCGCACGCTCGGCTATGTTCCCGAACATCAAAGAGGCGGGTATGGCAATGTTTCGATGACGCTTGAATATGCTTCTGCGGATTTTGCATTGTCGCAGTTTGCCCAAGGCCTCGGCGAAGAAGCGGATTCCAAGATGTTGCTGAAGCAGGCGCAGAATTGGGAAAACCTTTTTAATCCGGCGACAGGTTTCCTTCAAATGAGGAGACGAGACGGTTCGTGGGCACCCGGTGTTGCGGACAGCATACAGGTTTACGACGGTGACAGGGCTTATGTTGAAGGTACCGCTGAACAATATGTCTGGATGGTACCTTTTAATTTAAAAGATCTGGCAAAGCTTACGGGAGGTAAGGATGCGGCAGCTAAACGGCTAGATAAATTCTTTACAGAGTTAAATGCAGGCGCCGGATCGAAATATGCTTATGTGGGGAATGAACCGTGTTCAGAGACCCCGTGGATTTATGATTTTCTGGGACGACCGTACAAAACTCAGGAAACAGTACGTTGTGCAATGACCGAATTATTCTCGAACAAACCCGAAGCGTATCCCGGCAATGACGATCTCGGGCAAATGTCATCGTGGTATATTTTTGCCGCGTTAGGAATGTATCCTGAGCTTCCCGGCTCCGATGTTCTTGTGTTAGGTAGCCCGCTGTTTCCCAGAGCTGTTATTCGTTTGCAAAATGGAGACGTGGTTATTGAAGGGAAAGAAGCAAAAAAGGATGCGCCATATGTTCAGAGCCTGACGGTAAATGGAACACGATGGAATAAACCGTGGATTCGTTTCAGCGATATTTCTAACGGCGGGACGATGATTTATAAATTGGATTCAACACCGAATACTCGATGGGGAAGCAATCCAGGCGACGCTCCGCCATCATATTCATTTGAACAATAGACAAATTCAAAGAAAGGAAGCAGAATGAAGTTGTTGGATTCATTGCAAAAGAACAAAATGTTCATTCGTGGGATGTGGGTGGATTCACCCATCGGGAAAAATTTTTCAGTTGTTAATCCTGCCGATGGAAGCGAAATCGGCTCGTATTGTGTCGGGGACCGTAACTTTGTCAACGAAGCAATCGGTGCTGCCGAAAAAGCATTCACAGTCTGGAAAGAAAAAACGGCAAGGGAGCGTGCGCAGTATCTTCTCGCCATCGCAAAAATATTTTTAGAACATCGGGATGAGCTTGCGAGAATACTAACAATGGAAAACGGCAAGCCGATCAAAGAATCTCTTGGAGAAGTAGGAGGAGCTGCAGCCCACTTTGAGTGGTTTGCTGAGGAAGCAACAAGACAGTACGGAAGGATAGTTCCGCCAACAAACCCTCACAAGCGCCATCTCGTCATTCAGCAGCCGATCGGCGTTGCGGCGTGCGTTGCGCCGTGGAATTTCCCTCTTGTGTTGTGGGCGCGTAAAGTTGCGCCGGCGTTAGCGGCTGGCTGCACGGTTGTTTCAAGAGCGGCGTCGCAAACGACCCTTGTAACCATTGCGGCGATGAAATTGATCGAAGAAGTCAATCTCCCTGCCGGCGTTCTCAACCTGGTGACCGGCCCCGCAGAGGAAGTGATGAATGAATTTATCGAAAATGAACAATGCAGAAAAATTTCATTCACTGGATCAACGGAAGTCGGAAGAGACATCATGCGGAAAGGTGCAGAGAACATCAAACATTTGTCGCTTGAGCTCGGCGGACTTGCTCCGGCAATCGTATTTGATGATGCCGATCTTGATGTCGCTGTGAAAGGAGTGCTTGGCGCAAAATTCAGAAACGGCGGGCAGTCGTGTATTGCCATCAACAGAATTTATGTTCAAAAGAACATTGCCGAAAAATTTACAAGCAAGTTTGTCGAAGCGGTGAAAAACATCAAGGTAGGCAACGGCTTGAAACCGGAAACAGAGCTTGGTCCGATGGTTGACAAAAAATCTGTTGAGAAATTCCTCCGGCATGTTGACGACGCCGTTAAAAAAGGAGGTACACTGCTCTGCGGCGGCAAGCGAATGTCTGCCGGAGAATTTGCGAAAGGGAATTTTGTTGAACCGACGGTGATCTCGGACGTGAAGGACACCATGCTCTGCATGTGCGATGAAACGTTCGGTCCTCTCGCACCGATTGCCGCGTTTGAAAAATTCGATGAGGTGATTGAGCGTGCCAATGCCACACACTTCGGCTTGTCGGCATACCTTTATACTCGAAGCCTCAGCACGGCATTCAAAGCAAGCGAGGCGCTCGAAGCCGGTACGGTTGGCGTGAACGACGACGTTCCTTCAACAACAATTGCACCGTTCGGCGGAATGAAACAGAGCGGCCTCGGAAGAGAATGCGGGCAGGAAGGGCTCGAAGCATTTCTTGAAACGAAACATATCTCGATGGTAGTATAGGTCAGTTCAAAATTCAAAGTTCAAAGTGGAAAGTTAAAAAGAAAATAATGGCAACAAACGAGCAAATATATTTCAAACCGGAAAAGCTGAAAGCCTTTGCCGTTTCAGTTTCAATGAAATACGGCTTGAGCAAGGGTGATGCGGAAATTTTTATTGACAATCTCATTGATGCAAACCTCGCCGGTGTGGATACACACGGCTTAACGAGACTTTCAATCTATCTGAAGCGGATTAAACTTGGATTGATCAATCCTCATCCGGTGATGACGTTCGAACAAAAATTCCCGATCGCAGCTGTGCTGAATGCCGATAACGGTTTGGGGCAAATCGCCGGAGAGAAGGCGGTGCGGAAAGCGATAGAATTAGCAGGGACGTACGGATTGGGCGCGGTCGCTGTCCGCAGCAGCCAGCATTTCGGCGCACTTGGATATTACTGCAACATCGCCGCGCAGAACGAGGTGATTTGTCTTGCGTTTACGAATGCGGAGCCGGCATTGCCGCCATGGGGAAGTTATGAAGCGTACTTCGGCACCAACCCTCTTGCAATGGGTGTTCCGATGAAAGGTGAAATTCCGGTCATCATTGATCTCTCCACAAGCATTGTGGCGCGGGGAAAAATCATCAGTGCGGCAAAACGGAAAATTCCGATTCCTGAAGGATGGGCGCTCGATCCGGAAGGAAATCCGACAACGGATGCGGAGAAAGCATTGGCGGGAGCGGTGCTGACAATGGCTGGCCCGAAAGGCTACGCGCTTGCAATGATGGTGGATGTATTGTCCGGCGTTCTCAGCGGAAGCGGGTTCGGGAAACATGTTCATTCGATGTACAAGGATTTGAAGAACGGAGCCGATGTCGGCCATTTCTTTCTGTGTATTGCCATCGAAGCGTTCATGCCGAAAAAAAATTTTTATGAGAGGATGAAGACAATGCGGGATGAAATAAAGAATTCGGCTAAGCGAGAAGGCGTTGATGAGATTTATATTCCCGGAGAAAGAAAAAAGAAAATTAAAAGCGAACGATTGAACACCGGAATCCCTTTGAGCAGCGATGTGCTTGATGAGCTAAAAGCACTGGCAAAAGAAAATAATGTTACATGGGATTTGGATTGAAGATTCACGTGTGCGAAGCGCCATGGCGCCTGAGGCGCTCATTTCGGGGTTTGAGCTTCGGGTTTCGGGTTACTCAGACCCCGAATCCCTAAACTCAAAACACTAAACAACATAACATAAACAAAGGAGATATATTACATGAAACCACAGTTCCTTGTCCATGATTCAAAGGACAATGTAGGAGTGGCAGTTACCGATATCAAAGCAGGTGAAAAACTTTCGGGTTCCTGTTTGGAAAACGGAAAAGAACTTACGCTCGAAGCGAAAGATGCGATCCCGTTGGGACACAAAGTAGCATTGTCCGCCTTCAAAAAAGATGACAATGTTACCAAATACGGAATTGCTATCGGTCACGCAACTCAATCTATCGCTGCAGGTCAGCACGTTCACGTTCACAATTTAAAAAGCAACAGGTGGCAATAATGAAAAAACATTCTTTTTTAGGTTATCGTCGTCCCAATGGGACAGTTGGTGCGAGAAATCATGTCGCAATTATACCTGTTGACGATTTGTCGAACGCGGCGTGCGAAGGAGTGGCGGGTCTTGTCGGCGGAACGCTCCCGCTGCCGCATCCGTACGGCAGACTGCAATTCGGAGCAGACCTCGAATTGTTTTTTCGGACGATGATCGGTACCGGTTCGAATCCCAATATCGCAGCGGCAGTTGTGATCGGCATTGAACCGAACTGGACGGAAAAAATTGCATCGGGCATTGCGAAGACGGGAAAACCTGTCGAATCATTTTCAATTGAGCGGTCTGGAGATTTGAAGACAATTGAACGCGCTGCGCGTGCGGCAAAAAGTTTGGTTCACAAGGCTTCGGAAATGCAGAGAGAGCCGGTTGAGCTTTCCGATGCGATCATCAGCATGAAATGCGGTGAGTCCGATACGACTTCAGGACTGGCGTCTAATCCTACCTGCGGCAGAGTGACTGAACGATTGGTCGAGGAAGGTTCAACAATGCTGTTCGGCGAAACTTCAGAACTTACCGGCGGTGAACAATTTGTTGCGGAGAGAATGAAGACACCGGAGTTGAAGAAGAAATTCACGGATATCTTCAATGGTTATGCTGAATTCATCAATGAGCAGGAAGCCGATCTTTTTGGTTCGCAGCCGACGCAGGGAAATATTCGGGGCGGCTTAACCACAATTGAAGAAAAGGCGATGGGAAACATACAGAAAATCGGCAGAGCGAAGGTGGACGGCGTTTTATATCCCGCTGAAGCGCCTTCAGGCAAGGGTCTGTTTTTTATGGATACTTCATCAGCCGCTGCAGAAGCTGTTACGCTTTTTGCCGCCGGCGGATCTATTGCACATCTCTTCCCGACCGGACAAGGAAATATTATCGGCAATCCTGTGATACCGGTGATCAAACTCTCTGCCAATCCATTGACGGTGTCCACCATGTCGGAACACATTGATGTTTCAGTGGAGAAGATACTGACGCTGGAGCAGACGTTGGATCAAGCGGCGGATGCGTTGATGGATATGCTGCTGAAAACGCTGTCAGGCCGTCTCACTTCCGCCGAAGTGTTGAGGCACAGAGAATTTGTTCTGACGAAGCTTTTCAGAAGCGCTTGACCGGCAAATCCCGAAGGTTTTCGGGATTACCGAGGCTTCAGCGTATACATAAACCGCAAGGGGCGTAAAGTGAAATACTTCGCGCTTCCTTGCGGTTTTTTTTGCCGTGTCGCTGTAGAACAAATGTGCCTGCGTTGGAAATATTGCTTGTCGTTACTATGTTCATTATATTTCTATAAAAACAGCCATGGAATTTGGTAGTGTTACAGTTTGATAAGTTTGGATCAAAAACAAATGCCATGCCAGCGAAAGCTGGCATCCAGTGCTCAATTTTCTGGATTCCGGCTTTCGCCGGAATGACACAGATGCGAAACTGTAACACTACTTGGAATTTGTTTAGTTGTCTTATTCACGCATGTTACACAAAACGTCGTAAAAACAACCGCAAAGCCATTCTGCTCTTTGCGGGATAAACTCCGGTACTAAGAAACGCAAATTTTTTTTTCTTACTAACCTTAATGGCTTAATTTTTTTATTCAAATTCGTTGTGTCTTTTGAGCCTGAGTGGTATAATTTTCATATTCTGCGTAACATGAATTAATCAATCAAAAATTGGGTCCTTATGCTTCGTGCGAAAAAGAAAATTTCCAAACGCGAAATCAAAGAAGACAAGCTTGTCACATCGTACTTTGAAGCTCGGCAGTGGTACGACGTAAATAGAAAGCGTGTCAACATGATTGCCGGCATTGTCGTCGCTGCGATTCTGCTCGGTTGGTTTTATCTCAACAACGTTTCTGCCAACAATGAGAAGGCGGCGGTCGAGTTGGCGGGAATCTTTTCCTACTACGACAACGGCAATTATCAAGTGGCAGTGAACGGTATGCCGGAAAAGAATCTCACCGGGTTTCAAAGCATTGCTGATAACTACGGCGGTACGAAAGCCGGCAATATGGCAAAGTTCTATCTTGCCGATTCGTATTACAACATGCAGCAGTACGACAAGGCGTTGGAATATTTCAAAGAGTGCAGCGGCCCGACTGATTTTCTTGAAGCCTCGCGTCTCGCCGGCGTTGCCGCGTGTTATGATGTGAAAGGCGACGCAAAAGACGCGGCTGAGTATTATGAAAAAGCCGCTGCGAAAAGCCCGAAGGGGCCGAATGCTGCCGATTATTATTTTAACGCCGCCCAGAATTATGCGAAGTCGAACAATAAAGACGAGGCGCTGTCATTGTTTAAAAAAATTAAGGAAGAGTACCCGTCATCGGATGTCGCGCGCGATATTGACAGATACATTGCTGAAGTAACTGCCTCGTAAAATTTTTCTGCGGTTTCCTTGACTCACGGGAAAGTTCTTAGTATATTTATCCCGTTTTTCAGCGGGGCAGTCTAAGCACCGCGCTCTTTATACTATCGAAGACCCTCTATGAGGTCGTAGACCTTCATGTTGACAGATTTTGGCAGAATACTAATCTTCTTACTCATCGGAGTTATCTTCACAGCAGGCGGTTTGATTGCGTCATGGTTGCTTCGTCCGCGCAGACCGTACCCCGAAAAACTTTCCACGTATGAATGCGGCGAAGAGCCCGTTGGCGGCTCGTGGGTTCGTCTGAACGTTCGCTTCTACGTTGTCGCACTGATCTTTTTAATTTTCGATGTTGAAGTTGTTGTGTTGTTTCCGTGGGCTGTTGTGTTTAAGAATTCCGGAATGCTTGCGTTTCTGGAGATGGCGGTGTTTCTTGCCATTCTTGCAGTGGGATTTGTGTATGTATGGGTCAAGGGCGACCTGGACTGGGACAAGCCTTCGCCTCGATTGCCGGTGTATGTGAAAGGGAAGGGAATTATTTCTGAGGAGATGGAGAGAACTGAGGAAAAGGAATATGTTTCGGTTTAGGAATTGCTATGGGTCTTTTGGACAGACAATTCGACAGCAGTAACATCGTTGTAACTTCACTTGATAATCTTCTCAACTGGGCGCGTCTTTCATCGCTGTGGCAGATGCAGTTCGGGCTTGCGTGCTGTGCTATCGAAATGATGGCGGCATCCGCGTCGAACTTCGACATGATGCGCTTCGGCGTTATTCCGCGTGCAACGCCGCGCCAGTGCGACGTGATGATCGTTTCTGGAACAGTAACGCTGAAAATGGCGTCGCGCATCAAGCGGCTGTATGACCAGATGGCGGAACCGCGGTACGTTATTTCGATGGGAAGCTGCTCGAATTGCGGCGGCCCGTATTGGGAACACGGTTATCATGTTCTTAAAGGTGTTGACCGTGTCATTCCGGTTGATGTGTATGTTCCGGGCTGCCCTCCGCGCCCCGAAGCGCTGCTCGAAGGTTTGATCAAGCTTCAGGAAAAGGTCCGGCATGAAACGCTTGCGAAAAAGAGATGAGGGTCTTTGTAATTTTTCATTTTTCCTTTTTAATTTGTTGATATGTCCCCACAAGAAATTTTAGAACGGCTTACCTCAAAATTCCCTGATCCCGCTTTCGGCATCGAAGCGAAGCTTGATGCCCAGGTGGATCCCTTTATCAAAGTCTCGCCGCAGCACATTATCGAGATCGCACAGTTCCTTCGCGATGACGATGAATTGCAATTCGATTTTTTATCGAGCCTTTCCGGTATTGACTTGAAAGGAAAATTAGGCGTTGTCTATCATCTTTTCTCAATTGCGAAGAGACACAAAATAACGCTTCGTGTTGAAGTCCCAACCGACGCCGCTGAAGTTCAATCGGTGGAATCAATCTGGAAAACAGCGAACTGGCACGAGCGGGAAGCGTTCGATTTGTTCGGCATTCGTTTCGCCGGACATCCGGATATGCGGCGCATTCTTCTTCCGTACGATTGGGAAGGGTACCCGCTTCGGAAAGATTATCAGGTTCCCGAGTTTTACAACGGAATGCGCGTTCCGTACTAATACGTTTAATTGGCTCATTCGAGTTTGTTTAGGATGTAGAAATTAGAATTTGAACTATCATGTCTGAAATTGTCACAACGCCGCCGACTTCTTCAACCGGCAGAACACTTCGCACGGAGGAGATGATCCTCAACATGGGTCCGCAGCATCCGGCAACACACGGCGTGCTGCGCCTCGAGCTGGTTGTTGACGGAGAAATTGTCGTTGATGTTATTCCCCATATCGGTTACCTGCACCGCTGTTTTGAGAAGCATTGCGAGCACATGACGAATTATCAGCAGGTGATTCCCTACACCGACCGGATGGATTATGTCGCTTCGATGACGAACGAATTCGGCTTTGTCGTTGCGGCGGAGCGTCTGCTGAAAATTCAGGTACCGGAGCGCGTTGAATACATTCGCGTCATCATGGCGGAGTTGCAGCGTATCGCCAGCCACTTGATTGCGATCGGAACGTACGGCATTGATATCGGGGCATTCACGCCGTTTCTCTATTGCTTCCGCGACCGTGAGAAAATTCTTGATCTGTTTGAAATGACGTGCGGCGCGCGCTTGCTCTACAATTATATGTGGGTCGGCGGTTTGTCGCACGATATCCCGCCCGATTTTATTCCGAAGGCAAAAGAATTTTGTGCCTACTTTAAGCCGAACATCAAAGAGCTGAACGACCTGCTGACGTACAATGAAATCTTTGTGAAGCGCACGGCGAACGTCGGCGTTCTCCCCGCAGATGTAGCCATCAATTACGGATGCAGCGGCCCGATGCTGCGCGGGTCCGGCGTCGATTGGGATTTGCGCCGCGATGATCCGTATTCGATCTACAACAAGTTTGCATGGGATGTCTGCGTCGGCAAAGGGGAAATGGGAACGGTCGGCGATTGCTGGGACCGTCACATTGTGCGTGCACGCGAAATGGAACAGAGCATAAGAATAATCGAGCAGGCGCTTGAACAAATTCCTGAAGGTAATGTTCAGGCAGCACTTCCGAAGCGCATCCGCCCGAATCCCGGCGAGGTGTACGCGCGTATCGAATCTCCGCGCGGTGAATTAGGCTATTATATTGTGAGCGACGGTTCGGCGACGCCGTACCGCATCAAAGCGCGGTCGCCGGCATTCTCCAATCTCAGCGTCATTAACGAAATTTCCAAGGGCGCGATGATTGCAGACATGGTGGCAATCGCCGGTTCGATTGACATCGTGCTTGGCGAAGTTGACCGGTGAACAATGAACAATGAATAATTTACACTTAACACCTAAGTCCTAAAACCCAACACCTCATACCTGTCAATGGAACAATTTCTTATATCATTACTCGGCGACACGATTTGGGTGCACATTATTATGGGTGCGCTGCCGTTGCTGTTCATCCTCCCGTATGCGCTCGTGACAATTTATCTTGAAATGAAAATAGCAGCGCACATGCAGGACCGT
>JAGWND010000125.1 GCA_028873075.1 Bacteroidota bacterium
TCTTCTCAGTCTGACGTATCTCGTTTTTATTATTGCTATTTTTTTCGTTCCTTTGGTTGTATTTTTCCGCGCGGCATATTTCAGAATAGAATTTCCGTCGGCGATGCTACTGGCTGCGACAGCAGCGCTTGCGGCGGTAACCGCTATGGCATCGTTCGTTTCGCATGTGTTCGGCGTGCGCTCACTTCGCCGTGACTTTTAACTGGCTCTTGAAAAAGATCGGCTGCAAATTCACGAAAAACTTCATAAAAGAATCTATGCAGGCACTCGTTGATTCGCTTCGAAAATTTCACGTTTGTTTTTTCACATTTCTTTTTTGTTTTTTGTTCGCTGCATCGGCTGCCACGAATGCGCAGGAGAGAATTGTGTACAACGACTTCGCCGAGACCCAATTTCTCATCGGCACTCGCCAGTTTGCGCAAAAAGATTTTGCGGGAGCTTACAGTACATTCCAGAAGATTTTTTTCCAAAAGCCGTATAACCAGCGGACAACAGCAGCGATGCTGATGGGGGCAAAAGCGCTTTATCGGCAGCGACAGTACTATCCATCCGTTCAACTGCTGAAAAATTTCCTCAATCTATTTCCTTCAAGCTTGTACGTTGAAGACGCTCACTACACCATCGGCATTGATGAGTACGCGTTGAGCTCGTATCTCGATGCGGCGCAGGAAATGCTTTTCGTGCTCGACCACGGGGCGGAGAGGAGAACGCTTGCACGCGCTCAGCGCCTTCTTGAAAACCTTGTGTCGGAGTTTTTATCCTCGGACGAGATCGCGGCACTATCGTCCCTCTCTCATACGAAAAAAACGGCATTGCTGTTGTCGTTGTACGATGCAGAAAAAAAATGGGAAGCCGGAAATGCAAAAGAAGCTATTGACGAAGCGAAGCGGGTTTCTTCACAACAGGACGATGAAGAGCTTGCGAGGCAGGCGCAAATGCTTGTTTCACGTTTTGAAGTCAAGGGATTTGTGAAAATTGGAGTTATTCTCCCCCTGATGCACAAGCAGCCCGAACTGACCCGCGAAAAGAAATTAGCGGAGGAAATGTACGACGGGATCACCTTCGCCGTTGATGCGTACAATACCGGCATTGGGGAAAGCGGAACAAAAGTCAAATTGGATGTAGGAGATTCCGAGCACGATCCCGTGACAGCGATGAATGTCGTGCAGCCATGGCTTGCCGACAGCGGTGTTGTGGCAATTGTGGGACCGATTTTCAGCAATGTTGTTTCCGCCGCTGCGAGATATGTGAGTCCCTATCGCATTCCTCTGATTTCTCCAACAGCGACCGATAACGGGCTTGCTGCCATCAGCCAGTATATCTTTCAGGCTAATCCGGATTATGCAACGCGAGGCAAACTGATGGCGCAGTATGCTGTACTGAAGTTGGGCTACAAAAATCTCGGCGTCATTGCTCCGCAAGTGATGCCGAGCAGCGCCATGGCAGATTCCTTTGTTGCCGAAGCGGTACGGCTCGGCGCAACGATTGTTTCGCAGCAGCGATATGTGCAGGGGTCAACAGATTTGCGCTCGTTGTTCCGTGCGATGCGGCAGGACGATGCCGACTTTAACGCCGAATACTCCGTTGCGTTTGCCGGTAAACTTTCGTACGGAGAAATTATCAATCGGCTGGCGACAGCAGGTGTGCACAAGTCGTTTGTGGACTCGTTAAAGGCTGCTGATACTGAAGTGTTCGCCGCAAATTTATTTTCTGCGAACGGCAAGCATATTTTAGATTCGTTACAGATTCCGACACAAAAAGTCGTTGTTGATGTTGACAGTTTGCAATACCCCGTTACCGCAATGCAAGCGGTCTATTGTCCTATTGCAAGCAGCGATGACATTGGTGTTATCACATCGCAGATGATCTACTATAATATCCGGGCGGCGATTCTCGGTTCCGATGAGTGGGACGATCTCAACGAACTTGACCTGAACAAGCGTTATGCCGATGGCGTGATCTTCAGTTCGGATCGTTGGAACGAAGACTCGTTCGCATATCATCAGTTTGCGGGAAGATTTCTTGCCGCGACCGGACATTTGCCGAATGACAACGTGCTGTTCGGCTACGACACGATGGAATTACTGCTGCATTTGATACAGCATGGAGGAACTTCGCGTGAAGCGTTGCCCCGCATGCTCGCGCAGGTTTCAAACTATCAAGGATTTCATTCGAGAATTTCATTGACAGAAGACCGGGTCAATTCTTGGCTCACTCTTTTGCAGTACAAGCGAGGGAAAGTTTCGAAGATTGGGGAATTTGAGTACAAAAAAAATCCGTAACGATCCACCGTCCATCCGCTTTAAAATAATTGAGGGAGAACTATTATGGCGGGAACAAAACATCTTGCTGGTCCGAAGGATCAATCCTGCGGCGGCGGGGTTGACGAGTCTTTATTATTGTATCATACAAAGATAAAAGATTGGCCCGAGAAGGAGCGGCCCCGTGAAAAATTAATGCACGCTGGTCCCGATGTGTTATCGGAAGCGGAACTGCTCGCCATCCTTATCGGCTCGGGAACAGGAAAAGTTACGGCGGTTGATCTTGCGAAGAGGCTTCTTGTGGACCATAAAAATCTTCGCGCGCTCGCCGGATTAAGTGTCGGGGAGCTGCAACAGCTCAGAGGCATCGGCGAAGCGCGGGCAGTTTCCATTGTCGCTGCATTTGAATTAGCACGGCGCCTTTATTCGCTGCCGGAAGAAGAGCGGCAGGTCATCAGAACGCCGGATGATGTTGCTGGGCGTTTCATTCCCCGCCTGCGCGACATGAAACAGGAAGTGTTCATTGTTCTTCTTTTGAACAGCGCGAATCGGATGATCAAAGAAGTCACGATCACGCGCGGGCTGCTGAATTCTTCTCTCACACACCCGCGCGAAGTATTTCGTTCCGCCATTGTGGAATCGGCGGCAAGCATTATTCTTCTCCATAACCATCCGAGCGGAAATTCGGAGCCGAGCCGGGAAGATATTTCGATTACAAAACAGATTGTTGAAGCGGGCAAAGTAGTGGGTATTCCGGTGCACGATCACATCATTATCGCGGGTAATTCTTACTCAAGCTTTGCCGACCGCGGCTTGTTGTGATGGAACATACTGCAGAACAGTGTTGTTCTGAAATATAACGGGACTGTAATCAGAAAATGAAGTTATTGTAATTTGAAATCAGCAAAAATTTTCTCTTGACTTGAGTTGCTCATTTTAGTATACTACTTTTAACCTTGAATTAAGGCAGGCATTCGTATCACAGTAAGAGGACATAAACATGAAGAACATACTGAAAGCGGGTATAGCAGTCGTCGTGCTTGCAAGTGCAATGACGGTTGCCGGTTGCAGCAGCAGTCCAAGTGACGGAGAACTTGCTCAGCTTGAGTCGCTGAAATCGGAAGTTGCTTCGTTGGAGAAAGCAGTTGATGCAAAGAAGGCTGAGAAAGCCGATCTTGAAAAACAAATTGCCGCGAAACAAGCTGAACTTGCGCAAGCGCAAAAGGATCAGGATGCAACGCGGGAACGCTTGAAAAGCCAGCAATGACTAACACATGAAGGAGCTGAAAATGAATCTCAAGAAAGTAGTGGTATCGGGTTTATTCCTTGCAGCAATGGGCGTTGTTGCGGTTCAGATGGCGTCGGCGCAAGAAAAGATGACAAAAGAAGAATGGCAGAATCAAATCACGCAGTATACGGCGCAGCGTGATTCGTTGAAGAGTGTGTTGGCGCAATTGACAAAAGATGTTGACAGCCTCAAATCCGTTCTTGCTTCACTCACGGATCAGGTGGCGAAAGTGAAGAGCGAAACGGAAGCGATGACAGGCGCGAGCGCGGAACGCCACAAGGCGTTCGATGAAGCGCTGAAGCGGCTTGAAGATTGGGCGCAGCAGCTTTCGCTGCTTTCAGATCAAGATTTGTATGCGCGCAAGAGCGAAGTTGATTCGCTTCAAGCACAGCTCGATGGCTTAAAGCAATCGAAGCTTGCTGCGTTGCCTGAGTTTTACAATCGCATTCAGGCTCTGCAGCAAAAGATTGATCAACTGAAAGCAACGCTCGCTAAGCCGGGGTTGATGGCGGGTATGGAAAAGACGTACACCGTCGGAACATGGGCGCGGAACAGAGATTGCCTGTGGAATATTTCAAAAAAGAAGACGATCTACGATAACCCGTTTATGTGGCCCAAGATTTGGCAGGGCAACCGCGATCAGATTAAGGACCCCGATATCATTCATCCGGGACAGAAATTGAAAATACCTGTTGCGGGTCCTTTGACTGACAATGAGAAAAAGGCTGAACACCGATATTGGAGAAAGAAACACGCAGCGCAGCAGCAGGCATCAGCACAATAGAGTTGAAGAGGTACGAACAATGTGCAAAGTCCTTCCCCGACGAAGATCGGGTTGAAGGACTTTGCTTTTTATGAACAGGCAGGAGGAACAGCATACGGTAGAACGTAAAATGAAGATCGAAGGAGTTGACGCATTTCAACTTCTCGGCGTGAAAGACAGCCATCTTCAATTGATTGAACATCGCTTCGACGCAAACATTATCGTGCGCGGCGAATATATCACGCTTCGTGGGGAACAATCCGAGGTTGATCAAATCGAAAAAGTATTCAAAGAGCTGACATTTCTTCTGACAAAAAACGGCGCGCTCACATCGAACGATGTTGACACTGTGCTCGACCTTGTAACGGTGAACGGTGACGCTTCGGCAGCGCAGCCGGATTACCCTGCTAAAGACGAGATGGATTCGGTTGTCCTTTTCACGAAGAATTCCATCATCAAGGCGAAGACAGCGGGACAAGTCGAATACGTCAGGCGTGTGCAGATGAATGACATCGTTTTTTCAATCGGACCCGCAGGCACGGGCAAAACATATCTCGCTGTTGCGATGGCAGTTGCAAGCTTGAAGAACCGTGACGTGAACAAAATTGTTCTTGCGCGCCCCGCCGTCGAAGCCGGTGAAAACCTCGGCTTTCTTCCCGGCGACCTGAAAGAAAAAGTTGACCCGTATCTTCGCCCCTTGTACGATGCACTCGACGACATGCTGCCTGCAGAAAAGCTGAAAACATACATGGAACGCCGCATTATCGAGATCGTTCCCCTTGCGTACATGCGAGGCAGGACGTTGAATAGTTCCTTTCTTATTCTCGATGAAGCGCAAAACGCGACTGCAATGCAGATGAAAATGTTCCTCACGCGCTTGGGCGATCATTCGAAAGCAATTATCACCGGCGATATCACACAAATTGATTTGCCGTTGAAAACGACCTCCGGTCTGGTGCAGATTCAGGAAATCTTGCAGGGCATCGAAGGGATCTCGTTCGTGTATCTCGACCGCAACGATGTAGTGCGCCACAAGCTGGTGAAAGATATTATTGATGCGTACGGAAAATTCAACGGAAGGCTGGACGCAGGAAAAGGGTGAGAGCGTCCACGAAGTTCACAAAGATGCATGAAGAAATTCTTTGTGTCTGTTTCTGCCTTTCGTGGATATAAAATTTTCAGATCGTTCCCTTCGCTTCATTCCACAATTGATCCATCTCGGCAAGTGTCGAAGCGTAAATATCTTTTCCACCGGCGCGCAAACGTTCTTCGATGTGGTGAAACCGCGCTGCAAATTTGTTCGATGCGTTTCTCAACGCATCTTCCGGATTGACCTTCACGAAGCGGCTGTAATTCACGATTGAAAAAAGAAGATCTCCTATTTCTTCTTCAACCGATTGACGATCACCCGCCTCAGCAGCGTTTCTCAGTTCGTTGAACTCTTCTGCAATTTTTTCCCACACGTCTTCTTTTTTCCTCCAATCGAATCCGACCTTTGCCGCTTTTTCCTGAAGCCGCCGTGCACGGAGAAGCGCCGGTAACTCGTACGGAACGCCTTCAATGACCGACGTTCTTCCCTCAGTGAATTTTATTTTCTCCCAGGTTTTCGCTTGTGCCTCGCTGTCAATTTCTTTTCTTTCCCCAAACACATGCGGATGACGGCGGATGAGTTTTTCGTTGATGTGATACAGCACTTCATCGAGTGTGAATTCATTCTGTTCTTCCGCAATCATTGTTTGCAGGACAAGGTGGAGAAACACGTCTCCTAGTTCGCTGCGAAGCTCGCTCCATTGACCGTGATCTATTGACTCGATCACTTCGTACACTTCTTCAAGGAAACTGTGGCGCAGGCTCTGGTGCGTTTGCTCTCTGTCCCACGGGCAGTCTTTTCTCAGCCGTCTCACAATTTCAAGAAGCCGCTCGAATTCTTTATGCATATTTCTTCCTTTGTGCCTTGGTGATGGAGGTAATCCCGCTATCAGCGGGATCGCTGAACGATTATGAAAAAACATAGGTAAAAAATTCAACTCACGCAAACGCAACGAGGTGCAGATGTCGGGCGCCTTTAAGGCGTCCGACATCTTTATTTTAGAATGGCTTTTGTAAAAGCACTTCTTTATATTTTCACAGCTTTATCATTCGTTCTTTCACTAAACAGAATAATGTCATGAAAGAAACTTTACTTCCTCTTGTGGTTTTTATTGTCATTGCCTCCGCTATTTTTGCTTGGCTGACGATGACTTCAAAACGAAGTGCCGACGTGCTGGTCGTGAATGCAAAAGTTTACACGGTAGACTCTCGTAGTACCATTGCCGAAGCTGTGGCGATTCGCGGTAGCAGAATCGTTGCTGTGGGGAAGACCGACGACATCTCGAAGCGATACGCTTCTCAGTCGGTCATTGACGCGAAGGGGAAATTTCTTTTTCCCGGATTTATCGATTCCCATGTTCATGTTGCAGGCTACGGTGCAAGCTTGTTTGAGCTTAATCTTGTCGGAACAAAATCCGCTGAAGAAATTCTTCGAATGGTGGCGGCGAAGGTTGCAACGTTAAAGCCGGGACAATGGATTCGCGGCAGAGGGTGGGATCAAAATGACTGGAAATCGAAAGGAAATACAAAGCCGTTTCCCGATGCGGCAATGTTGGATCAATTTGCGCCGCTCAACCCTGTTTTTCTTGCGCGCGTTGATGGTCATGCCGTGTGGGTGAATTCCCGCGCGATGGAAATGGCAGGACTTCTTCCAAAAAAATCTGCCGATGAATACAATGTTGACGGCGGACGAATTCTTCTCAATGCAAAGGGAGAGCCGACGGGAATCTTTATTGACAATGCCATTGATCGCGTTGCTACAGTTCTTCCGGCATATACAAAAGAAGAATCGCAGGAAGCGATCTCTCTTGCAGTGCACGAATTTATTAAAGCCGGTTTGACAAGCGTGCATGATATGGGAATTGGCGGAGAGGAATTTGCATTGTACAAAGAAATGTCGTTGCATCAACAACTGCCTGTGCGCGTGTATGCGGCAGTTGGCGGCGACGGTCCTCTGTGGAAATCAATGATGGCATGTGGCCCCTACAGCGACGGTGCAAGCCAGCATTTCACAGTGCGAGCCGTGAAGATGTACATTGACGGTGCATTAGGTTCGCGCGGAGCAGCGCTCATCGAGCCGTACAGTGATGAGCCGGATAACCGCGGTTTGACCGTAACAACGTTTGAACACATTCGCGCAATGGCGGAAGAAGCGCTTGCACACGGGTTTCAGATTTGCACGCACGCCATCGGCGACCGGGGGAATAATATTGTTTTGAACGCGTACGAGGAAGCGTTGAAAAAATTCCCTGACAAGGCGCGCGATGCTCGTTTTCGGATCGAGCACGCGCAGGTTTTGCAGCCGTCGGACATACCGCGGTTCAAACAGTTGGGCATTATTCCGAGTATGCAGCCGACGCATTGCACATCCGACATGTATTGGGCGCAAGCGCGATTAGGTCCGGTGAGAATTTTGGGCGCGTACGCATGGCATTCGTTGTTGGAGGATGGCAATCACATTGCGAGCGGCTCTGATGCGCCGGTTGAAAACCCGAATCCGTTGCCTGGGTTTTATGCGGCGATCACGCGGCAGGATACGGTGGGCATTCCGCGCAATGCGGAAGATGTTGCGAAATATTTTCAGCTTTCAGCTGATGGAATCAAAGATTCGTCGTACTTTGACGGCGGCTGGTATCCGGCGCAGCACATGACGCGTGAAGAGGCACTCCGCTCGTTCACGATTTGGGGGGCCGAAGCGGAGTTTGCCGAACATCAAAAAGGAAGCATCGAGCCGGGAAAACTTGCCGATCTTGTCTTGCTTTCTGACGACATTATGACAATTCCTCCCAAAGAAATTTTGAAAGCAAAAGTTGTGATGACGATTGTTGGAGGGAAGATTGTCTATGAAGAAGGGAAGTAATCGGTTGTTGGTAGAGTCAGACATTCCTGTCTGACTCGTTGCATTTCTTTTGTTCATTGTTCATATTGAATGAGAAACGCCATCTCTATCAAGAAGGTTATTAGTATAGTTCGAAAAGTCACAGCAAATGATTTAAAGACGAAAAAGCGAGAATGGGAAACCGCCTTGCTTGAAACAAAAGAGAGAGATTAAAGAGGGGGAAATTATTAAAGAGTCGGTGGAGAAACATATAAAGAGGATTGTGCGAGACAGGAAGTCATAATGAATTTTATTTTTGCATCTCCAGCTTTGGAAAGCAAATGACATCCAAAGAACGAATGGCTCGAGCAATGCATTTGAAAGCTTCCGATCGCGTGCCGGTCATGTGCCAGCTTTCGGTGGGGCATTACTTTCTTCATTCCGGGGTTAAGCCGGTAGAGATTTGGTATACTTCCGAAGGATTTGCCAATGCATTGATACGGCTTCAGGGAAAATATTCCTTTGACGGCATCTTGATCAACCTGCCGGGACGCGATCCGAATTTTGAAAAGCATGTTGACCGCATCGAGCGCGGCGACGGTGAAAATATTCTCCGCTGGGAAAACGGGAATTATACCGTTTTTCCCGACGATGACAATCCGCATTACTATCAAGCGAACGGCTCTCGATTTTTTCCGACGTTTGCTCAGGTCAAGCCGGAGGAGTTGTTCTACGTCGAACCGTGGGATTTGACTGACATAACATATCCGTTCACGTGGGGATTCGATGAGGAACCGCGCCCGTTCAACGATTTTTTTCCGCCGTATCATCTTGATACGATCAAGATAGTAAAAGCAAAAGTCGGCGATACGATTTCCGTTCACTCGGAAATATTTTCACCGTGGTCGCAGTTTCTCGAATTGTTGAATTATGAAAATGCGTTGATGGCAATTCTTGACGACCCGGGGAAATCGAAAGCGTGCTTAGAGCGTCTCACGTTAGGCGCTATCGCGTTGGGAAAAGAGCAGGCGAAAGCGGGCGTTGATGCGATTCTCATTTCTTCGGCGTTTGCCGGAGCCGGATTGATTTCCCGTCCTCAGTACAAGGAATTTGTTTTGCCGTACGAGAAAAAGATTGTGCAGGAACTTCAAAAAGAATTTTTGATTCCGGTTTATACTCACACGTGCGGCAGCATCGGCGACAGACTTGATTTGATGATCGCAACAGGAACGAACGGTGTTGATACGCTCGATCCGCCGCCGCTCGGCACGGTTGAATTGGAAGAAGCCAAGAAAATTCTTGACGGGAAAACGTTCATCAAGGGAAACATTGATCCTGTCAACACGCTTCTTTACGGCAACGAGGCGGCGGTAAAAGAAGATGTGAAGCATCGGATCGAAATTGGAAAGACAGGCGGCGGATTCATTCTGAGCTCTGCATGTTCAGTTTCACCGCACACGCTGCCGGAAAATATCGAGATGCTTGTGCCATTGGCGGATGAGTTTGGGAGGTACTAATGTCCGAACACAAACTCACATTTCTTCCTCACAGGCGAACGGGCTTTTTTGAAGAAGGCACATCTCTCCGCGACGCTGCATTAGAACTTGGAATCGTTATCGAATCTACATGCGCGGGTATCGGC
>JAGWND010000126.1 GCA_028873075.1 Bacteroidota bacterium
TGAAAGTCATCGAATACAATCAGCAGATCATGTAACTCGATCCCGTATTGCTCGCA
This sequence comes from Bacteroidota bacterium, assembly GCA_028873075.1. GTDB lineage: Bacteria > Bacteroidota > Ignavibacteria > UBA10030 > UBA8401 > JAJYOI01. The sequence goes on from JAGWND010000126.1 coordinate 57, forward strand.
CGCGTCTCGTACTGCGAAGCCACTCTCGTTCATGTACGTCAGCGGAGCGACAAGAAGGATTTCTTCTTTATCGGATTTTCCTTTCCCGAAAAGAAATTCTCCCTTCCCCGGTTTCAAGGGAATTTTCAGCGAGTTGGTCAGCGCCGCAAGAACGCGAAACCCGACATTGTGCCGTGTTTCTGCGTACTCCTTTCCGGGATTGCCTAAACCAACAATGCACTTCACACGTGTCAAAGAACGATGCGATCGTTCAGCTTACTTTTTTTCTTCCTTCTTTGCAGGTGCAGCAGGCTTAGCAGGCGCTGCGGGTTTGGCAGGTGCCGCTGCCTGAGTTTGCGCTCCGGGTTGCGCAGGCGCAGCACCTTCCTCGCCTTCTTCCGCTTTCTTGCCCTTTGCAATTACCTCAGGCTCTGCTGTAGCCGCTGCGGCTGCCTCAGCCGGAGTCTCTTCCTTGAGAATGGTCGGAGGAACGACTGCGACAATTGTGCTCGATTCGTTTTCGAGAATTTTCACATTCTCAAGCTTGATATCGCGGACATGAAGAGAATCGTTGATGCCGAGCTGCTCTATATTCACTTCGATGTGTTCGGGGATAAACCTCGGCAAGCAGGAAACCTTCAATCGGTGCATCACATGCTGTGTTGTTCCGCCATCCTTCACGCCTTTTGGAGTTCCGATAAGCGTTACAGGGATTTCAATTGTCAATTCTTCGTCGGCGCGCACACCTTGAAGATCGAAATGAATCGGCAAATCCGACACGGGATCGAACTGTACGTCACGAAGAATACATTTTTTTATTTCACCGGATTTCAGCTTCAGGTCAATAATATGCGTTTCGGAAGTATACACGATCGGGCGAAGCGAGTGGGATGTAACGGCAATATTGAGATTGCCTTCCCCGTGAGCATAATACACTCCGGGAATTTTTCCTTCTCTTCGGACATGTTTTGTGTGTTTGCCGACGTGTTCCCGAATCTCGGCTTCAAGAACCACTTCTGACATAAAAAACTCCTTTTAACTCTCCGTGAATTTATCTTTATCAATATCGAATAACGAGCTGATGGATTTATTTCCGAACGACCGCTGAATCGCCTCGGCAAAAATTTTTGCAACGGACATGACCTCGACTTTCGGGGATTTTTCGCGCAGTGTAATCGTGTCTGTCACAAGCAGCGTCGTAATCTCGGAGGCATTGATTCGCTCCATTGCTTTGCCGGACAGAATCGGATGCGTACATGCACCGTAAATATTTTTTGCGCCGGCTTTTTTCAGAGCGCTGACTGCGTTCGTGAACGTTCCCGCGGTGTCGATGAGGTCGTCAACGATGAGGACGTTCTTATCTTCAACAGTGCCGACAATGTTCATCAATTCCACCTCATTCGGGCGAGGTCTGCGCTTATCAATCAATACCAGATCAGCGTCGAGGCGTTTCGCATACGCCCGCGCCATTTTTATACCGCCGACATCGGGAGAGACGACCGCTAAGTCCCGGATTTTCTTTTTTCGATAGTAATCAACGAAGACAATTGATGAGTACAAGTGATCGAACGGAATATCGAAAAATCCCTGAATCTGCGGTGCGTGCAGATCCATCGTGATTACCCTGTCCGCGCCTGCTGTCGTGATGAGATTTGCGACTAATTTCGCCGTAATGGCTACGCGCGGCTGGTCTTTTCTGTCCTGACGAGCATAACCGAAGTAGGGGATCACAGCCATGACCCGATGCGCGGAAGCTCTTTTTGCGGCATCAATCGTGATGAGCAATTCCATCAGGTTCTCGGCCGGCGGATGTGTCGGTTGAATGATGTACACATCTGCACCGCGCACGTTGTCAATGAACTTCGCCCAAATTTCGCCGTCGCTGAAATCCGCAATATCCAACGTGCCCAACGGTTGTTTCAAATGTTTGGCAATAGCCTCGGCAAGCGGGTGATTTGCCCGTCCAGAGAAAACTTTAAGTTCAGCCATTAAGCGCGGTTTTTTTGCGAGACGTCAGTTTCTTTAAATTTAGCTTACAAAGATAAACAAATTACAGAAGAGAGTCAATAATTTTTCTTGACATTCATTGCTCCTTTGTATTATTTTTCGGTAGCACAGCACCAAGATATCAAGTCACGAAGATTTATAAAGGAGAACTGATGGAAACGGTACGGAAGACATTTTTGTTGAGCGTTGTTGACTCACTTGATTCAGAAAAGTCATCTGTTATTGCGCAAGCAGTGTGGATTATTTTCTTTGCCGTGCTCACGGCATTAGGAGCGCAAATTGCAATACCGCACGTCCCGGTACCGTACACGCTGCAGACTTTTTTTGTTCTGCTTGGTGCAGCATTTTTGGGGGGACGAAACGGCGCGTTGAGTCAAATTTTGTACCTGGCCGCTGGTGCCGTCGGCGCACCGGTTTTTGCTGGCGGCGGCTCGGGGTTTTCTCTCTTCAGTGGAGCGACGGGCGGTTATCTCATCGGATTTGTTCTCGGCGCAATTACGGTTGGTTATCTTGCGGGAATGAGAAGGGGCTACCTTTGGACACTTTTTTCAATGGCAGTCGGGTTGGCGGTGGTTTTTGCCTGCGGAACGCTTTTTTTGTACGCGGGCTTCATGCACAGTTTTTCAGAAGCCTTCGTCAGCGGGTTTCTGATCTTTTCGTGGTGGGATTTGCTGAAGCTTTTTGCGGCGGCGGCAATGTACAACGAGTTTGCGAAGCGGTACAGAAAACTGCCCGTGTAAGAATTGAACATTGATAATCGAGTATTGTGCATTCACCGGCGGCTGCAAAAGCTAATATTCAATGCTCAATGTTTAAATGACAAATGTTCAAGAGGGGGGGAATTTTTCTTTGTGCCGTGGTGCCTTTGTGGCAGATCAACGCTCATTTCTCCGAAAAATTCAGAGAACTATTCCACCTCCGGAATAATTCTGCGGTTGCTTTTGTGTCTCCCAAACAGTATTCCGCAATGTCGTGAAATCGTTTTGCTTCGAATAATTCCCGCATATCAAGTCCGGTGATGCCGCCGTCCTTCGGGCTTTCGATGCCGAACGATTTGCAGAAAAAATCGAGATTGAATCTTCGTGTCGTGTTGTAAAACGTCAACTGTTCGAGAAGATCACAATGGATTTGCGCGTCGTAGCGATACGGCATAAGATTTCGTGTCGGGCGAACGCCGAGGAGCGCCGAGCGAATCATCAGGAACGGGCAATCGAACGCCCGCCCGTTGAACGTGATGAATTGATTGTACGATGTGATCAATCTCCAGAACTCTTCTAAAATTTCCTTTTCGCTTCCCGATTTGAATTGCACAAGCCCGTCTTCCGACATAAACTCTTCTTTTGCATCGGATCGAAAGAGAACTTTTCCCATTGAAGAATCGGGATTCAACAGCGCAATGGCAATCACTTGCGCTGTAAGCGCGTGAAGATTAAGATTGTGTCTGACATCTTCAACTTCTTCTTCCGTCTTGGCAAATTTTGTGAGATACTTCTGGCTCGTTTCGTCAAACGATTCGAGCGGTGCGCCGAGTGTTTCAATATCGAAAACTATCCGTGACATGGTGTGCGACCCTGTAATTTTTCAAAGCAAGACTTCTGAAATCTTTAAGATTTGGCACGTCGTTATTGCGTGATTCTGTAATTTTTCAAACCCCAGTTCGTTTCTCTAGCTGATACCAGAATTATTGTGTAAATCGGAATGGAGAGCACCATTCCCATCACGCCTAACAATTGTCCGCCGATGAGGATGACAACGAACATTATCAGCGGATGAATGTTCATCACTTGCCGGAACACCGTCGGCTGCACGAAGAGCTGGTCAATCTGCTGAACAACAATGGTGGAAATGATGATCGGAATGAGTTTTGAAAGATCGCCGTACTGGATGATGGAAACAAACACTACGGGTACGGCACCGATAAAAGGTCCGGCGAACGGGATAATGTTCATCAAGCCGCCGAAAATTCCGAGCGCGGTTGCATACTGAACGCCGATGATGTAGTAAGAAATAATGTAGAGCACCGCAACAACCGACGATTCAATGAACGTTCCTTGAATGTATTTGCTGATTTGTTCTTCAAGCTTGTGCATAACATTCAGTGTCATTTCGAAATATTTATTCGGAACATATTCGATGAACGCTTTCTGCATCTTGTAATAATCGAGCAGAAGGAAGAAAGCGAGAAACGGAACGATCACCAGCGAGGCGACGATGCTGATCGCGCTTGTCAGCAGGCGCTCCGCCTGTGCGGTCATGTCCACGAGCACCGCGTTCAGTTTTGCAGCGACTTTTTCCGGTTTGAGGAAAGGGATTTTTTCCGAGATCGAAGTGCCGAGCTGGCTCAGCATTGCAGTAAGATGTTGATTGTCGAACGATGCGGAAAGATTGGAAACCTGTGCAACGACGATCGGGTAAACAGTCATTAAACCGATGGAAATAATGGCAGCGAGAACAATGTAAATTCCGATGATTGCTGCACCGCGCGGGATTTGCAGATGCTCTACGTAATCAACGAGCGGTTTGAGAATCATCGTCAGCGCGAACGCCATGACGAGCAGGTAAAAAACCTGATCAAAAAGCGAAAGAATAAAAATCGGGGCGGAAATGGAAAACGTTACGACGAAAACTTTCCACGGCCGTCGTGAGAAAAAGTTGGTCATCGGAGATCCCTTTGGGATTCTTTGTCAGCCAGTAGTTGTCGGAGAACGTACTGCGCGGTGTCGAAACCGAATCCGCGGCGAAGTAAAAAATTGAACAAGCGGTTTTTTAATTGCATCTTTTCCAGGTGCGAACGCGAGCGGAGAAGCTTCGTGTACTGTTTTTTGCCGGCATGGAGTGCAAGCTCGCGCTCTGCGTCATGTGAGAAAAATTCTGGCATCACGGTATTGATAATTTCCTTGCTCACGCCTTTTCTGAGCAGTGCGCTGCGGAGAATCCGTTCTCCGACAGGCTTTCGTTGGATCTTGTCGCGGCAGAACATTCGCGTGAACTCGGAATCGTCGAGCAAATGCAAATCGTTCAATGCTGCAAGAGCACGCCGCGTGGTTTGTTCGTCGAATTTTTTCTTTGCAAGATAATCGGTGATCTCTTTTTCAGTGCGGGGGCGGCGCGAAAGATAATGCATCGCGCTTCGTTTTGCGTCGTCGTCCCGTGCCGACTGCTGCAGCAGTTCGGATTCTGTTTTTGAAAGCTCTCTGCCTTCATACAGCGAAAGCCGAACAAGACTGTCGAGGCTGACGCCGAATGCATATTCTCCGTCCATGAAAACGGAACGCCGTGAGGCGTTGTTTTTTTGGCGCTCGATTTTCGTGATGCGCATAATTCGTTTTGCGCTCCGGGAAATTTGAAAAAGGTAGGTCGTGCATTCTTATCCGACAAATTTTTTTTCCAAGTTTGACAGGCAAGAATACCTGTCCTACCATGATCACCAATTATTTTGTGGCTTTCTTTGCCGTGTGCGCTTCCGGCTGCTTTGCTGCCGGCGCCGGTGCCGTCTTTGTCCCAACGGGAGTTGCAACAGTTTGGGTCTCTTTGACATCGCCCAAGCCTAATTTTTTTCTCACTTCATGAAGAATCTCTTCCGATGTTTTCGGAGAGGAAGTGAGATACGCTTTCACGGCATCTCTGCCCTGGCCGATTCGCTCTTCTTTGTACGAAAACCACGAGCCGCTTTTTGCAATAATATCGTGTTCAACCGCCACGTCAATCAGGTCGCCTAATTTCGAAATTCCTTCGTTGTAGAAAATATCGAACTGCGCTTCGCGGAACGGCGGCGCAACTTTGTTCTTGACGACTTTCACTTTTGTCCGGTTGCCGATGACGTTGTTCCCGTCTTTGATCGCTTCAATGCGGCGCACATCCATTCTCACCGAGGCATAAAACTTCAGCGCGTTGCCGCCGGTGGTCGTTTCCGGGTTCCCGAACATCACGCCGATCTTCATACGAAGCTGGTTGGTGAATACCACGGATGTCTTCGATTTGCTGATGGCGGCGGTTAATTTTCGGAGCGCTTGCGACATCAGCCGCGCCTGCACGCCCATCGAAGGATCGCCCATCTCGCCTTCAATTTCCGCACGCGGCGTCAGCGCCGCAACCGAATCAATGACGATGACATCGAGCGCGCCGCTGCGGACGAGCGTTTCGACAATTTCAAGCGCCTGTTCGCCGTATTCCGGCTGGGAGAGAAGGAGATTGTTTGTATCAACCCCCAATTTTTTTGCGTACCCCATGTCGAGAGCATGTTCAGCATCAACGAATGCGGCGAGTCCGCCTTGCCGCTGCGCTTCGGAAATGATGTGGAGACAGATCGTCGTTTTTCCGGAAGATTCCGGTCCGTAAATTTCGATCACTCTTCCCCGCGGAATACCGCCGATGCCGAGCGCCGCGTCGAGTGAAATTGAGCCGGTGGAGATGGAGTCAATCTTTACGATGGGACCCTCGCCCAATTTCATGATCGAGCCTTTTCCGTGCTGCTTCTCGATCTGGTCAATGGCAACTTTAAGCGCCTGCAATTTTGATTCTTTGTCTTCCGGCATAACGTTCTCCTATCATGGCAATGGAATATTGATAATGTTCGAATAGAATGAGCCCCTTTGCGTGAGCGTACTTTTCATCACGGCAATTTCCGCGCAACGGAACTGTAATGGTTCAAAAGTAATACTTTCGAGAGTCTTTATCAAGTTGCTCGGCACATTTCCTTTTGCGCGTCCGAGCGTGATGTGCGGGTGAAACGGATGCTCGTCTGGCTCAAGTCCATTGTGTTGTGTGATTGTTTGAATGTGCTTTGTGAGTTCGATCAAATTCGGATTCTCGTTCGGTTCAGAGCCGATCCAGAAAATTCGAGGCGAGCGCTTGCTTGGAAAACAGCCGACTTTGGTGATTGTAATTGTGAATGCAGGGAGTTGCGAGCAGAACGTTTGTATTTCCGTGCTTACGTCTTTCAGCCACTCTTCCGGTTGGTTCCCCCAGAATTGAAGTGTGAAGTGAAATTTTCCTTCTTTCTCCCAGCGGACATTTCCTCCGGCGTTTTTAAGCTGCGATTGAATGAGCAGCAGCTTTTCAAGAATTTCTTTTGGCGGAAAGATGGCGATGAAGGTGCGGTGAGTTGATTGTTGAGTAGCCATACGCTCGCTTTCCAAGAATATAAAAAATTTCTTGACAAGAGTAAAAGGTTTTCCTACCTTATCCGCAGATTTTCTTGCCGAGTTATAGAAACATAGGTCAGAGGTAATTTTATTCACTTTTTCATGAAAGGAGTAAAGTTATGAGACACATGTTCTACGCACGCGCAATTCCCCCTTGTTGTAGTTTTTTTCTTTTCTCTCTTTTTCACAGCGTGTGAAAAGGAAATACTTCAGCCAACTGTTCCGCTTTCGGCAGCAAAAGACTCCATCAATAATATTTCCCGTAGCAAAACAAGTTCAAGCCTGCAATCGCAAAGTATAGGTCCCCTGCGGCCGGAGCAGTGTGCGGATGGTAGTTATCGCGTTTACACAGCTGGTGGATGGGAACCAACAAATCAATTTCGTTCGGCCCCGGGAAAATATGTTGGTGTTATGGATGACAACGACATGCCACGAAACCAAAACTACTTTTCTCAATATGGCTGCAGTATGGTTTTGGTAGGCGATCCTAATTTAATTCCTCAACTGCATTCGTACGGATATTCTCTAGACAGCATTTTTATTCAACTCGGGCCAACCGGGTGGCAAGACATTGTTGATGCCACAGTTAATGAGTATGGAGTAAAAAGGTTTTATATTGATGAGCCAATTAGAAATGGCTATCAGCAGTTTGTTAGAGATGCTTCCACTTTTATTGCTTTGTGGGGAGGCGCTTTGACAATTTCAGAATCCTATTTCGATTGGTATGACTGGTACATTAATGGAGGCAGAGGCAGAATAGGTGCAATGGTAGATTTAGCTCTGTCTTGCTCACCTCCTCCGTTTGTTTGCTGCCACACGCATTTTGAGGATTGGGATTTACTTGATCCACGTGATCAATGGACATACATCCATGATCGGGTTCCTCAACTTTTCAAGATGGTTATTATCAAATCGGGGCAAACTGCAGATGAGATGACCTTGCTTTGGGGTCATGCCAACAATCTTGGGCTCAATCAAGTATTGCTGTATCCATTTTGGAATGGTTATTATGCAGGCGTGCAAACCGCACTTACACAAGGAAATTCTGAAGGGGGATGGGCTCAACGGTACTTTCTGGAATTACGAGAGGTTTGGTGTTGTCCAAGTATATATTGGGAGGAAGATGTTTGCACCTATCAATATAGCGATTACACAGGTGGTGCTCAATGGTTTTGAAATTGGAGGGCACAATGTACAGAAGATTTATTTTTTCTCTCATACTCGGGGTGATTGCATTAGCTGCACTACAGGCTCAGGAAATTCAGCCAGCAGCAAATTCTGATTCAATCTCGAGTTGTAGTTCATATCTCTTTTGGGTTGATGGTGGTAAGTATCCATTGTTGGGGAATTCGCATACGGGTGATTTTCTACCAAAGTATAACCTGCGATTAGGCATAGGAAAACCGTTTCGCTTCCTGCAATTTTTTGGCTTTACAGAATTGACGTATTATAAATTTGATCCACTCGATCTGAGCAGCAGCCATGCAAGACGCTATGACATAGCTCTTTACGGCACTGTGTCAATCTTCCAAATATTTTCTTTAGGGTTAGGAGCGTATTACACTCATCAAGATAACATTACCGAACCTGATTGGTCTTGGTCTGCCGTTACTGAAAGAGGAGTTCGTTCGTATGTTCACATTTATTATCTGATAGGGATGGGATATCAAATTGGACTTTCCAATTCTATCTCATTACCTATAGGTCTTTACTATCGGAATGATGATTTCCCGCGTCAAGACCATTGGGGAGAGAGTACGTGGAATGAAAAACTCTCGCTTCGGCTTGGAATTATTTATACGCCTTTTACCTCAAACGCTCGTGAAATTCAACTACCAGACACTGCACATTCACTTTCAAATCGTAGTTCATATCAGATTTGGGTTGACGGTGGTAATTATCCTTTGTTGTTAACTTCACACACTGGTGATTATCTCCCGACTTTTAACGCTCGCTTAGGGTTTGGAAAGTCGTTTCGTGATATTCAACTTTTGGCCTTTGCTGAATGGACGTCTTACAAATTCGATCCATCGGACGCTCTTAGCCCGCCTTTCGAATCGGGCGGCAAGGGGTACGACGTAGCTCTTTACGGTGCAACGTCTATCTACCGTATATTTTCTTTCGGACTAGGGGGTTATTACACTCATCAGGACAACGTTCTCGAAAAAGATTGGTCCGGCAATATCTTGTTCGAAAAAGGTGTTCGCTCGTATGTTCGTCTATATTATATGATTGGGGTGGGGTATCAAATTGGAATTTTAAATTCTATTTCATTACCCATAGGTCTTTACTATCGGAATCATGACTATCCAAGTCAAGAACGTGAGGGCGATGTGAATACATTGCATGAAAAAATCTCGCTTCGGCTTGGAATTATATATAAGCTTTGAGTGATGCACGCCGTGAGAATGTTTTTCTTCACAATTGTGTTGTCAGCGTTTGTGCTCGAAAGATTACCCGCTCAGGAAATTCAAACAACAGCTACTGCCGATTCGCTTTCAAATTCTGGTTTATATCAGCTTTGGCTCGATGCAGGTTTTAATCCTTTTGGTGGTAATACTTACAGCGGTGAATTTGACCCCATACTCAATTTACGATTAGGGATTGGAAAGGAATTCAATA
>JAGWND010000335.1 GCA_028873075.1 Bacteroidota bacterium
AATCTAAAAATATAATACTTTTCCGCACTTTGTAAGTATTTCAAAAAAGTTTACATTTTCACGTTTATCTTAACACGTTTTTAGTTGAAAACAAGTATAATTGTAGAAACTACATCGGTTGCTTTTTCAGAATTCTTTTTGGATATTCTCAAGGAATCCTTTGGACAATTGCAATGACATCCGATCTTGAAACACTTGCAAAGCAGCATTACGAAAATTTTCCAGTCGCTTCGGTTTTCGTTCCGCCGCGCCAGCGAAAGGCGCTCCGCTTGGTCTATGCTTTTGCCCGCGTCGCCGATGATTTTGCGGACGAAGGAAATTTTTCCGTTCGGGAAAGAATTGAGCGGTTGGATCTATGGGAGAAGGCTTTACATAATGCGCTCGAAGGAAATCTGTCCAATGCCGCCTTACAGAACACTCTACAGCAGGGCAGTTTTTTTCATTCGCTCGCTAGCGCTATTCTGGAATTCAACGTTCCTGTGAATTTGTTCGATGATTTGCTCACCGCATTTCGGATGGACGCGCGCGAACCCCGTTTCACTTCATTTGAAGACCTTCTTTTTTACTGTAAACATTCTGCGAATCCGGTAGGAAGAATTGTTCTTTACCTGTTCGGCTCGGCAACGGAACAGCATTGCTCGTGGTCGGACGATATTTGCACCGCACTGCAGCTGACAAATTTTTGGCAGGATTATTCAGTTGATATAGAGAAAAAACGTGTTTATATTCCTGATGAAGATTTGGAACGCTTCGGCTGTTCCCGCGGAGGATTGCTCAACGGAATTATCGGCGAGCACTTCCCTTCACTGATGAAATTTGAAGTTGAACGAACAAAAGAATTATTCAGGAAAGGATCCCCGCTTCTACGGAGTGTTGACACGAAGTTTCGTTTTCAATTGCGATTGACATGGTACGGCGGGATGCGGGTGCTCGAAAAAATCGAGCAGAATCATTTTGACACAGTCCGCCGCCGTGTAACGTTGAACATGTTCGATGGTGCACTCGTTTTTTTCCGCTCACGTTGAAGGAAAGAAAGTAGCCGCAATGTTTGGATTGCGGAAATGATCCAACAGTGCATCCCGATAAGTCGGGACGCACCTACGGTACTCGCTGATATGGACAATCTCCTCGTCATAGACTCGTTGGCAAAGAACAAGCGGAGCAATTTTTATTACTCGTTTCTTCTTCTTCCGAAACCGAAACGGGAAGCGATCAATGTTGTGTACGCGTGGTGCCGCTATACCGACGATATTGTTGATGAAGAGGAAAATGTCCGGCGGAAATATGTCCGGCTGCGATTGTGGGCAAGAGAATTTGAACGCGCGATCGAAGGAACATCTCGCTACCCGCTGCTGAACAAGCTGAGCCAGACGATTCGCCGCTTCAATATCCCGCTGAACCATTTTCATGATCTGCTGCAAGGCATGGAAATGGATGTGGTGAAAACGCGCTACAAAAATTTCGAGGAGCTGCAAACCTATTGCTACCGCGCGGCGTCAACGGTCGGATTGATGTGCACGGAAATTTTCGGTTACAAGAACGAGGATGCAAAAAACTATGCCGTGAATCTGGGTATCGCGTTGCAGTTGACAAATATTCTGCGCGACGTTAAATCCGATGCGAAAAAAGGGCGCATTTATCTGCCGCTCGAAGATTTGGCCCTCTTCGGCTACAGCGAAGAAGATCTTTTTTCGGAGAAGTACAACGCAAACTTTATTTCTTTGATGCGCTTTGAGTGCGAGCGCGCCCGCTC
>JAGWND010000127.1 GCA_028873075.1 Bacteroidota bacterium
TCACGAGCCACACTGCAACAAAAATCCACGCCGTCACCAGAAGCATTCCTGCGCCAATTGCAAGCCCGCGGCCGCCGTGAAATTTCAACCAGACCGGATAGCAATGTCCGATGATGCCCGCAGTCATTCCGACAATGACAACATCAACCGCGCTGCTTATCAACAGCTTTACCGCAAGGACGACAACAATTCCTTTCAGCGCATCTATTCCGACAACAAGAATGCCGACGAATTTATTTCCGGTCACCTCATACGCATTCATTCCGCCAACATTTCCGCTGCCGAGCGACCGAATATCCTTTTGCGTATTACGCTTCACAACGAAATATGCCGTAGGAAAAGAGCCGATCAGATAAGAAAGAGCGAATGCGGCAACGTAGATACTCACAGTGGGGTCTCCGTTATGAGGTGAACGATTTTCTTCACTAAAATAGCAAAACGCGACTGGAGAGTCAAGGTAACTTCACCGCTGAAAATTGCTCTAATGCATTGTCATAACGCAAGTTGGAGAAAAAACGCTCCTTGATTCTGCCGGCGAAATGGGGTATATTATTCCTAAAATTATGGATCGCAGCTACCTTCAGAAACTTCTTCGGGAATATAAGCAGGGAATAAAGAAAGAGGACGAGATTCTTTCCTCTCTCCAAAATTTTTCTTACGAATCGCTCGGCTTTGCCGCTGTTGATCATCACCGGGCTCTGCGCCAAGGATTTCCCGAAGTGATTTTATGCGAAGGAAAAACAACGGCGCAAGTTGCTTCTATCGCAGAGGCAATTGCGAAAAAAGGAAATCCGCTTCTCGCTACGCGAGCAGATGAAAAAGATTTCAAAGCAATAAAGAGCGTTGTTCGCAAGGCTCACTACCACGAACTGGCACGCGCCGTTACAGCGAACGAACCGAAAGAAGATCACGAGAACAAAAAGCAAATTCTCGTTGTCACAGCAGGCACGTCGGACATTCCCGTTGCTGAAGAAGCAATACTCACGGCGCGCATGATGCGCCAGCATGTGGAAACTCTTTTCGATGTCGGTGTTGCGGGAATCCATCGCTTGCTGACACAAAGCACGAAACTACAAAACGCAGATGCTATCATCGTTGCTGCAGGGATGGACGGCGCGCTGGCGAGCGTTGTCGGCGGATTAGTGAGCGTTCCGGTGATTGCCGTCCCGACCTCAACAGGATACGGCGCAAACTTTCGCGGGCTTGCACCGCTACTGACGATGCTGAATTCTTGTGCGGCGGGAATCACTGTGGTGAATATTGACAATGGCTTTGGCGCGGGCTTCGCCGCAAGTCTCATCACGCGGCGGAAGATGTGAGAAAAAAACTAACCGCCACAAAACACGCTGAATACACGAAAACATGCTAAAAGACCTTTCAAAAATTTCTTACAAAGAAAATATTCTCGGGACCATCGGCAACACGCCGCTCGTGAAGCTGAATAAAATCAACAGGGGATTGAAACCGCTGATGTTAGCAAAAGTGGAATCAATCAATCCCGGCGGTTCGGTAAAAGACAGAATCGGTCTCGAAATCATCGAAGAAGCGGAGCGTGAAGGGAAGCTGAAGCCGGGCGGAACGATCGTCGAGGCGACGTCCGGGAACACCGGCATGGGACTCGCCATCGTTGCCGCGCTGAAGGGATACAAAACCGTTTTCACCATGCCGGATAAAATGAGCGAAGAAAAAATCCGCTCGCTTCGCGCATTCGGAGCAGAAGTGATCGTCACGCCGACCGCTGTTCCCCATGAATCTCCGGAAAGCTACACCGAAGTTGCTAAACGGACTGTGCGCGAAACTCCGAATTCGATCCTTGCCAATCAATATTACAATCCGAAGAACGAGGAAGCTCATTACAAAACCACAGGCCCGGAAATTTGGGAGCAAACCGGCGGACAAGTTGACTATTTCGTCTGCGCAATCGGAACCGGCGGCACGATCAGCGGTGCGGGAAAATTTCTGAAAGAAAAAAATCCGAACATCAAAGTCATCGGCATTGACCCCAAAGGTTCTATTCTGAAAGAGTATTTCTACACGAAGAAATTTTCTCCGACATTCAAAACATACAAGGTCGAAGGCATCGGTCAGGATTTTCTCCCGGGCACGCTTCATTTCGAATACATTGACGAGATCATCGAAATTGACGACAGAGAATCATTTCTCGCGGCGCGGCGACTGACACGCGAAGAAGGAATTTTTGTCGGCGGCTCTGCCGGCACTGCCGCTGCCGGCGCGTTGAAACTCGCTGAAAAGCTTTCGGAGCGGGACGTCGTGGTGATCCTCTTCCCCGACGGCGGCGCACGCTACCTCACAAAAATATACAACGAAGACTGGATGCGGGAAAACGGATTCCTCGCTCCGGAACGCATTACACTGCGGTACATTTTAGAGCGAAAATCAAAGCAGCTACCTCCGCTCGTTTCGATTCCAGCATCGGCTACTGTGCGCGGCGCTCTCGATATCATCAAAAAGCACAATGTTTCCCAGCTCCCGGTCGTTGAAAACGGTAAATGCGTCGGCTCGATCACAGAACAAAATCTCCTCACGGCTGTGTTGGAAAATTCATCTACCGTTGATGCCGCCGTCGCCTCCGTAATGGAATCGCCGTTGCCGGAAGTTCACATGAACGAAGAAATTCATAAAGCGATCGAGCTTCTTGCGAAAAAAGCGCCGGCAGTTCTCGTCAGCGACGGCACAAAAGCGATCGGCATTGTTACGCGGCTCGATGTTGTCGAACATTTGTCACGCTAACATCACCATCACCACGAAGACACATATTCCATGCAATGGGAAAAACAGGCAGCCGATAAATTGGAAGAGCTTGTGCAGGTTGTCCGCGAACCGTTCCGCGGTGTGATACGAAGCGCGGCGCAGGCGCACGCAGAAAAATATGCAACGACGCGCAAAAACCCGCACGTTACTGTAAAAGAAGCCGTCCTCGGTTTTCTCCGCGCGCGTTCTCACAAGCTCACCACCGAAGGCTCTCTCCTGCTGAAAGAATTCGGCATGGAAGAAAACGAATTCACCAACTACCATCCCGAGCTAAAATGAAATTTTCAACAAAAGCAATTCACGCGGGACAAGAACCCGATCCATCCACCGGCGCTGTCATGACTCCGGTCTTTTTAACATCAACCTATGTTCAGGAAGAACTCGGAAAAAATAAAGGCTATGAATATTCCCGCGTCTCCAATCCAACGCGCACAGCACTTGAAAAAAATATTGCGGCGTTAGAAAACGGAGCCGAAGGCTTGGCATTCGCATCCGGCATGGCGGCAATTGATGCGATCTTCCGCCTGCTTGCTCCCGGCGATCACATCATCGTAACGAACAACGTGTACGGCGGCACGTACCGCATTGCGAAAACGGTGCTCGAAAATTTCGGACTCCAGTTCGATTTCGTCGCCACGACCGCAATGGAAAATGTTGTGTTAGCGCGCAAGCCCAACACGAAAATGATTTTCGTCGAAACGCCGACGAATCCGACAATGGAAATCAGCGACCTTGCCGCAATTGCGAAGTTCGCGCGGGCACACCATCTCATTTCCGTTGTTGATAACACGTTTGCGACGCCGTTTCTCCAGCGTCCGTTGGAATTCGGCATTGATGCTGTCGTTCACAGCGTTACAAAATATTTGAACGGCCACAGCGACATGATTGGGGGAATTGTGGTAACAAGCCGCGTTGAGATCGTTGAAAAGCTTCGCTTCTCGCAAAAAGCTGTCGGCGGAGTTATGAGTCCATTCGATGCGTGGCTCTGCCTGCGCGGAATCAAAACGCTCGCCGTTCGCATGAAGCAGCATTGCGAAAGCGCAATGCACATTGCGGACTGGCTTTCTCGCCGGAAAAAAATCGTGAAGGTAAATTATCCCGGTTTGAAAAATCATCCGCAGCACGCGCTTGCAAAAAAGCAGATGGGCGGCTTCGGCGGAATGATTTCGTTCGATGTCGGCAGTCTTGCCAATGCAAAAAAATTTCTCAAGCGCGTTCGTCTTTGCGCTCTCGCGGAAAGTTTAGGCGGTGTTGAAACACTGATTTCGCATCCCGCGACGATGACGCACGCTTCCGTTCCGAAAGCAGATCGCAAAAAGAACGGCGTGACCGACGGATTGGTGAGAATTTCCGTCGGCATCGAAGACATCGAAGATATTATTGCTGATTTAGAGCAAGCGCTGAACGCAATCTAGTCCAACAGACCCCACTCCATCCCTTCCCTGCAGGGAGAGGATCTGTTTTCTCCCCGAGGGGGGCTAAGAAGAGGACACAAAGACATAGAGTTATTTTTAGAAACAAAATCAATGTAAAATCCCTTTTCTTCGTTTTTCTTTCCTTCTTCCGAAAGGACACCAATGAAAATTTTCTACCCTCTCATCACATTACTTCTTTCATCTTCGCTTATGGCACAACTTCTTCCTCCCGATACAGTATGGGTCGAGCAAACGCTGAACAAGATGACGCTCGACGAAAAAATCGGACAGCTTTTCATGCCTGTTCACCGCGACACTGCGGCAACACTTGCAATGATCCGCAAGTTTAATATCGGCGGAATTTGGTTCGCGCGTTCGGAAGCGAAAAAAATTGCAGCGGAACTGAACACACTTCAGCAGGCGTCGAAATATCCGCTCCTTGTCAGCGCGGACTTTGAAAAAGGCGCCGGCACGTATGTTGACGGCGCGACCGATCTTCCCGCAAACATGGCGCTCGGCGCATCGCGGGATCCGTCCGCGGCGTACCGCTCAGCCGCGCTCACGGCAAAAGAAGCACGCGCAATCGGAGTTGACATTGATTTCGCGCCGGTGCTCGATGTGAACAATAACCCCGAAAATCCGATCATCAACACGCGTTCGTTCGGCGAAAACCCCGTGCTTGTCGCCGCACTGGGAACCGCCGCAGTGAAAGGGTATCAGGAAAACGGACTGCTTGCCACCGGAAAACATTTCCCCGGACACGGCAACACCAAAACCGACAGCCATGCGCAATTAGGCGCCATTGACAGTTCGCCGGAAGAATTTCACCGCATAGAGCTTTTTCCGTTCAAGGCGGCGATCAACAACGCGCACCCTTCCGCAATCATGTCGGAGCACATGTGGATCAAAGCGATTGACGCGGACACCGTTCCCGCAACGCTTTCGAAAAATGTGATGACGAATTTGCTACGCGATACGCTTCACTTCAACGGCGTGGTGTACACCGACGCGATGGTGATGGGCGGAATTTCTTCCCGCTATTCGTTCGATACCGCAGTTGTGAAAGCGATTCAGGCGGGCTGCGATGTGATTCTCTTTCCCGGCGATTTAGAAAAAGGAATCAACACGTTGAAGCAGGCAGTCCAAAGCGGCGAGATCAGCGAAGAGCGCATTAACGAATCGGTGAGAAGAATCCTTCTGTCAAAAACGGAAGTCGGTTTGCAGAAAGAGCGGCTGGTTGACGTGGAAAAAATTCCGTCCGTTGTCGGCACGGAAGAAAATTATCGGGAAGCGAAAGCGATCGCGGCGGAATGCATCACGCTTGCAAAAGATGAAAAGCATCTCGTGCCGCTACGCCCTTCGCAAAAGGTCGTCGTGTTTACCATGACGAACAAATCGGGCAATTCAATGCAATCGCGGGGGCTTATTTCTTTTCCCGATGAAATGAAAGCGTTCAACGCTTCGACAATTGATTACCGCCTTCCCGAAACGGTCACACCCGATGAAGCAGAAAAAGCAGTCGCCGCCGCACGCAATGCGGACGTTGTTGTGGTTTCAGCATACATTAAAATTGTGATTGCAAGCGGAACAGTTGACCTCCCGAAAGAAGGTGCCGATTTTCTCGGAGCACTTGTGAAAGAAAATCCTAATGTCATTCTCGTTTCGTTCGGCAATCCGTATATCGGCGGCACCGTGCCGGAGATTCCGACATACATTTGTGCGTACGACAACGCAAAGGCGCTGCAAGCTGTTACTGCCGAAGCGCTGTACGGCAAAATTCCTTTCAGAGGGAAATTGCCGGTCACGATTTCTGACGCAATGAGGTTCGGAACGGGGTTAGCGGGGAAGTAAATCCCAAACAACATTTGCAGAAGGACAAACAGGAAGTGTAAAGCTTCATTGAACTGCGCGATGGCGAAGCTTGCTATACAGTGTCCATCCGTATCCAAGAATAACGCCTGCTGAAACGAGCCATTGAATGTTTCCTTCAAACAGCAACGGACAGGCAATTTGAATGACGACAAGAATAATCAGTAACAAAGCAATGCGGCTCATCGAGCCAGGCATGGCGAGCCAATTCGTTTTGAGCGAACCGGCTTTCTGCTGTTGTTCATTCCGGCGAAGGGCGGCATTCTGCAGGGTTCCGAACGCAAAGCCGACAATTCCGCCCAAAACAAATCCCGCTGCTGAAAGCACGAACGCGTTCATGACAAAAAATTCCTTCTAAAAATTTAACCCACATGGCAGCCCGCAGTGAGCGAACTGCCATGTATGATACGAAAATATTTTTTACCGCGAATGAGGGGTCTCTGATTGACGGTCCATCACCACACCGCCGTAACCGAGAATTCCCATTTCGGGAACATCGAGACCTTCCAATTCAACGTCACGCGAGACGCGATTTCCCACAATCGCTTCCGCAATTTTGAAAACGATGAAAGCAAGAATCGCCAATGTGATAAAGCAGACAGTCACGCCGATCAATTCTGCCCAGAACTGGCTCATGCCGCCGCCGTAGAACAAACCTCGGACTGTTCCCGCAACGCCGTTCCATCCGTCGCCGTACGTACCGTCTGCTAAAAGCCCGATGGAAAGACATCCCCACGCACCGTTCACGCCGTGCACGGAAATGGCGCCGACGGGATCGTCTATTTTTATTCGGTCGAAGAAGAAAACCGATTCAACAACCAAAATACCGGCGACAATACCGACGATAGCTGCGCCGCCTGCACTGACAAACGCGCTCGGCGCAGTGATTGCGACGAGACCGGCAAGCATTCCGTTTGCCATCATCGAAGGGTCCGGCTTCTTTGTCCGGAACCACCACATCCACAACGTTGCGAACAATGCACCGGTCGCGGAAGCGATCATCGTGTTTACCGCAACGACGCTGATGCGCAAATCGGTTCCGGCAAGCGTAGAACCGGGGTTGAATCCGAACCAGCCGAACGCAAGAATGAATGTGCCGATGATTGCCATCGGAATACTGTGCGGCGGAATCGGATTGATGCTTCCATCCTTGTTGTATTTTCCTTCGCGCGGACCGAGCAACCACGCATAGATAAGACCGATAACACCGCCTTGCATGTGCACAACAGAAGAACCGGCAAAATCTACGTGTCCGTGTCCGAGTCCGAAATTTGTTCCGAGCTGGGCAAGCCAGCCACCGCCCCACACCCAGTTGCCGAAAATCGGATACATCACCGAGCCGATACACACGCCGTAGATCATAAACGCCGAGTATCGCCACCGTTCAGCAGCGGCGCCTGTCGGAATTGTTGCCGTCGTATCCATGAAAACCATTTGGAAAAGAAAGAGCGCAAACGCCGCCGTGTCATAGCTTGCGCCTTGCAACAGGAATCCTTTCAAACCGATCAGACCGAACGGCTTACCGAACAGCGTTACAGTCAGCTCGTGATTCAATCCTGCGTACCCGCCCATTGTTCCGATAGCGCCGAGGCCGCCGAACATGAAAGCAAACCCGCAAACATAAAAGCCCAACATGCCCAACGGGTAAATCATAAAATTCATCGCCATCGTATGCGCGGCATTTTTCGCACGGGTCAAACCCGATTCAACCATCGCAAAGCCCGCCTGCATGAACATAACGAGAAAGCCGGTAATTAACGTCCACATGAAATTGATCGCCACATGGTTGTGTCCAACCGCATCGCCGATCTCTTGCAACGTCGGCTGCCCTGGAGTCGCAGCCGGAACGTCTGCAATCGTACCGGTTTTTGTACCCGAAGGATCGGGCTGGTCTCCTGCACGAGCATACGACGATGTTCCGACAAGCATCGCCGCCATCAGGAAAAAAAACAGGAAAAATTTATTGCGGGAACGTGACTTCATATCAAGACCTCTCTAAATAATTGTTTTGTTGTGAATGAAATTTGAATTCCGTAAAACCATGCTGCATACCAAGAACTAAAAGCTCGCGACTACGCCGATGAGGAATGTAACCTGAGAGTATTGGGTCGTTCCTCCGCTGTTATTTTCAAAGAGAGGCGCGTTTGCAAAGTCTCCTCTCGCTTCTCCCCGAACAAGCAGCGGAGCGAATAGTTTGTATTCGTACGTCAACGTCGCTTCTTTAATTGTTTCTTTCGGAACGCCTGTCGCGGTTGCATAGCCCATCGGGTCGTAGAACCCTTCAGCGCGTATTGCGATCGCCGATTTGTCATTGAAAGCATACCTGCCGTACACGGCGGCACCTTTCCATGTCGCTAACGGAGCGCCGAGAAGAAAACGCTCTTCTCCGTAATCGGCATTGAGTGCAAGCGTGAATTTATCCGAAACAGATTGTGTGATGATGAAATCAAACACGTTCTTCTTTCCGGCATTGACACCCTGCGGCTGCTCAAAGCCTGTCATATAATTGAAAATAAAATCTGTTGAAGACGATACGGCATAGTTGAGGGTTAAGCCAAGCGATTTTTTGCTGTTGTTATCTATGACGCTGTTCCAGCCGTTTACAATATGAAGCGCTGCCGTAAAATTGTTCGCCACCGGATACGTCAACCGTATTCCGGTATGATAATATGGAATCGCCCATGCGAAGAGCAGAGAACGGCTGTAGTTCCAATTTGCCTGTGACTCGATCACTTCGTAGCCCATGTGCGTCACAAATTTTCCTGCATCAACAGTCAATCCATTGCCGACAGGGAGGACTGCCGTGAGATACGCCTGCTGCAAAACATTGACAGTGCTTGCATTTCCGGGCTGTACCGCATCATTTGTCGGTCCGAAATCTAAATCCATGCGGAATCCTACCGGCGATGCTGTCTTCTGGACAACAAGCTCTGCTAAACTTAATGTGAACTGGTTCTCCGGAGTATCGAAATTTCTCAATCTATTCGTCCCGCTCAAAGGAGATTCAATATTTTTGCTGTAATAAAAGTCAACGAAACCGCTGAACGTTACCGGCTGCTCTGCCGCAGCAGTCGAGTCGGCGGCATACACTATTGCACCGGAAAAAAGAACCAACGCTAAATAAATCAATATGTGTTTCATGGTAAACCTTTTTCGATGTGAGTGAATTTTTTAAAACCATGCGTGAATGAAACAAGTGTGAATGCGTGACAGTCGGCTGCCGGCCTTTACAAGGCATCGTCCCCGACTTCTTCCGTACGAACACGAATCGCTTCGTCGACGGAAGAAACAAATATCTTCCCGTCTCCGACCTCGCCCGTCTTTGCCAATCGCAGCACGACAGCAATGGCCTGCTCCGCTTTGTCATCGGAACAAACAAGCTCGATCTTGATCTTCGGCAGGAAATTGATTGTGTACTCCGAGCCGCGGTAGATTTCGCTGTGCCCTTTTTGTCTGCCGTAGCCTTTCACCTCCGAGACGGTAAGCCCGCGGAAGCCTGCCTCCTGCAGCGCCTCGCGCACATCCTCGAGCTTATGCGGGCGGATAATGGCTTCGATTTTTTTCATGAAAACCTCTCTTTTTGTTAATATTTAATTATTAAGGAAATAATGTGTTATTTGTTAATAAATTAAGTTAATAACAAAAATAATATAAACATTTTTATAGAATTGTCAAGAAAAATCTTTAATAATTTTTTGAAGAACGGGATGGATACTTTGTTTCACTCTTTCT
>JAGWND010000128.1 GCA_028873075.1 Bacteroidota bacterium
TGCGGGCTTTTTTGTTCAACTTCTGAAATGCCGCGAAGATATTTTTTCACGATCTCGTTCACCGCATTCGCATACAGCTTGTTCCCCTTGAGTGTAAGAAAAACAGGCGAATCTTGTGTGCCCGGGAACATTTTCTCCTTCATGTGCTGATACCGCAGCAACGCATCTTTCGCTTTCTTTCCGAACGGGACAATGCGCTGTTTGTTTCCTTTGCCGGTTACTTTCAGGACCTGCTGGTAAAAATCAATATCGCCGTTCGTCAGTCCTACAAGCTCTCCGCGGCGAATGCCGCTGCTGTAGAGCAGCTCAAGCATCGCGGCATCCCGTGCATTCACCCAAGAATCGTCCGGCGGGTGCGACAGTACTTCAGTCACCGTAGTTTCTTTGAGAAATTGCGGAAGCCTCTTTTCTAACTTTGGTGCTACGATGTTTGCCGCGGGATTATGAGTGATATAATGCTGTCGCACCAAATGTTTGAAGAACGATCTCAGCGAAGAAATTTTTCTGAGAATGCTTTTCTTCGACATCCCCCCTTCGAACTGGATGCCGAGAAATGAACGGACAATTTCTTTATCGATCAACTCAGGTGAAGCGACAGCCTCCGGAAATTTGCTCCGGAGAAAATTCAGAAACTGCGACAAATCGTTTGCATAAGAAACGATGGTGTGAACGGAATAATTTCGCTCATTTCGCAGAGCGCCGAGATATACTGTTATCAGCCGACGCAGCATAGAGTTTTACACTGCAATTGCTGTTGCTTCCTGCACGTATTCTTCTTTGCAGTTCGGGCAGAGAAGGTAATCGCCTTTTTTCTTTGAAGTTTTCTGCACTAGGTACGGATTCTTGCAGTTTTCGCATTCCTGCAGGACCGGCTTGTCCCACGAAACAAAATCGCAGCCCGGATAATTGGAGCAGCCGTAGAACGTCCGCTTCCGTTTCGTTTTTCGCTCGATGATGTCGCCGTCTTTGCACTTCGGACATTTGATGCCCATCGAGATCGGCTGCGTGTACGTGCACTTCGGATAGTTCGAGCAGCCGAGAAATGTTCCGAAGCGCCCCCCTTTTACAAGCATGTCGCCCCCGCACACTTTGCATTTGATGCCGATAACGTGCTGGTGTTTTTCCACGTCTTCCGCGAGCGGTTTCGTATTCTTGCACGACGGATACCCCGAACACGCCATGAAACGCCCGTTCCGCCCCCATTTGATGATCATCGGTTTGCCGCACACGTCGCACGCCTCGCCGGTTTCTTCCTGCAACGATTTTTTTATCCTGCCGGCTTCCTTGTCGACTTTCTCGAGCGAACTAATGAACGGATGATAAAAATCATCCATCACCTGAACGTAGGTGTTTTTCCCCGACGCGACTGTTTCAAGCTCTTCTTCCATCTGCGCCGTAAACTTCACATTCAATATGTTGGGAAAGTTTTCTACGAGAAGCTTCACGACAACCATGCCCAATTCCGTGGCGAACAGTTTGCGATCCTGCTGCTCGACATATTTACGATCGAGAATAGTACTGACGATTTGCGCGTACGTACTCGGCCTTCCGATGCCGAGCGCTTCCAATTCTTTCACAAGGCTGCTTTCGGTATAGCGCGCAGGCGGTTTTGTAAAATGCTGCCGAGGAAGAACGTTCAGCAGAGATACGCGCTGGTCTTTTTTCAACTCTGCCGGAATTTTTGAAGTCGGGTCTTCATCGTCTTTCGCCGTTCCGTTCTCTTCCATCATGTCGTCGTACACCTGAAGAAAACCTCTGAAGATCGGAACCGATCCGCTTGCACGAAAGGTGTAATCGCCGCCGGTAATGTCGACAGTAACCTGTTCGAATGTCGCCACGCTCATCTGGCACGCGACAAAGCGATTCCAAATCAGCTCATAGAGCGCATACAAATCTTTGTCGAGATGTTTTTTGACGTGTTTCGGCGTGAACTTGATGGAGGTGGGACGAATGGCTTCGTGAGCATCTTGCGACGCCTTCCCTTTTTTGAAAACACGCGGCTCCTTCGGCAAATATTCTGCGCCGTACGAATCGTAAATATATTGGCGCACGGACGAAACCGCATCGTCACTCAGCCGCGTTGAATCGGTCCGCATGTAAGTGATGAGGCCGACGGTGCCTTCTTCGCCGAGATCAATTCCTTCATACAATTTCTGTGCAAGCATCATCGTCCGCTTTGCAGAAAACCGAAGCCGGCTCGCCGCTTCCTGCTGCAACGTGCTCGTGATAAACGGAGGCGCCGGATTTCGCTTGACAACTTTCTTCTGAACATCGGCAATTGCAAATTCCTGCTTCCGAATATCGTTACCATACCCATCCGCAGTGACACTGTCGGAAATTTCCGGCTCGCTGCCGTCAATTTTAACGAGCTTGGCGAAGAACGACTCCGTTTTCTCCGCTTGGAATTCTCCGATAATCGACCAATACTCCTCGGGAACGAATGCTTTGACCTCCTTTTCCCGCTCGCATATCAACCGCAGCGCAACGGACTGCACGCGTCCTGCGGAGAGTCCGTAAAAAACCGTTTTCCAGATGAAGGGGGAAATTTTGTAGCCGACAATCCTGTCCATGGCGCGGCGTGCACGCTGAGATTCGACAAGATGCTGGTCAATCTTTTTCGGCGATGCCATCCCTTCGGCAATGCCGTTCGGCGTAATTTCGTGAAACAGCACGCGGAAAATTTTAGAATTTTTGTCTTCGACTTCCTGCGCAATATCCGAAGCAATCGCTTCTCCCTCACGGTCGGGATCAGTCGCAATAAAAATTTTGTCCGATTCTTTCGCCAGTTCCGTCAATTTCTCAATGACGTCTTCCTTCCCTTTGATCGTTTCGTACGTTGTCGCGTACTTGTTTTCCACATCCACGCCCAGCTTGCTCTTCGGCAGATTTTTTATGTGCCCTACCGAGGCTTCAACGTGATATTCTTTTCCCAGATATTTATTGATGGTCTTTGCTTTTGAAGGGGATTCTACAATAATCAGCGATTTGCTCATTCGTTCAACCTGTTAGTTAATCGTATCCTTGCTGTTCAGCATCACTCTGCTGCCGACAGAAAAATAATCGTCGGCTTCAAGCAGCAGCGATGCGATGATAGTTTTCACTTCCTCAACGCCGGCCGACGCATAGCCCGCCATCATCACACGGTCAATGACGGCTTCGATATCGGCTTCCGTAATCAAACCGATCTCACGAAGCTGAATGAGATAGCCGTACGCTTCAGGTGCCATCACCATGCGCTCCGCTTCGTGCAGCACACGGTGCGAGTGGGTGGAGCCTTTCGCAACTTCAGTGATGAGGTTCTCGCCGAGGTTGATGCGGTCGTACAGCCAGCTAAACGCGGTGCTGATTTCTGCCGGCGTGTAACCGTTGCTCGTCAGCACGCTGAGATCAATTTCCCCGATGGGAATATTGTTTTGGAGCTCTCCCATCAAATAGACAATTATTTCTACGATTCGTTCTCTCATTGTTATCTTTCTTTTACTTCACAGTCCTTCCTCTCAATGCAAATGTAAGAAAAGAACTTCTATTGTCAAGTGCCCTCTTCAACTTCCACACGCTATGTTGCTCGGGAGTATAACTCCCATGCATAATTTTCTGCGAGGGTTCAACTTTTGCACAAAGCAGTGACATATCGTTCCTGCTTTTCAAACATCGTCTTGCGTTGTTTTGTTCTGCGGTCGTCGTAGCCGAGCGCGTGAAGCGTTCCGTGAACGATCAACCGGACCGCTTCGTTGCGAACGCTGACGCCGAAAATTTCTGCCTGCCGTTTTGCCTGCTGAAGATTAACATAAATTTCCGCTTCGAGGTCCGGCGCCTCTTCAAGAGGAAACGTGATAACGTCGGTAACGCTGCGATGGTGAAGAAACTGTGAATTGATTCTCCTGATGCGCGCATCGTCCACAAAGACAACGGAAACTTTTGCCGCGCGGATGCCTTCTCCCTGCATCACCGTTGAAACGATGTTCTTCGCCCTTGGCGCTGAAAAAATTCTTCTTCCCTTCGCAACATTCGTTACAGCGATTGAAAATCCGTCCGGGTGCATCTTTCGGCGGACGGCGGTCATCGTTTCTTCGGTCTGTGCTTCGCCGGCGGTGTTTCCCGAAGCGACGTTTCCGTCAGCGACAGTGCGATACCCGACAGCATGACTTCCGGCCCGAGCTGCGTGAAATCGCCCGAAAGAAGCTCGCGGTCCACATTGGCATACAACGAACAGCCCCCTTCCTTTTCAATAATTAATCCGGAAACTTTCCCGTCCTGTTCGCCGATGAACGTCACTTCCCCTAACAATTCACTGACCACATAGCCTGAACAAAAATGAAGCTGAAGATGCGATTCGTGCGTATAGACCGTTACCAAATTTCCGCGCCGCGTGCCGATCGGGATATCTGGATAAATTTCGAGGGCGAGTTTTCTCTTCGAAGCAGCATTCTCAATTTCAAAACGAATATTGTTTCCCTTCGATTTTCCTTCGACACCGAGCACTTTGCTCAGCTTCTTAATATCCTTTTGCGAAAAACTAAATTTCGATGCGTTCATTTCGAGTAGAATATATGAACGAGTGAAGGAATAATCAAGCCCACAACACTCACCTCACCACCACAAGCTTCTTCGTCTCCGCAAAGCTTCCTGCTTCCAAGCGATAAAAATAGACACCGCTCGGCAGCAAGCGTGCGTCGAAATTTACTTCGTACGTTCCGGGAGACTTTTGTTCGTTCACTAACGTTGCAACTTCGCGTCCAAGAACATCGTACACTTTCAACGTTACAAATTGTAACCCGGCAATCGTAAATCGTAAATGTGTTGTCGGGTTGAACGGATTCGGATAATTTTGCTCAAGTGAATATTTGTCCGGGACGCCCGGCAAATTCCCGGCAACACCGTTCACGATGCTGTTGAGCTGAATGTCATCGAAATAAACAACGCCGGATGTTGAAGCCGACTGCACCTGTTTGATCAGAAAATCGCTCAACTGCTTCGATGAGCCCGCGAGCTGTCCCAACGAACATGAAAGATATTTCCAGCCGTACCAATTGAGCGTATCGAGCGCGACGGTTTGATTCGAAGGCTGAAAGACAGCATCTACCTCGTTGCCGCTCAAGTCGCCGTACACCCACACGCCGAATACCGTATACTTTGAAGAATCAATCGGCGGTCTTCCCGATGCCTGCTCGTCAATCACGCCGCCGGAACCCTGCGCGAAACGGTATGTCACTCTTCCGGAGTACGAACCGCTTTTCTTTTTCTCCGTTGTCCGAACAAAATTGGTAGCACTCGAATCCGCACCGACTGTACCGGCTGTCGCGATCGGCTGCTGCCACAAGCGCGTGTTGGATTCGAACGTTTCATACAAAATTCCCTGCGTTACTGTTTCAGGAGACGTTGTAAAGTGCACGCTGGCGTCGGAAGTTGTTGCGTTGCCGTAAACATCTTTAATGCCGGCAGCAAATGTAACGATGTACGATGTGCCCGGATTGAGCGAATCAGGAGTGAATGTAATAATGCCTCGGTCATTGACCGAATCGAGTTTGGGATTCGAGACCGAAACGGAGTTGCCGGAAATGTCTTTCAACAGAATGCGTCCGCTCAGCGATGAATACTGCAGGGGCTTACTCATCGTTACAAAAGCGTCTGCAAATGTTGAAACATTATTTTCGCTCTGACGCGGATACATACTCAAAATGACAGGTGGAGTTGTAACAGGCCGCTCCGTTGTGAACGAAAATTGAAACGCATCGCCGCCCTTGCCGTCACCGTTGCCGTCGAGCTTTTCTTTTTTCACACTGTTCATCGCAGTGGAATCTATTTTCACTGTGTATGTTGTGCTGAATGCGAGCAAGCTTGTTGGATGGAATGTCAAGGCTTTTGAATCGGAGCTCCAGGAAAATGTTCCGGCAACATTCGGTGCAATGGAAAATGCGCTGTCGGTTGAATTGTGATCCATCGGATAATCAAATTGAAGAACGACATCCTTGTATGCCGGACTATCGTTTGAATTTCCGGGAGGAAACGTTGAAACAATTTGAGGCGGAATAGAATCCTCTCCGGTAACCAAGCTCATGTAGTACGTCC
Organism: Bacteroidota bacterium; assembly: GCA_028873075.1. GTDB lineage: Bacteria > Bacteroidota > Ignavibacteria > UBA10030 > UBA8401 > JAJYOI01. Next base: position 6,070 of record JAGWND010000128.1, read on the forward strand.
AGTTCCAATACTGACCGGGGTCGGTATGATTGTTGCATGTCGGATCAAACGTCGGAATTCCCTTCGACTGAAGATAAGGATTGTACGTGCTGTTGATCCAATTTACCCAATTCCCGTTCTGCCATTCCTGATGGCCGATGATGTGATTTCGATCTTTCGGAATTCCGTACTTATCGCAAAGATATGAAGTCAACGCTGCCGAAGCTCGATACATTTCATCCGTGTACCACGCCGGGTCGTTCACAAAGCCTTCATGTTCAATTCCAAACATGTATCTATTCCAGCACAAGACATGCCACGCCCAATATTTCTCTTCGACCATCTGTGTAATTTCGCCGCGCGGCGCATCGCCCGGATTATTCTCTGCATGTCCGTGAGAGTCGCTTCCATTCTGCAATCCATTGATGCAATAGAAAATACTTGCAGATGTTGTAGACTGTTGAAAATATGAAATGACCGCCTCGTAGTACCCTTCCATATCGTGAATGACAACAAAATCTTTCGGGTATCCGGTTGTGTACCAATGTCCCGGATACGCCTGCGCCCACTTCGCTCCGGGGTAATCAGGTTGGTCCTGCACCTCTCCGGTTTTCCGAAGCTGCGCCGCGCGCTTCGCCTCTTCTTCCTGTTCGATTTTTCCAACTGCCGTGCGAATCGGCGCCAGCTTTACCGGGCGCGCATTCCATCCGATGCCGTACTTGTGATACCCCTGCGATATCTCGGTATAAATATCGAGCGCGTGCTTCTGAGCATAGTCGCGCTGAGGCACATAAGAATATGCGGCGATAGCGTTGCGCCAGCTTTCAATATCGTTCGTCGTTGTACTGTCGGGCAATGGATTTTTGTCGTATAATTTTCTGAGAAGCGCCGCCGCTCCGCGGATATTTTGGTACGCGTCGTCTTTCAACACCTGCGGGTCCTTGCCGATCAACGCCGCGGCTTCGCGCAAGCTGTGTCCGAAAAAATCGTTGTCCCACAGCGACATAATGCCGTAGGGATGCGGCATGCCCATGCACGATGCCGTGTCGCCGGGCGCCCACTTCAACTGCGACCAGCGGGTTTCGGCGAACGCGATGCCGCGCAGCACATCTGCCGGCACATGAAACTCCGCCGCCGCCGTCTCAAAATATCTGTTGTACGTTGAACGATCTTCTTGAAGAGGATTATTGGTTTGAGCTGAAACAAATGTAAACAGTAAGGTAAGCGCAATGAGTAGCAAACTACTTTTCATGAAATATTTCCTTTACTTTTTTGAAGAAGTGTCCGCAGAGCTTCTCCCGGAGAAATCCCCGTTGCAGAATGGTTTTTTTAAGTACCTCCTAGCAAAATATCAACGTTTCTGTTCAGAAGCAATCGGGAATCTCGAAAATCTCGGGAACAAATTTGCACCGAAGAGACTCCTTCGGAGCGGTGAAACAACAGCGTTTTTAGAGATGCCGGACGGCTGGGGAACGTTGTCAGACATCAGCTCGTGTACAGCCGGTGCTTCATAATATAATGTTCCACGGCACTCGGAACGAGATAGCGAATCGGGCGGCGGGCTTTCACAGCGGCGCGAATTTCCGACGATGATAATTCAATATTCGGAACATCAACGAACAGTGCAGACTCAAAAAACGGAAGCCGCTCTGACGTGCGCTGATACGAAGGGCGGTTCATGACTACAAGCTTCGCTTGCTGAACGATACGCTCGGGAGATTTCCACGTTTGGAACTCAATAAAATTATCCATCCCGATTAAAAAAAACAATGCGGCGTGCAGGTATTCACGATGCAGAGATTCAACTGTTTCAAAAGTGTACGACGTCCCTTTTCTCTTCAACTCGATATCCGACACCGTGAAACGAGAATTACCTTCGATTGCAAGCTTCACCATTGCCAAACGGGCACGTGCCTCCCTCTCTTCTCCCGCCCGCTTATGAGGCGAAATAAATGAGGGGACAAAAATAATTTCATCGAGCTTTACTGCCTGCCGCACATGCTCGGCAACAATCAGATGCCCGACATGCGGCGGATTGAATGTGCCGCCAAAGATTCCGATGTTCATTTACCGGAGCACTCCAAATGATTTGTAACGAAAGCATCCGATCAATAATGAATATACATACACAAAAGGAATGAGAACAAAGCCGAAAACGTTTCCGATGCGCCGAACCGTAAAGCCCGTTGCTCCCTGGTACTTATATTTGTATAAAGCACCGATCAGTAACAGTAATAACCCGGAGACGATGGGGATCCGCCATGAACCGATAAGCATTCCACTTCCACATACGAAAAAAATACAAAGAGCGCCGAGAGCGGCATAGTGCTGCGGGCGATGGACCGTCAAGGATAAAATTTTTTTCACCTCGATATTTTTTCGAAATCTTTTGGCATGTTTCTTGTACAAAAGAGGATCGAACGTATATCTCCGCGCATGGCGGTAACATGCTGCCATGGAAGGAAACTGCCGCGGATGTTCCACAACAACGTCATCGGCTTTTTGCAGCCTGCAGCCGGCGTCAAGGAGCCGGAATCCAAGATCGGCGTCTTCGCGAAAATATAAGCCGGACGCTTTGTCGAAAAAACGAACGTCGTAGCCTCCGAGCGACTGAAACAGGCCTCTTCGGATAAAGAGATTGCAGGGAATGAATGAATACATTTCCGGCGTATCAAACCGGCGCACTTCGTCATTCGAATGTTGATACACCGTTTTCCCTTCCAAAACGTCAACATCTGAAGTCGCAAGATGGGCATGCGCCTTTTGCAACGCGTCGTCGCGGGGAGAAATATCGTCTTCAAAAAAAACCAGAAACTTGCCGGATGCGAGCAACGCTCCGCAATTGCGGGCGTACGATGGACCGGAATTCTCGATCGTTCGACAGTGCAGCGGGAACCTGAACTGCGCCGCTCGTACATACTCTGCCGTGCCGTCGTTCGAGCCGTCATCAATAACGATTACTTCAAGCTTTTCAGCCGGAAATATTTGACGTGCAAGGGCATCGAGACATTGCCGAAGCATTTCTTTTCTATTATGCGTGGGTATAATAATTGAAAAGAAAACTGCATTCATTGAATTTTCTCTCGATAGACTAATTGAAATGTCTTCACATATCCCTTGATTGCCGAACGCGCCGCTTGCCGGTATGAAGAACGGAAAACATAAATCATGCCCCACGCGGCAATCCGAAGAACTGATCTCACAACAATAATGCCCCGCAGAATGGTTCGAGCACCGTGAGAGTAATGTTTCTCGTAAAATTGAAAAAGGCTGTTGTGGTAATGAACAAGACGCCACTTATCATAATGTGCAGTCTCACCTCCGCCGAAATGTATCACAGACGCTGCCGGCAGGAACCAAATCTTCCAGCCAGCCTTCTTGATTCGGAAACATAAATCTGTTTCTTCAAAGTACATGAAGAATCTTTCGTCGAAATAACCGATGTTCTGCAGGACAGAAGTTCTCACCATCAAGCACGATCCTTGGACGTAATCTGTTTCGCGGGGAACGCCGGAATCAATATACAATTCTTTATGTGAACCGAAAAGCTTCGACTTTGGAAAAAGGCGATCGAGAAACAACGCCTCGACAAAAATATTCCAGTTTCTGGGAAATTTTGTTCCGGTTCTTTGAGGAGTTGAATCGCCGTTCAAAATTGCCGGACCGACCGCAGCCGCATCGTGAGTATCATTCAAAAAATTTACCATCGTGCCGAAGGC
>JAGWND010000129.1 GCA_028873075.1 Bacteroidota bacterium
TTGTAATGTCATTTGGCTTCTTCTTTGCAACTTAGTAAGAAAGAAGTTGCAAATGAAAAAATTTCAAAAAAAGGGAATGAGCGGGTTCAAGCAAGTAATCGTGGAAGCGATTTCACTTCTTTTGTTCATTGCACCTTCTTTTAGCCAGCCATTCAACCTGTTCACAACCAGCCCGTCAGATAAGCTTGCAAAAAGCAATCTCTATTATGTTGACGACGAAATGAACATAAACATTTTCTCGGTGAACTGTTATTCACAGCCAAGCTCATTAGTTGCAGGAAGTATTTATGATGTTCCTGCCACGAAAGAAAATGTTTCCTCTGTCAACAATTACTCGGGAGCCGTCGCCGGCAGTTTCTCGCTCGAACAGAATTTTCCGAATCCCTTCAACCCGAGCACGGAGATCAGATATCAGATATCAAAAGGCAGCGACGTCTCGCTGAAAGTGTATGATGCAGTGGGAAGAGAAGTATCAACGCTTGTAAATGAGTGGAAACCCAGCGGAACGTATGAGGTAACGTTTAACGGAAGCTCGCTTGCGAGCGGAACATACTTTTACCGTCTCATTGCTACAAATGACGGGGGTGAAACACACACCGAAACAAAACGACTAACTCTTCTCAAATGAACACACTTCGTTTCCGCTTTCCGTTAATGCTTATCTTTGCGTGCAGCCCGCTTTTTTCCCAGAAGCTGATCGTCAAACAGTTCGGCGCACCGGACAGTGTGCACTCATTTTCACCGAATACAATTGTCGGACAAAGCATTGCGCACAACGCAGTCGTGTCAACGGCAGCAGTTGCAAAAGAAGAAACCGCGGGATTCATTATCCAATTTTCCACTCCGTCTCTTTCTGAAATAAAAAAAAGGGAAAAACAACCGGCAATAAACGGGATTGCCGAGCATCAGGCAACCATTGCGCAGATTACAAGCGCTGTTCGCGATGTAACGATCCGGCGGGAATATTCGGAAGTCTTCAACGGCGCCGCCGTGACAATGCGGCGTTCTGAGATTGAACGCATCAGAAAACTTTCCGGAGTGAAAAATATTTTTGAAGATAAAAAAGCCGTAGCATTTGGGACAAGGGTGATTTCTTCCTTCGCCGCACCTGATGCTGCCCGCTCTTTCATTTCTTCTTCATCAACAAAAGGCGGCAAAGTCCGGATCGGAATTCTTGATACAGGCATAGATTACAATCACGAAGCGCTCGGCCGCGGATTCGGTCCCGGCTTCAAAGTGATCGGGGGGTACGATTTCGTGAACAACGACAGTGATCCGCTGGATGACAACGGGCACGGAACACACGTGGCAGGAATCATTGCCGGGAATTCTTCAACACTTCACGGCATTGATCCAAACGCAGAGCTTCTCGCGTACAAAGTATTGGATCAAAACGGCGAAGGCTACACTTCGACAATCATTGCGGGGATTGAACAAGCGGTAAAAGACAGCGTGGCAGTCATCAACCTGAGCCTCGGCACACCGGAGGGCGACCCTGACGACCCGCTCTCGCTTGCAGTAGATCACGCAGTGGAAGCCGGCGTTGTTGTCGTCGCTGCTGCCGGAAACGGCGGCGACTATCAATCAATTGCTTCGCCCGGCTGTGCCCGCGAAGCGCTCACCGTCGGCGCAATAGACGAGCAGAATTCAATCGCATCGTTCAGCTCGAAAGGACCATCGAACCGAATTTACGGCGTTAAACCGAACATCGTTGCACCGGGCGTCAATATTCTTTCTGCAAAAGCGGGTGGCGGCTATATTACGATGAGCGGCACTTCGATGGCGGCGCCGTATATCGCCGGGCTTGTCGCCGACATGCGCTCACGACATCCTGAATGGAACGCAGAAGAGATCCGCGATGCAATCTGCGAAGGTTCAGTTGATCTTCGCTTGCCTTTCTTTGCACAAGGAAACGGCAAGGCAGATTCTTCACATGCATTCGGAAAAACAACAATCATCACACCGAGCAGCGTGAGCTTCGGCTTTGATCCGGCGGTCGGGAGCCAGTGGTCTGCGACCGATACGCTCGTGATTTCAAATTCTGCCGATACAATTCTGCAGTACTCCTTCCAGCAAATTTCCAGCACAAGCGGAATCAACGTACGCTGCGAGCCGAATGATGTGACGCTTTCTCCATTTTCCCGTGCTGAAATTCTTGTTCGCGCCGAGATCAATAACGGAACAACCGCGAACAACACATCGCTTCAAGACGGATACAGCGGAAAAATCATTGCGTTTTCCTCCGACGATACAATTCAAATTCCATTCGTCGTATTCAAAGGTCCAGTGCTTCAGCTTTCCTTCAGCGAAACACCGATGCAGGTGCTGATTCACAATAGAAGCGATAGGTCGTACTATTATGCGCCGCAATCGAATTTCCTTTCGGCAATTCTCCCCTCCGGAGACTACGATATTGTCACAGCATTTTATCCTTCAACATTTGTCGTACGAGAGAACGTACAGACCGATTCGACTCTCACATTGGCAATCAGCAAAAGCGAGGCGGTAAACCGGGTAATAATTTTACCGAGCGATGAAAACAACGCGCCGCTCGGGATGAAAGATTCTCACAGCACCTTCAGCTACCTTGAAGCGCTCATGTATAACGCCGGTGGTATCAGTCAGGTTTTTATGAGCGGCGGACCGTTAACAACCTCTTTCGCCAAGCAGGAAATTGATTTTTCTCCGGTCAGCAGCAATTATTCTTTTGGCTGCTCACTCGATCTGCAATACGGCACGTCAACTTCGTACACATTCGATGTCGTGTTGGACTCGGGCATCACGACAAGCACAACGTTCGCTTTTTCTGCTTCCGATCTGAAAAAAATCGAATTCAACTATGAAATTGATACAAGTGTAACGCGCGCCTTCCCGGTCGAATGGTCGGTGTTTGCGCAACAACAAAATGTTATCGGAACGACGTACTACGATGGTACCGCCGCACCACTTACCTTTCCTTTTACTCAAATCGGGTACTATTCGCGGCGAAGCTCAACTCACTTCCCGATCTTTCATCTCAGGGAAGCGTACAAGTATTAAGCAAAAGATATTCGGAGACTTTTACAAATCCGAATAATCGGGGGAGAACAGTCCCGACTTGTCGGGACTGTTATTTTTTATACCCCGCCAAGGCAACGGTTTTCCACAACTGTTACCTTTCTTTCGGCATATTTTTGTCAAAATGTTGCCCTCTACCATTGATTCTATTCCTTCCCAGCATTAACTTTTTCATGTTATTTCCTTCACCAAAAACATCGTGGAGCAAAAGAGATGGAAGAGCATGTGCAAGTATTGATTATTGACGATGAATCGGCATTTGCTGAAATCGTTGCCCAAGAATTGCGCAGTGAGAACTGTTACCATGTGGCTATTGCCGATTCCGGAAAAGAAGGCATCGAACAACTCTCTTACGGAAAATTCGATGCCGTGTTTCTTGATTATCGTTTGGGAGATATCACCGGACTTCAGGTGCTGGAGTGGATGAGTGAGCAGAAAATGGAAACGCCGGTCATTATGATGACCGCTGCCGGCTCCGATGAGGTTGCTGTCGAAGCGATGAAGTTAGGTGCGTACGATTATGTCCGCAAAGAACATTTGGAACTGAGCCACATTCCCATTCTCGTGCATGGCGTTCACGAGCGCTTTCTTTTCCGCAAAGAGAAAGAGGCGCGTGAAGCCGAAGAAAAAGAAAAAGAGAGAAAACAAGCCGCGCTCCAGATGTTTCAGGCAACCGTCAGAACAATCGCACATCACATCAACAACACGCTCGCCGTTTTCATGCTTAAATCTTCAATCAGCGAGCGGCATTTGAAGAAAACACTCGAGCCGGAAAAAGCGGAGGAAATTTTGAAAACCGTACATGATCTTCGCAGGCAAGCAGAAATCATCGAAGCAATCATCCGCTCGCTCGTTGAAATTTCCAATATCGCTTACACAAAATACGCCGGGGATCAAAATATTATTGATATCCGAACACAACTTGAAATGCATCTTCAGCGACTCAAAGAACGTAAGCTGACGTCTACCGTACCTGCACAGAAATAGGGAAAACAAACACGCCGTTTGCCTTCTCTCGCTTCCGTAAAAAAACAAAAGACTGCATGACGCTTCTCCCAACATTCAAGTAAAGAAAACTGTCCCCAAGTTTCCGACGCTTGTCTACGTTTCAAGAAAACCTTGAGCATCACACCTTCGTTTCCTCTCACATCCTGTAAAAATCTGCCTTTCTGGTGAAACAAAAACGCCGACCCGTCGCGACATGGTAGCTTAGACTTTCTTGACATGGGTACCAAAAATTTGTACTTTTATTCAGTAAAGCTATGTCAGAAGATTTAACAGAGCGGGAAAAAACAATCCTGCGAAATATTATTCACAGCTTTATCCGAACTGCAACGCCGGTCGGCTCGCGGTATATTTCGAGACGTCATGCGGTCGGGTTAAGCCCGGCATCGGTGCGGAATGTAATGGCAGACTTGGAATATCTCGGCTATATTGACCACCCGCACACTTCGGCAGGGCGAGTACCGACGGATAAAGGCTACCGTTTGTATGTTGATTCGCTCATTGCACTGGAAGAGTTGTCGGAAGCAGAGCAATGGGACATTCAAACACAACTGCACAATGCGGCGCCCGAAATTAACGAGCTGCTGAAGGCAACGTCGAAATTGCTTGGAACAATTTCCCATCAGCTCGGCGTTGTATCATCACCGCATATTGCGGCCGGAGTGTTTGAAAAATTAGAACTGGTGCAGGTTTCCAGCAGGCGGGTTCTTGTGATCATTTCCATCCGCTCGGGACTTGTAAGAACGATCATGATGGACGTTCGTACGGAGATTCCGAAAACGAAACTCGTACAGATTGCGCAAATGCTCAACGAGCGCTTCTCGGGAATGACGCTTGCGCATGTGCGGAAAACATTTTCACAGCGGGTGCAGGATCTTCAGCAAGAAGAAACGGGGCTTATCCGTCTTTTCATTGATTCGTTAGATAAACTGTTCACGAATGCAAATCCTTCCGAGAAATTGCACATCGGCGGAACACAGAGTCTACTCTCGCAGCCGGAATTTATTGACACGGAAAATTTCCGCAGCATTATCGAGATTCTCGAGAACGAAGACGTTATTGTCCATATCCTCGAAAAGAAAAAACCGAAAGAGGGGAAGGTCTCCATTTCTATCGGAAAGGAAAATGAAGACAGAAAACTGAGGGATTACACGATCGTGAGCTCCCAGTACGCTATCGGCGATACGATAGGAACAATATCCGTATTCGGTCCGAAGCGGATGAATTATTCAAAAGTGATTCCGGTGGTTGATTATGTGGCGAAGACAATTTCTTCTCTTTTCGCCTCCGGAAATTGATTGGTAAAAAAGTACCATACCTACCAGGGACCTGCGGCGAAAAGCGCCGCACTTTTTTGTACGTTTCATAGAAAAACACAGTGTCAATGCCAGAGAAAGAAAATATAGACAAAGTAAACACCCATGAAGGACAGCCGGCCAGCGAAGCCCCCTCAGAACAAACTTCGCAAAGCGAGGTACCTGCTGTTCCTGCAGGGCAACCGGCTTCCTCAGTTCCGCCGCAACACATCCAAGAAGAGGCGGTGAACCAAAAGATCGGCGAGTTAGGGCAGCAGCTCGCTCAAGTGAAGGACCAGTTTCTCCGTAAAGCGGCGGAGTTTGAAAATTACAAGCGCCGCACGGAAAATGACTTCGCGCTTTTCACAAAATTTGCAGGCGAAAATATCATCACCCAGCTTTTGCCGGTGCTCGATGATTTTAACCGCTCGCTGAAGAGTTGGAAAGAAACATCGAAAGGATCCTCGGGATCGGAAAACGATCCGCACTACAAAGGTGTGGAACTCATCTACCAGAAATTCATAAAAATTCTTGAAGCCCAGGGATTGAAAGTGATGGATGTCGTGGGCAAGGAATTCGATGTGAACTTTCACGATGCGTTGCTGCAAGTACTGCGCAGCGATGTTGCGCCGCACACTGTCGTTGAGGAAGTGGAGCCGGGATACACGCTGTTCGATAAAGTCATCCGCCATGCGAAAGTGATTGTTTCAACAGCCGACACTGCGCCGACTGAATCGAAAGCTGCGGAGAAAGTTAAAAAAGAATAATGGCAACGAAACGAGATTATTACGATGTGCTTGGCGTGTCGCGCAGCGCCTCTGCAGAGGAAATAAAAAAAGCGTACCGCAAGCTTGCATTACAATATCATCCTGACCGCAATCCGAACAACAAAGAGGCGGAGGAAAAATTCAAGGAAGCAACCGAAGCGTACGAAGCGTTGAGCGATCCTGAAAAGCGCCGCCGCTTCGACCAGTACGGGCACAGCGGAATGCGCAGCACCGACTTCCATACGTACACCGATATTCATGACATTTTCTCCAATTTCGGCGATATCTTCGGCGGTACTATTTTTGAAGATATGTTCACCGGCGGCTCACGCCAGCAGCGCCGTCGGGACGAAGGAGAAGCGGGCTCCGATCTCAGAGTTACATTGAAGCTGACCTTAGAAGAAATTGCTTCGGGTGTAGAAAAAAAAATCAAAATCAAAAAATGGATGGCGTGCGAAACATGCCGCGGCAGCGGTGCAAAGCCCGGTTCATCGACAACAACATGTCCGCACTGCGGCGGCACCGGCGAACTGAGACAAGTCTCGCGCTCGGTGTTCGGTCAGTTCGTCAACATCACAACGTGCCTCCACTGCGGCGGCAGCGGGCAAATCATTAAAGAACATTGCCCGAATTGCCGCGGTGAAGGCCGCACGCAGGGCGAGGCCACAATAAAAATCAGCGTCCCTGCCGGTATCTCCGACGGAAACTATCTGACGCTCCGCGGACAAGGCAATGCCGGAAGGCGCAGCGGTCCTGCCGGAGACGTCATTGTGGAATTTGAAGAGCTTCAGCATGAATATTTCGTCCGCAACGGAGATGATGTCATCTACAATGCACTGATCAGTTTCCCCGAAGCTACGCTGGGGGGCGAAATCGAGGTACCGACATTGACCGGACGCGCCCGCGTCAAAATTGATGCGGGAACGATGCCGGGAAAAATGCTGCGCATGAAGGAGAAAGGTATTCCTCGCCTGAACGGTTACGGTCGCGGTGATCAGCTCATTAGAATTCAGGTGTGGGTGCCGAGCAAGCTGAATGCACGTGAAAAAGAGTTCCTCCGCCAATTAGCGGAAGGAAAACATCTCCTTCCTTCCGAAGAGGATAAGAAAAAGAACAAATCGTTCTTCTCCGCATGGAGAGAATCAGCTTCAGGCTGAAAAACATGAAACGAGGGTCGGACATCTTCAAACAATTCCAGGCGGCGCTTCACGACACGGTGCAGAAGGCGCTCGACTACGCGGCATTCACTAAAAATGAACAGAAAGTTTTTCTGATGTTGGCGGTTGTCTTCCTTGCCGGAGCAGGCATAAAGCTGTACAAGGCATACGTCATCCCCCCTTCCGTAAAAGAATTCGACTACGCGGCATCGGATTCAGCATTTTCACAACATTCGGCAAAACTCTCTTCACTGGCTCACGTCGTCAATCTTAACACGGCGTCGAAGGAAGAACTCGACAGGCTGCCCGGCGTCGGTAAGGAAATTGCGGAAGAGATCATCGCGTACCGCACCACCCATGGAAAATTCACGCGCCTTGAGGAGTTGAAAAAAATCAAAGGAATCGGCGAGAGAAAATTCAAGGCACTCCAACAACGTGTGAGCATCGAATGAAATCAGCAGAACGATATTTGGGTCTTATTCTCGAGCGCTCCAATGTCACTGTTGTGGAACTGACACACAGCTCCAGGGGGTACGCGCTCACTGCGGCAGGCTCGCTCGTTTCTTCGTTGAACTTCGACGATCAGGAATTGTTCATGCAGCCGGGGGCGATCCAGCGCGAGCGAACATTCGCACAGGAGCTTTCCGTGTTTCTCCGGCGTATCACTGCCGGATCGAAAATACTTTCCTTCGGACTGAACAGCCGCATGGTCATGATGCAGACATTTCCGCTCGACCTCGAACTTTCGCCGAATGAAGTGGAGCAGCACGCGCAGTGGGAACTACGCCAGTGTTTCCCGAACGCCGACCCAGAATCGTACTTCATCACCACACAAGTGCTTAACAGCTCAGAAGATTCCCGGATAGCCAATGCAGTTATCGTTGCCGTCCGCAAACCCTTCGTGAATTTTCTCAGCAATGTCTGCACATATCTTCATGTCATGCTGCACATTGTAGATGTTGATCATTTCGGTGCGGAGAATGCGCTGCTGCTCAGCAATCCCGAATTGAACGAGAAAAAAGTCGTGTTCGTCGGCGTGGATGAAGACAGCTTCGATGCAAGCATTCTTGTGAACGGCACACCCTACGATATCCGAACAATGGAGCGTCTGTCCGATACGGATATTGATGCGCTCGCCGATTTTATCCGCGAGACCGCGCCTGACGCCGTGTTCTTTCACGGAAGGATGGTGAACGAAACAATCGTCTCCACGGTAGAACAACGATCCGGGATACCGGTGGAGATTGTTGATCCTTTCAAACGGGTGCTGCTGCCGCAGTCAATCAAAAATTTCGAAGAGATCTCAAACAACAAACAACGGTACGCCGCCGCAATCGGCTTGGCATTGCGGACTGAATAAGCCAAGAATATTTCGTATGCGCGTCATTGCAGGTACATTCAAAGGAAGAGTACTGCGCACGGTAAACGACCGTTCTGTGCGCCCTGCAACGGGGAAAACCCGCGGCGCAATCTTTAACATTTTGCAAAACCGCATTGCGTGGAAGAATGCCCGCGTGCTCGATTTGTTCGCCGGAAGCGGAAGTCTCGGCATTGAAGCGTTGAGCCGCGGTGCGCAGCATGTCGTGTTTGTCGAACATTCCCGGCGCGTTGCGGAGTTTTTGAAGCAGAACGTTGAACAACTGAGCGTCAACGGTGCCTGTTCCATTGAAATTTCCGACGCTGAACTATTTCTCAAAAGGATCGCCCATCCGTTCGACATTATCTTCGCCGACCCGCCGTACGCGTGGGAAAAGCTTCTGCAGCTTCCAACGCTCGTCTTTGAAAGCGGAGCGGTGGCAAAAAACGGGTATCTGATTATCGAGCATCCGGAAAGATTGAAGTTCCAAGAAAGTTCGTTATGGCGGAATGTTCTTTCGCGGAAATATGGCAATACCGTGTTGACATTTTTTTCGAGCGTCACTGAACAAAATTGAGAATCGAAAATCAAGCATTGAATATCAAAACTTCCGTCGAAGCAGAAAAAATGTTCGATATACAATTTTCAGTATTCAATTCACACACATAGAAACACTATGAGAATTGCCATTTACCCCGGCACGTTCGATCCGATCACGAACGGGCATGTCGACATCCTCGAACGCGCGATGCTGTTGTTCGACACAGTGATCGTCACTGTGGCGAAGAACTCTTCGAAGACGCCGATGTTTACAGTTGACGAGCGCGTGGAAATGATTCAGGAAACGATTCGCAGCAACGGCTACAACAATGTTTCCGTCGAATCGTTCGAAGGGTTGCTTGTAGACTTTGCGCGGAAAAAAAAGGCAACGGCACTCATCCGCGGCTTGCGCGCCGTCTCCGATTTCGATTACGAATTTCAAATGGCTTTGATGAACCGCAAACAAGCAAACGATCTTGTTACCGTGTTCCTCATGCCGCATGAGCAATACACGTTTCTCAACTCAACTATCGTGCGGGAAATTGCACGGCACCGCGGCAATTTCAAGGAGTTCGTTCCG
>JAGWND010000130.1 GCA_028873075.1 Bacteroidota bacterium
TGGTAGTGGTGAAGTGACCTGTATCGTGAGCGCGATTCCGTAAGCTTTCTTCTATTACCAAAGAGGTAACGGTGGCTCGATATATCTCTCAACGGCTTAAAGAAGCTCGAACCAATCGTTTTGTCGGCAGAGAGCATGAGCGTTCATTGTTTTCTGCTGCGCTCGGCGAAGAGGAATTTCCGTTTTATGTTTTGTACATCTTCGGTCCTGGCGGAGTGGGAAAGACAATGCTGCTTGAACAATTTGTTGCGATTGCACATCGCCATCAGGTTCTTTGCCCGCATGTTGACGGCCGCAGTATCGAACCGACACCGGAAGCATTTGTGTACAGAATGCAGCAGTGTCTTAATCTGCAGCCGGCAGAATCCGTTCTTGATATCCTTCACTCCGGCTCTTCAAAATTTGTTCTCATTATTGATACCTACGAAATGTTGGCGCCGCTTGATGATTGGCTTCGCGATGTTTTTTTGCCGCAGCTTCCGGATAATGTGCTCACAGTGATAGCCGGACGAAATGCGCCGACGTCGAACTGGAAAGTTGACGCCGGCTGGCAAACTCTCATTCGAGCGGTTCCGCTGCGCAATTTAAGCCCCGATGAGACGCGGCAATATCTCGAGCAGCGCAATGTTCCGAAGCAGCAATACGAGGCAGTGGAACAATTCACGCGTGGACACCCGCTTGCCCTTTCGTTAGTTGCCGATACGATTGACCAAAATCGGGAAGCATCGTTTCAGTTCGAGCAGAATCCTGAAATTGTCAAAACACTTCTGGAAAAACTCGTTCAGAAAGTTCCGAGCGCGGCGCACCGTGCGGCGCTTGAAGTCTGTGCGCTCGTTCAGTTGACAACCGAATCGTTGCTGAAGGAAATGCTTGCGATGCCCGACGTGCATGAATTGTTCGAGTGGCTGCAAAACCTCTCGTTCATTGAACGGGGCAACACGGGTGTGTTCCCTCACGATCTTGTCCGCGATACTCTCATTACGGATCTCCGCTGGCGCAATCCCGACTGGTATGCTGAGCTGCACCGGCGTGCGCGTGAGTATTACAAAAAACAAATGCAGCTCACGCGCGGGGAAGAACAGCGGCTCGCGCTCGTAGATTATGTGTTTCTTCACCGGCTGAACCCGTTGATTCGACCAGCTATTCAATGGCGGGAACACGGAAGACTGTTGAGCGATACGGCAAAAGAAAGCGATATCGCCGATCTTGTTGCGATGGTCGAACAGCACGAGGGAAAAGAATCTGCAAAGATTGCGGAACGCTATTTCATCTCAAGCTTCAAAAATCCCTCTGTGGTGACAATCGTTTTGCGCAACGGAAAAAAAGAAATTGCCGGTTTTCTTTTGTATCTCTGTCTTGAAGAAATGACGAAAGCGGATGAGGAGCGTGATCCGGGACTGCATGCCGTGATGAATTTTCTTCGCCGAAAGGCTCCGCTGCGGCAGGGCGAACGGGGATTGCTCTTTCGTTACTGGATGGCTCGTGAAAATTATCAGGCGATGTCTCCCATTCAAAGCCGGATTTTTACATCGGTGGTTCAGTATTATTTTTCCACGCCGGCGTTAGCATTCTCGTTTGTTCCTGCCGCAAGCCGGGAACTTTGGACGCCGCTGTTGACCTACGCAGAAATCCCTCCGATTCCTGAAGCGGATTTTGAGTGCGGCGGAAAACGGTACGCGATCTTCGGTCATGACTGGCGCACCATGCCTCTCGCCCAATGGCTTGAAATATTAGGGCAAAAAGAAATGGGATTGGAACCGAACGTTGCGCCTCCAAAATCGGTTGAGGAGGTTATTGTCTTGAGCGAATCCGGTTTTGCTTCAGCGATACGTGATGCGTTGAGAGAATTCAAAAGGCGCGACGTTCTCCGCTCCAATCCTCTGTTGCATTCACGGCTCGTATTGGATAAAGCAGGAGTGGATTCGACGGATGACGAGCGGGTAACGACACTGGTTGAAGCAATAACATCGGCAGCAGAGTCGCTCCAGTCTTCTCCGCGCGAGTCGAAATTTTACCGCGCTCTGTATCGCACGTACATCAATCCTGCGGAGAGCCAAGAGCTTGCCGCGGAAAGCCTCGGCTTACCGTTCAGCACCTATCGCCGCTATCTTAAATCCGGTATCCAGCGCATCACGGAAATTTTGTGGCAGATAGAAGTGGGGAGATTTGATAAATAGCACAGGGTTCGTTTTTCTTCAATTCACGTTCCATCCTCTTCTACCGTTCTGAAATTGTGCAAAAATGCGTTTTTTGCACAACTTCAGTAACATTCCATTTTTCCCCCAGATAGCAGCTTCTTTTCATTGAACAAAAAGTGAACATTTTTTGGTCTTGTGTGTGAACAAGATTCAGGAGTATGTTGCACTGTCACTCAAAGGACCGCTCCGATGCGAGACAATTGTTTTTCACAAATAACTCACTCTATGGAAGGAGGTACATTCGATGAAATAAAACTTGTTGTAAACCAATGCTGTACGGACGAGGGAAGAAAGCGCCGCTGTTTTTCCTCGCACAATTCACAGTTCAAACAAAAACAAACATGTAAGGAGAAAAACACGATGAGTGGTCATGTACGAAAATCCATTGTGAGCTTTCTGGCGATCATTGTGATGCTTGGCTATGGTTCGACTCTCCAGATCGGACATGCGCAGGAGAAAACGGGAAAAAGCAGCATGATGATGAAAGAAAAATCGCTCTACCAGCGGCTCGGCGGATATGATGCTATCGCCGCAGTTGTTGATGAATTCATTAAGCGCATTGTTTCAGACAAGGCTCTTTCGCGATTCTTTGGCGGAGCAAGCATTGATACGCAAAAACGTTTTCGTCAGCATCTCGTTGATCAGGTGTGTGCAGTCACCGGCGGTCCGTGCCTGTACGTCGGACGCGACATGAAAACGGCACACCAGGGTTTAGGTATTACGGAAAAGGAGTGGGAGGCAGGCGTCAACGATCTGGTCGGCGCACTGGACAAATTCAGGGTTCCTCAAAAGGAAAAAAACGAGCTGCTTACGATCATCTCCAGCACAAAGAAAGACATCGTTGAAAAACCGTGATGCGCCGCAATCGCAAATAAATCTTAAACTTTCAAAGAGGAACAGCATGAAACGTTATTTTATCTTTGCAGGCGTTGCGATCATCGTTTGCATGTTGGGGCTGATGCTCATTCCGTTTTCACCGGAAGAGCTTGATGCCTCCAGCCACCGCGAAGCACCGCTGATCAGCAACGATCCGTTAGCCGATAACACGGATTTGTACGCGTTCCGTTCTCCGGATGATCCCAGCCATGTTACGATCGTTGCGAATTATATTCCGTTGGAATTGCCGGAAGGCGGACCGAATTACACCACATTCGGTGAAAACATTCATTACGAAATCCATATCAAAAATCAAACGTCAACCGGTGCGCTTGGAACAGCGAAGGATGATATTACCTATCGCTTCACGTTCTCGCAGGTAAACGAAGACAGCACGACGTTTTTTAACATCCGTCTCGGCAAACAAAATCTGAAAACAACATATACCTGTCAAAAAAGCACAGACGGCGGCAGCACATGGACGACTATTGTTGCGAACGGTGTCGTTCCGCCGAGCAATATCGGTCCTCGCTCCATTGACGGTGCAGCAGGCTTGGGAAAATCGTACTCCGCGTTAGTCACAGGCGCCATCGCAATGGCAACGGGAGGCGGTGGAGAAAAAATCTTTTGCGGTCCGCGCGACGACCCGTTCTTTGTTGATCTTGGCGGCGTCTTCGATCTCGGTCAAACACGGAGCGCGTACGGCACCGACCCGTCGAACTCCGCCAATGCGCGTGATGCGTTGGCCGGCTTTAACTGTCATTCCATTATCATGAACATTCCGATCAGCGCGCTGCAAAAAGGCGGAAAAACTGTCTCGCAGGCGGCGAGCATTCTTGATCCGGATTTTGTGATCGGCGTGTGGGCGTCCGCAAGCCGTCCGCAGATAACGACGCTTTCGACAACAGGCGGGAAGCCGAGTTACAGCGGACCGTGGGTGCAAGTATCCCGTCTTGGAATGCCGTTGACGAACGAAGCGATTATTCCGATCGGTCAAAAGGATTACTGGAATTCTGTCACTCCGTACAGCGCTGCGGAGCAATCGTTCGTGAAATATTTTGCAAATCCCGAGTTGGCGATTTACATGGACGATGCATTGTACGGCTCGGCGGTACCGGCGCTGAGCGCGCTTCGCATTCAGAAAAAATCGTATCCGGCTATCGGTGTTATTCCAACGTATTCCGATTCCGGTTTTGATTTCAGCAACACACATGACGGCGCGTTTGCCGTTACGCATATTCCCGGCATTGATTTAAGCGGAACAGCATTTGCGGTGAACACCGGTCCCGCGCAAAGCGGATTGACGACGGCGCTTGTCGGTGCAGGCGAGCCGAGGCGCGTGGACATTTTCCCGATTTTTTATTTCGGAGTTCCGAATGCAATTCCTTATCAGCTTGCCGTTGGAAAGACAGGCGGACCGCTGAGTGCAGGCAAGCCGTTTATCAACAACTTTCTGCCGATAACCAATGACGGCGGAACATTGTACGGCGGCGATATGCTTCGATTGAACATGGCCACGCCGGTAACGCCGCGCAATACGGATGAATACAAACACTACGCGTATCTTGGACTCGTCCGTGCTGCTGCCATCGGATTGACTGCCGCACCGTATAACACGCGCGCGTCAATTGATACACTTCCTCACATGGATGGTTTTCCTAACGGGCGCAGGCTCGAAGACGATGTTGTATCAATCAGTCTGCAGGCAGTCGGAGGCTTAGTGCTCGCAGCGGTAGGATTGCCGTTCGATGATGCAAAGCAGGGAGATTACTCCGACCTTGCTTCGGCAAAACTGGTTGCTGAGTTAAGCTACACCGCCGGACCAACTGCGAACGATGTCCCGCTCTCCGATGCATTTCCGTATCTCGCCGATCCGCATCGCGGCTACGATTACGTGAAGAAGCTGACGACAACTGCGCCCGGCACTGCGACCAATGTAGCGAAAACTGATTTCCTCGGGCTCAGCAGCCCGGCAGCGTTCATTCTTGATCAAAATTATCCGAACCCGTTTAACCCATCCACACAAATCCGTTATGTAGTGAAAAGCCGCGAGCATGTAACATTGAAAATATTCAATACGCTCGGTCAAGAAGTTCAAACATTAGTGGATGAACAAAAAGCACCGGGTACATATACCGTTTCATGGAACGCTTCCCTCCTGACAAGCGGAACGTATTTCTACCAGATGAATGTCGGCGGAAACATCGTAGCAAAGAAAGCTATACTTCTTAAGTAACAAAAGTTGATGCTGAGCCTGCCTCCGCTGTCGCTTCAGCAAAGGCAGGCGAGGCACAACGTCCGAGAAATGTAACAATTCATAGAAAGGAAAAATATCATGAGGATTGCAATGTTTTTAACGTGGGAGGGAATTACACCGAAGCAATACAATGAAGTGCGTAAGCTTGTGGACTGGGATAACAATATTCCTGCCGGAGGAGTTTTGCATATTGCGTCCTTCGATAGCAAAGGTTTACGTATTACAGACGTGTGGGAAAACGAAACGGACTTCAATAATTTTGCCCAGAACAGATTGATGCCGAAAGTTCTTCAGCTCGGTATTACTTCTGCTCCGACAATCGAAGTGTATCCGTTACATAATCTTTTCACACCCGGATTTGGCAAGTGAGGTAGAAAGGAGATTCAACAGGTGAAACTTCCGTTCGTTTTGATTCTTGCATCCACCTATATGGCGCTTCTTGGCCTCGGATTCGTCTTTGCCCCGCAGATAATTGGCATTGATGCCGTCCCTGTTGATGCTTCCCCTGCACTCGTTGCTTTTCTTCGAATGCCCGGGCCTGCATTTATCGCTATTGCGGTTCTGAATTTCTTAGCAAGAAATTCAGAGGCATCACCAGCACGCAACGCTATCGTTGTTGCCAATATTGTTGGATTTAGTCTTGCCGCGGTCTTCAACGTGGTCGCAGTGCTTACCGGCGGACGCTACATTGCCCTGGCGTTCGCCGCTGTCCATGTAACTTTCGCAGTTCTCTTCATTGTAACAGGACGATCAAAGATATGAACAAGAAATTGTATATCAGCCTGCTAACAATTTTTGTCGCAGGCGTTATCGGGGGATATTTTCTATGGAAAAAGGGAGAAGGAGTTACCGAGCTGCCGAGATTAAGCCCGCGAGCGGGAGAGGTGCGTCCTTCATCGGAGTTTCTTAATGCAGAACGTGCAGTGGATTTTTATCGCGATGAAATCCAGCGGCACCCCTCGGTGGTGAAGAATTATGTTCAGCTTGCCGGTCTCTATATTCAGGAATCCCGGGTGACGGGTAACCATCATGAGTATCTTCCCAAAGTGAAGTATTTGTTGGAGAAAGCGCTCTCGCTTGATGCACGGGATTTTGAAGCGGTCGTTACGAAGGCATCGCTTCTCATGACGCTGCACCAATTTCAGGGCGCTCGAGCACTCGCAGAGAAAGCAATCGCAATCAATCCGTACAATGCTTTTGCGTACGGTGTGTTGACCGACGCTCTTGTCGAGCTGGGCAAGTACGGCGATGCCGTCAAAACATGCGATAAGATGTTGAGCCTGCATCCCGATCTTCGCTCGTACGCGCGTGCGTCGTATCTTCGTGAATTGTACGGCGACGCCCGCGGGGCGGAAGAAGCGATGAGGCTTGCGGCAGACGCCGGGGCAGCGGGGCAGGAAAATCGCTCGTGGGCGCTCTATAATCTCGGCACATTATACCTGAGTGAAGGGAAAGTTGATACGGCAGAATTTATTTACAACGGCATTCTTCAGGAGCGGCCGAATTATGCTTTTGCTTTGAGCGGGTTGGCACAAGTCGAATGCGTCGGAAAAAATTACGGCGAAGCAACCGAGCTGCTCGTCAAAGCAAGCCAGATGAATCCAAGCCACCTCTTTCTTCAGCAGCTTGCGGATATTTACCGGATAACCGGGCAGAAGGAAGCGGAAGAAGAAGTGAGCAAACAAATTCTGCAAGCGTTCAAGGTTCACCGGGAGGATGGTTACGACACGTATTATGAATACGCTTTGTACTGTTCCAATCATTCAATACATCTTAAAGAAGCGTTAGAGCAGGCACGGGAAGAATATGAAATACGCCCGGACAATATTGACGCGCTCGATACCTATGCCTGGGCGTTATACAAAAACGGAAAAAGTGCTGAGGCTGTTCCGTACATCGAGAAAGCGTTACGGCTCAACACGCAGCGTGCTGTGCTGCACTACCACGCGGCGGAGATCTATCATGCGGTCAATCAAAATGCCAAGGCGTTAGCTTCGATCGATCGGTGCTTCAAAGAAAACCCGCTCTTCGATGCACTGTATGGCAGCAATACACGAACGCTCTATGCGTCGCTTCAAGGGTATGCTTCACTGCAATAAGCTCAGGCAATACAAATGAAAGGTGTTCGCTTCGGAAATTTTTTACAGATGCTCGCACTTTTTTGTTTCCTCTGCTCGACGGGCATGTGTCACAGCATTCATATCAGCTACGGGAAAGCACGGCTTGGCCGGAACGCGTTCAGCGGACGAATTATTTTTTACAAAGACGATTTTTTTCGAGCGCTCGAAAGCTGGAACGGCGGTACGCTTCAGCATTTGAACGACCGGCAATTCGATAGTCTTAAACTGAGCTATTGGCAGAGCCATTTGTCCGCGGTAGCAAACGATACTTCCAAGTTGAGCCTGACTATCTCAGGAAATAATGAGGATGCTTCTTCCATCTGGTTCGATTTCGCGTTTTCCGATCCGAAGGAGATTGTTGTTCTTAAAGTGAAGTACACTGCGCTCTTCAAAGAATTCAGCGGACAAATGAATTTGCTGAACGTTGAAACGCGAGCGGGGGAGAAAAGTTTGATTTTTTCATCATCGTCACCTCAATTAAAGATCACCTTGTAAAGCACTTTGTTATGGAAAATTTTACGCTCTTTCTCCGCATCGGCATAACGCATATTCTCGAAGGATACGATCATATTTTATTTTTGGCGGGATTGATCATTGTCACTACCAGCTTCCGCTCGATCCTTAAAATTGCCAGTGCGTTCACGGTAACTCATTCAACGACTCTCATTCTCAGCGCGCTCGGTATTCTTTCCATCAATCCCTCTATCACGGAAACATTGATTGCTTTTTCTATCGCTTATGTCGGGATAGAAAATCTTTTTATCAAAGACAAAAATCAGCGATACCGATGGCTTGTTGCAGGCTCGTTCGGCTTTATCCACGGTGCCGGCTTTTCAGGTCATCTCACGGAATTACTGAAAAGTATGCTCGGCATGGGGAATATTTGGGCGCCGCTCGTCGGATTCAATATCGGAATTGAACTAGGGCAGGTGATCATCATAGCGTTGGTCTTTCCCATGATCTTTTTCGTGCGGAAGTTCGGGAAAGAGCGGATTTTTGTACCCGCTGCATCGTTAGCTATCGCCGCGTCCGGAACATTCTTGGTCGTGTGGCGAGTGTGGTCCTTGTAATCAGTTCTTCTTCGCCCCTTGGTCAATCCACATTCTCAGTGTGTCAATTTGCCCGTCGTTCAATTTTTTCTTTGTCATGAGGGGCATTTGTTTTCCGAACGGCGGATTCGGACTTACTTTTTGAACGATGAGACTCTCGCTCCCTTTCCCCGGAACAACCGGAGTTCCGTGTTTTCCTCCCGTTATAATATCGTCGTACGATTCAAGCACAAGCTCGCTTCTATTGTCGCTGTCCGAAGCGTGGCAGGGAAGGCAATGTTTTTTGATAATGGGGAAGACATCTTTTGAAAATGAAACAGCCGCTACCCTCGGATAGTTTTTTTCACTATTCTTTTTTTTGTCTTTTGATCCGCTTTGTTGTAACGTGAATCCTGCTAAAGCATTTGCAAGAGCGAAAATAATCAAGAGAGAAAAATTTCGCATATTGTTCCTTTCTGGTTATGAAGGTTAGCCGGTGATATTCCGACAATCCAATATTCCAAGGCAATACCGTATGTAACATTGATCAATTGTCTTTCGCACCTTGCGTAATCCACGTTGAAATTTTCGCGATTGACGAATCGGGGAGATAGGGCCCCCCTTGCGGCATTCTTACGCCAAACGATGCAGTCCCGCGCAATTTCTTGATGAGAACACTTCCTTCACCGTTGCCCGGCGTGACGACCGGTCCGTGAAGACTGTTGCCCGCCATAAGGTGTGCATACGTATCAACAAATAAGTTGTTTGTTCCGCCGTGACAGCTTGTGCATCCGTACGAGACAAAGAGCGGCTCCACATCATTGGCAAAAGAAATAGTGGGAGCGGGGAGAACGGTGAACGCCGCTGCATTGCTTTCACTGCCGCTCACGGTTACCGTTATGGCAATCGTTCCGCTTGTGCCGTCCGGGATTTTTACGATGATGATCGTGTCTTGCCACGACAGAATCTCCGTTACGGCAACAGCGCTGAATTTCAGTGTGCTGCTCCCTTGCGATGTTCCGAAATTCGTTCCCCGGATTGTTACTGTGTCGCCGGCAAAACCTGAATCCGGAAACACTTGTGTCAACGCCGGCGGATTCGGTGTTTGTGCCGGAGGTTTAGGGTTTGTCCCCATATCGCTGCACGAATCAAATGCGCCGACAAACAGCAGGGTTATTACACTTCTCAAGAAAATATTTTTCATGCTGAATCGCTTGTTCACGTTATACATAAAA
>JAGWND010000131.1 GCA_028873075.1 Bacteroidota bacterium
TGCACGCACAAAATTTTGGGCAAACCGTGTACGCATTTGAGGTGATTGACTCGACCAATCTCTTCGCAAAATCGCTTTCTGCAAAAGAAGCACCGCACGGCACGCTCATCATTGCAGAACAACAAACTGCCGGCAAAGGAAGATTGGGGCGGCGCTGGCAGTCGGAAAAAGGAGCGAATCTCCTTTTTTCTCTAATCCTGCATCCGACATTTCAATTCGAGAAGACAAAACTGCTGCCGTTTGCCGCCGGACTCGCAGTTGCCGATGCGATTGAGCGTTACACCGGACTGAAAACAGAATGTAAATGGCCCAACGACGTTTTAATTGAAAAGAAAAAAGTAGCCGGAATTTTAATGGAAACGGCAACGCAGGATACAATCACGAAAGAAATTATTTTGGGCATTGGCGTGAATGTCAATCAGCAATTTTTTCCGCCGGAGCTCGCATCAACGGCAACGTCCATTTTTCTTCAAACCGGAAAAACGATTGACAGAACGACACTGCTTCAGGTTTTACTTGAAGAACTCGAACATCGGTACGATCAGCTCGCTCAATTTCCGTCATCATTGATTATTGAGGACTGGAAGAGACGCGCGACAATGATGAATTCAACAGTATTTTTGCTGGAAGGATCAATACAAAAAGCCGTAACTGCGCTTGACGTTACACCGGAAGGCGCACTTGTCATCCGTGCGGCAGATGGAACTCGGCGCGAATTATACGCAGGCGACGTTTCACTTCGCTTCAACTCATAACGGGAAGGATACTTTATTATGATGCTTGCAGTAGATATCGGCAACACACATACCGTCTTCGGCATTTACGACGGGAAAAAATTATTAGGCGATTGGCGCGTGACAAGTTTTGTAACGCGAACGGAAGATGAATTCGGCGCGCTGGTGCAAACTTTCTGCGAGCAAACGGGAACGCCGCAAAAAAAAATCCGTGCCATGGGAATTTCTTCCGTCGTTCCCAATCTCACTGACGTAATGGAATTGATGGCGAAAAAATACTTCAACACCGAGCCGGTAATCATCTCTTCCGCGCTGCCGCTTGGAATTACGATTCGGTACGACGATCCGTTGTCGGTTGGCGCAGACCGCTTATGCAATGCGGTTGCCGGCTACGCAAAATACAAAGGACCGCTTGTCATTGTGGATTTCGGAACGGCAACAACATTCGATGTTGTGTCTGTTGAAGGAGAATACATCGGCGGAAGCATTGCGCCCGGGATTGAAACATCGGCAAGCGATCTTCATCGCCGTGCGGCGAAGCTGCCAAAGATTGACCTGCATTTCCCGCAGAAGGCTATCGGCACAACAACAGTGGAAAGCATGCAATCAGGAATTCTGTTTAGTGCGGTGGATGCGATGGAAGCAATGATACGAAGAATTTCAAAAGAACTTGACGATTATCCGACCGTTGTTGCTACAGGGGGATTTTCAGAATTGATGAAAAAGCACTCGAAGATTATCAATCATCATGAGCCGACACTTGTTCTGGAAGGAATCCGGTTGATTGTGGAGCGCGTGCAAAAGAAAAAAATGAATCGCAAATGATCGAACGCATCATCGTCCGGCCATTTGTTTTGTGGGTGCTTCTGTTTTTTACCTCTGCCCTTCTTCTTCCTCAGGGATTTACATGGTTCCGTAATTTCATCACGCCGGGGTTAGGCATCATCATGCTCGGAATGGGGATGACACTGACAATCGAAGACTTTGCGCGTGTGTTCAAACGTTTACATGCAGTGGCAATCGGCGTGAGCGCACAATTTTTAATCATGCCGCTTGCTGCTCTTTTTCTGACACACATTTTCAAATTCGATGCAGCGATTAGCACCGGAATTATCATTGTCGGATCGTGCCCAGGAGGGACCGCATCGAATGTGATCGCATACCTTGCCGAAGCCGATGTGGCGCTTTCCGTAACATTAACCTCGGCAACGACGATGCTTGCTGTCTTTCTCACGCCGGCGTTCATTTGGCTCCTTGCCGGAACGTATGTTCATGTTGATGCGCTCGGCTTGTTTGTCACGATTCTTGAAGTGATAGCGGGACCTGTTGCAGTCGGAGTTTTCCTCAATCGCTATGTCGGAAATCTAACAAAAAGAATCGTTCCATTTTTCCCGGCGGTTTCAGTGATCACGATCGTTCTCATTGTTGCGTGCATCGTCGGCCTCAACAGAACGCTCATCCTTGATTCCGGTTCGCTCGTTATTATCGCCGTTGCACTTCACAATCTTACCGGTTACACATTAGGGTACTGGCTTGCACGCGGATTTCGCCTCCAAGAAAAAGAATGCCGAACTGTTGCAATCGAAGTGGGGATGCAGAACTCAGGACTTGGCGTTGCGCTTGCGGTGAAACATTTTTCTCAAGCTGCAGTCGCATTGCCGTCGGCAATTTTCAGCGTGTGGCACAACATCAGCGGACCGGTATTGGCAGGATGGTGGAGGAGAAAAAAGAATTAGTTCCACATTTATTATTCAATTCATTTTACCCCGAACATCGCAACCGAGTACTGCGCAAACTCTACAAGCGGACCAAAATATAATCCGAGCGCGAGCGTCGGCACAACGAGCACAAGCAGCAGGAATGTATGTGCAAAATGAAATGTAAGCGGCGCCTGTTCTCCTTCTGCGTCGCGTAAAAACATATTGCGGAAAATCCTGACGTAGTAGTACAAAGAAATCACGCTGTTGATGACTCCGATAACCGCCAGCCATATCAATTTTGCATTGATAAGCGCCGCAAAAATGTACAGCTTGCCGACAAATCCCGCCGTTGGTGGAATTCCTGTAAGAGAGAGAAGAAAAATTGTCATTGAAACGGAAAGCAGCGGCGCACGCGAGCCAAGTCCTTTGTAAGTTTCAATATCCTCGCTGCCGGTTTTGTTCGCCACAAGCATCACAACATAAAATGCGCCGAGGTTCATAAAGAGATACATCACAAAATAAATCATCGTTGCGGCAAAACCGTCGTTGCCGAGCACGACCAAACCCAGAAGCATATAGCCGGCGTGCGCGATGCTTGAATATGCAAGGAGGCGCTTCACATTATCCTGCCAGATTGCAACAAGGTTTCCAAGCGTCATCGTGATGACGGAAAGAATAATGAGAATATCGGTCCACACAACGCCGTGGATCGTCGCCCACATTCCCGCCGGCAGAGAGAGCACCGACGAATCAATAAACACAACTTTTGAGAAGCGCATCAACATGGCAAAGCCCGCCGCTTTCGATGCAACTGAAAGAAATGCCGTAATGCTTACCGGCGCGCCTTCGTACACATCGGGTGTCCAGAAATGAAACGGTACGGCAGAAATCTTGTAACCGAATCCGGCGACAATCAAAGCACCGGCAATAAGCAGCGTAATAGTATTTGTTCCGCCTTGCGCAAGTACTGAATTGACCGAATAAATATCGAGCGCTCCCGTAAGACCGTACACTATCGAAATTCCATACAGCATCAATCCGGAGGAGAGAGCGCCGTAGATGACATATTTCAGCGATGCTTCTGCGGAATCGCGCGCTTCCTTCGTAATGCCGGCAAGCAAGTAAGAACTGATGCTTGTCAATTCAAGCGACAAATACATCATCAGTAAATTGCTCGCGCCAACCATGAAGAACATGCCGATCACCATTGCAACAAGCAGCGAATAATATTCGCCAATTCGGCGCTTGTTGTTATTGACTTCGTTTGAGAAGAGAGAAAAGAAGACAATGATCAATGCGCTGAGAAGAATCAGAAATTTGAAGAATATCGCAAACGGATCCACCGCCAACATGCGCGAGAAGACCGACGCGCGTTCGCCAACCTGCTGAAACACATACACCGCCGTCACAAGTATTCCGGCAATCACTACAGCCGCCGTGATTTCCTTCTTCTTGAAAATCAAATCGGCAAGAATTGCACACAGAAAGGTTGCGGTGAGCGCTGCTTCCGGTTTGATGTATTGTAAACTTTGAATAATAGATTCGAGCATACTTTTAAATTCTTTGTTTAGAAATCTGAATTACTATCTCCAAAACTCTAAATCCGAATATCGAAATCCTAAACAAATTCAAATAACCAAAAATACGAATCCCTTCAGCTCTGATGTTTGGTTATTGGAATATTTGAAATTCGATATTGTTTAGAGTTTAGTGTTTCGAAATTAGAATTTCGTCACCTTCCCATCAACGCCAGAGCGCCGCCATTCTTCACAACGTCAACGAGGTAGTTGGCGGAAGCATTCATTATGTTCAATATCGGTGCCGGATAAATACCGAGGAAAATGACAATCACGGCAAGCGGAACAAGCGCAACAAGCTCGCGTCCGTTAATATCGGGAAGGCTTTTCCATCGCTCGGGAAGCGTTCCGAGAAACACGCGCTGCAACGTCCACAGCATATACGCCGCCGTCAACACAATGCCGACCGACGATGCAATGGTGAGCCAGCGATACGTTTGGAATGCACCGAGGAACGAAAACGCTTCAGAAATAAATCCGCTCAAGCCCGGCAATCCGAGCGCAGCGAAAAATGCAATCACCATCACAGCGGAATATTTTGGCATTTGATTCATCAACCCGCCGAAATCATCAAGCCCGCGTGTATGCGCACGGTCGTAAATCACGCCGACAATCAAGAAGAGCATTGCGGTGATCGTTCCGTGGTTGAACATTTGAAAAACAGCGCCCATCATTCCCTGTGTGTTGAATGCCGCGAGTCCGAGAATGACGATGCCCATGTGACTGACAGACGAATACGCGATAAGTTTCTTGAAATCTTTTTGCGCCATAGCACACAGCGCGCCATACACGATATTAATAAATCCGAGGAACGCGAGCGGGTAAGCATACTTCAATGCTGCATCGGGAAAAATCGGAAATGCAATGCGCAGTAAACCATACGCTCCCATTTTCAACAAAACGCCGGCAAGAATCACACTGATTGCCGTTGGCGCTTCAACGTGTGCATCCGGAAGCCACGTGTGGAACGGGAAAATCGGAACCTTGATCGCAAAGCCGATAAACAACGCGACGTACGCGACGTAGCGCCAATAGGTATGAAGTCCGGCAAGAATCGAACCCGGATCGAAGTTGGCCGGGTTCATCATCGCAAGCATGTTGAACGTATGAATTTTTTCTCCGGTTGCCGGATCAACAACCGAGACGCTGAAATAGAGCGCGAGCATTGCAAGGAGCATTAACACCGAGCCGAGCAATGTGTAGAGGAAAAATTTGATCGCTGCATATTCACGCCGCGGCCCGCCCCAGACACCGATAAGAAAATACATCGGCAGCAGCATAATTTCCCAGAACACATAAAAGAGGAAAAAGTCGAGTGCGACGAACACGCCCATCATTCCCGTATCAAGAAGAAGGAGAAGCGCGAAGTAGCCTTTCACCGATTTTTCGATCTTCCACGAAGCAATGACCGCAACAAATGAAATCAGCGCCGTCAACAGCACCATCGGCGTACTGATACCGTCAACACCGAGAAAGTAATCAATGTGGATGCGCCCGAACCACGAGATGCTCTTGATATCAATCCATGTTCCGAGCTCTTTAAACTGCATGCCGTCCATTGTGTTGATGCCGGCAAGATTGCGGTTGAACGCCGCAAAGATGAATCCCGCAAGCAACACTTGCAATACGGTGAATGCCAGCGACGCCCATCGCATTGCGTTCTTCTTTTCTTTGGGAAGAGCAAGAACGACCACCATCCCGACAATGGGAAGAAATGTGATCCACGTGAGAACGCCAACTCCGAGAAAATGATAGTCCATAAATGTTTCCAATAATTCTTTATGAGTGATTTTTTTACTTCATTACTACCATACGCTTAGCTTCTGTGAAAGATGATTGTCCGTTAGAATTGCTTACAATGATGCGATAGAAATAAATCCCGCTTGAAACATTGTGGGCATCCCATTGAACAGAATAAAATCCGGAAGGCTTTTCTTCATCCACAAGCGTCGCTATTTCTCTTCCAAGAACGTCATACACCTTTAATGTTACGCGACAGTTCGCCGGTAGTTGATAATTGATTTGCGTTGTGGGATTGAATGGATTCGGGTAGTTTTGGCTGACCTGAAATTCGGCCGGAATCTCTCCAATCTGAACAATATTTTTCTCTTGCTTTTTAATTGATCCGCTTCCTCCAAAAAAGAATACATTCATATAATTCACAACAAGATTCTCATAGTTAACACTGTCAATCTTCACTCGTAAGATTCCGTTGATGTTTTGCAGCTTATTGACGACCTGGTTTGTCTTTTCTTGGAAAAACGATCCCGTGTCGGATGCTGCAAAATTATAGCTCCCGATTTGCTGAACAGTTTTGCCGCTCACTGTGTCAACGAGTTCCAATGAGATGTTTGCGTTTCTTTTCCAGTCCTTGCTTCTCACTCCAAATTCTGCTTCCATTGAAGCATTCTGTTGGAGAGTAAATGGTGAGGTTTTCATGAAATCCGAAATTCCTTTTCCATGAGAACCGCCTGGGTTTATATTTTGGAATGGAGAAGAGTTGCCAGAAATATTTCCGAATTGCACTGCAAGTAATCCCCCTGTTGTCGTGTCAATCAATTCAATGCGGCGATATAATGTTGCAGTTTGTGCACTTGCATCGGATGCCGTCTTCAATGTGCCATACCCATATCCCGGTTGCGAGTTATCTTTTGTTTGACTAATAACATTGTAAGGCGACGATGAACCTTTAACTACTGTATAGGTTACTGAAGAGGGGGGGGCTTTCTCAAGTGAGATCGGGTAATTTATTCTGTTGCCGCTCGGGCTTATGTTAATTGTTCCGTTCCAGCTTGAGCCATCTGTGGAATAAATATCACGCAGATAATCTGTTGGGTTGCCGCAAAAGAAGAGCGACGCTCCTCCGTTTGCATCGTTGTGACCAGAAACAGAAGTATAGATTATTGGTACATCTTGAACTCTGAAAATGCTTATTGCCGACAAACTACCGTTGTAATAGTTCCTCTCCATTGCAGCGGAGCTTGGGAACTCACCACCGGTGTAGTAATCGTCATATGCGATCCATGTTACATGAGTTCTTCCATAGCCGTCAACTGCTATTTGAGAATAAGGTGTGGTTGGCGGAAAAGAAGAAGTTGAAGGATAAACATTACAAGGCCATTCCCACGTTGTGCCACTAAAAGTGAACAAAGGAACTGTGTAGCTGTAGGAACGGCTGCTGGCTGAAACCATAAAACTATCAATCTGTGGATTCCATGCGATTGAAGGATAATCGAAATCAACTGGCGTGCTTACAAAAACTTGTTGTCCCGCAGAAAAGTTAGAACCATCATTGGAGTATGTATAGTATAATTTCCAAGGACCGCCGAGTCCGTTACTTTTCCTATATACCACAAGCACCGTTACATCATCTGAAACTGCGAGTGATTGTTGAAGGTCAAACGATGACACATCCGAATCCAAAACTTGTGGAGTTGGAACGTAGCCATAAAGTGATTTTATGTAGAGATATTTTGTGTTTCCTACAACTTCCTGCCAGACGATGTAAACATCATCACCCCACACATCCGTAGCGATTGATGGACTTGAAGCAGTGCCGCTGCCGGAAATTTGCTGCTCACTCGACCATGTTGAACCGTTATCGCTTGAAGTTGTGAACCAGATTTTGTTGGACGATGAGTAAACCATGTCGAGCGGACCGCCGTCATATTCTCTTATTATCTTTCGTTGGTTGCCGATGCCGGTGGCTGTAGAAAGTGAAGTGAGAAGATGGGCTTTGTAATTAGCGGTAAGAGTTGTGGCTGTGCACACGATTCTCGCGTTATCTGTAACTCCATCACTCCAACCATTAAAAACATATTGACGGCCATTTTTTGTGTATGGGCTCGGTGCAGCAACAACTATACATGCCCCCGGACTATTTTGAGATGCAACACTCCCTGACGGATCAAATTCAAATGTTCCTGTAATATTTACAGTGAAGGGTTCTAGCTGAGGTATTTGATTCGTTTCTTTTGCAAACCAGTAAAGCAAGCCTGCAGTTGCCCTAATTACTAGAGGAAAAAGTTTATCATGCATTGCACTGCAGTTAGTATAATTTATCTGGCTCGTCAAAGTTGGAACGCCTTCACTAGAAATTATTTGAGAAAGCCCCGGGCAATTCGCGTCATAATTATCATCGCCGTTTGTAAGACCGTCAGCATAATGATCTGTAGCTTCGTTCATCAAATACATCAAATAGTAA
Source organism: Bacteroidota bacterium (assembly GCA_028873075.1). Lineage (GTDB taxonomy): Bacteria > Bacteroidota > Ignavibacteria > UBA10030 > UBA8401 > JAJYOI01. Next base: position 8,216 of record JAGWND010000131.1, read on the forward strand.
AGCGGGTCTCCCCACGTATTGTACGGATCTATATAAGCTCCACCAGACATGAATATTTCATCTGCAGTCCACAGGTGAAAGTAATCAGCATTATTTTCATAATAGTCACAATACATGCCATGACTGCAGGCATGTGAATCACAGTGAACATGAGCAGGAACTGATTGATCTTGAAGCAGGTGGCACATTCTTCCTAGTTGTTCGTAAATCCACGACAAACCATAGTTCATTTCTGGACATCCATTAGCAGGATACCAATGCATGTCTTCTCCATAATACTGCACTGCGTAAATCGTTTTTGTTCGCCTGTATAAGTCGAACAAGTTGCTCATACGCATATCAGAACCTTCATAAACACTTGGTGAACACTCCCAATTTCTTGAGATGTTATATAGCCAGCGATTATCGAAGTCCCCATTCAAGTACTTGTACATTTTTTGCATGGCATTCTCACAGGAAAAAGACCAGTATATGCCATCTGCATAATCATGCAAGTTAACAACTGAATTTGGTCCCCCATCTGCATTCCAAAAGTGAGTAATCGAAGTGAAAGCTTCTCTCTGTCCGCCTGGAAAGAGGGCATAGTAAGCGTCCGCACTCCACTGATTGAAATTAGGTACATTCCACATTCCATAGTGATATACAATATCATATTCGTCCTCTATCCATGCACCTGAAACAATTTTACCAGCACCCCATGATTTTTCAGTACTGCTGCTTGTTTCATTAGTGCCAATATGGGACGCCATTTCAGAATTTGCAAGCTGCGGATATGCTCTGCAAAGAAGCTTAAATGCTTCACGTGTAATATACTGGTGCACAGATTGCTTATGAGCCATCGCTACATTGGAGAGAACGAAAATCAAAATGAATATTCTCAGTATAGAAGTTTTCATAGCCAGTCTCCTTTTTGGGCTTGTTTTTCTGAGATATATTTACTCGACCAATTCTACATAAATGATAGCTGCTACAACAGGTAGTATTAAAGGTGCCAGACTCCCAATTCCTTTTTGTCCTGAAACCTGATTAATTCCAATGCCTATTCCCGCTCCAACAATATCGCTCGTAAGAGTTCCGAGAAATGAAATTCCGTTCTTTTTGCCATTTGCAATTAGATAAACTCCAAGAGCAGACCCAAAGGTATAACCAGTATACATGCCTGCAAGTGTTGGGCCGAATGAATCCCAGCTATTACTTCCGCTAATTATGTTCCCCACAAGTCCTCCAGGTAATGCAAAAAAAACACCCATAAGCCCGCCCATGCCAGTCTCACTAGCAATTCTTAAAATCACTGAGCTCTTTTCAACTGTGGCACTATCAATATGTGAAGTTGAGTCCTTATACATGTCACTGAACAAAAATTCAGATGGGCAATCATGATAGCTAACCGGCTTCAGACTGATAGCGTTTGCGAGTGCAAGACGAATTGTATTATTGACGTGATATCGCAATGCCCACCCTACGTAATGCTCTTGCGGCTTCTCTCCTA
>JAGWND010000132.1 GCA_028873075.1 Bacteroidota bacterium
GACGGATCGCCCGTATGCAGGGCGTTACATCGGCTCGCTCGTTGCTGATTTTCACCGCACGTTGTTATACGGCGGAATCTTTTTGTATCCCGGCGATTCAAAACATCCCGAGGGAAAGCTTCGCCTGATGTACGAAGCGAATCCGTTGTCGTTCATTGCTGAACAAGCAGGCGGCAGGGCAACCAACGGCGTGCGCCGCATTCTCGATGTTGCGCCGAGCAAGCTCCATCAGAAAGTACCGCTGTTCATCGGCAGCGAGGAAGATGTGCTCATGTGCGAGCAATTTTTGAGCGGCGAGAAAGACAAAGAGAACAAAGCCGGTAAAGAAACTTTGGCAGCGGTATGAATTCCCGCTCTTCGTCATCGCGATCAATGCGCCGCATTGCTCCCAACGGATCGATTGCCGGGACCACGTTTGTCGTTGTGGATGTTGAAACGACGGGCTTGTCTCCGCTGGAAGGGGGCATCACGGAAATTGCGATGGTGAAAGTGCGCAACGGATTGATTCACGACGAGTACACAACGCTAGTCAATCCGCTGCAGCCGATTCCGTTGTCGATCACGCTCATGACCGGCATTGACGATGCGATGGTTGCCGGCGCCCCGACGGCTGCAATGGTTGCACCGCTGGTCTCAGATTTTCTCGGAGACGGTGTCTTTACTGCGCACAACGCGCAGTTCGACCTCGGATTTGTGAATCATACATTGTCGAAAGGAAATATTGCGCCGATTGAAAATCCTATTCTCTGTACGTGCAGGCTGGCACGGCGGATGTTGCCGTACTTGCCGAGCAAATCGCTCGGTCCGCTTGCGCGCCAGCTTGGTATAAAAAATTTTCACCGTCACCGTGCGGCAGGGGATGCATACGCCACGGCAGAAGTGTTGATTCGGTTCTTGCGACGATTAGAAGAGCATTACGATGTGCACGATTTGGCGGGAGTGCTGAAGTTTCAATAACAAAAAACCTGATTCTTTCCGTGTGATACAGAAAGAATCAGGTTTTTTTATTGCAGATTCTTTTTCTTACCGCACTTTTGCCTGCGCGAGCTTCACATATTCGCTTGTCGGATACTGTTGAATAAGTCTCTTGTATTCTGCCTGTGCCTGCATTCTGTTTCCCATCCGCTCGTAGCTTTGAGCAAGCATGAATTGAGCATCGTCTTTCTTTTCTGAAAATTTGAACTTCAGCACCTCCTTGAAATGCTCGATTGCCGTTTTGAAATCTTTCATACTGTAATAGCACAAGCCGATCCAGTAATGGCAATTGTCTGCATAATCCGATTTTATTCCCGAATCGAGCAGGTTTTGGAATTGATTGATCGCGTCTTGGAATTTTCGTTGTTTTGCCAGTTGCAGTGCAGAAGTGTACGCTTCAATCTCTTCCGGCGAGGATTTTCCCGGACGCGCTTCCGTCATTTTTGCCGGAGCGGGTTTTTCCGCTGCTTGTGCCGCCTGTTGTGCGGCAATCTGAGCTGCTTCTAAATCGGAGATCTTCGCCATAAGATCTTTGTTCGTTTGCTCCGACGAGTCGAGCTGCTGCTGCAGCTGGGCATTGTTTGCTTTGAGCTGCTCGTTTTCCTGTTGAAGCGTCGCGACTTCAGGAGACGGCACTGCAGGAGCAACTGTCGTTGTCTCTTTTGCCGCCATTGTCGTTGTGTCAACCGCCGGAGTTGTGTTGGTAGTGTCAGCAGGTGTTCCTTCTGTTGTCGCTTCTTCTGAGCCGCCGCATCCTGTGAGATAGAGAGCAAAGGGAACGAAAGCAAGAATTGCAACGAGACGCACTAAACCATGTGCTTTACTTCTTGATGAGGGATACATAGAATCCTCCGATGTTATAAGGAAGAGTAAATTGTGGCTTTGCATTGAGAGACAACTTATTGTTGTCTAAATCTATTAAAGGAGATTCTGAAAGTCAAGCAAATGCATCACCAAATTTCACGATGAAGCTTTTGTAACGTTATTTGCCGAGGCTTTCGAGTTTCAGCTTGCCTCCTACGTTCTTCATCATTTTCTTGGATTTTTTCAACGCTGAAACTTCTTTTGTCGTCGTTATCATTGTGCTCTTCATTACATGCGTGTCCGAGACATGAAAAACTCATGTAACGGCCTTTCGCGCTATGTTTCGCGCGATCAATCGCGCAACAGCGTGAACAATGTCGTCCGGAACGCCGTCAGCGTGGCTCGATTGCAGGCGCATGTCGCAGATTTCATTCACGTAATCCACGACGATGAACGTCCCTGCGCAATCTAACGCAATTTCAGATGAGAAAAAATTGAGCTGACAAATGGAATGGATCTTGTGCATGATCGTGCGGATTTCTTTGAGATGGAAATGATCTTCTTCCTCCTGCGTAACGGGATTGTACTCATGCGTTGTTACGTTCCACCAGCAGGGGAACGCTGTTCCGAATGCGAACAGCACGCGGAACCATGCGTCGCGTCCGTTCAGTGCTACCGGCTTCACCGTTTCCTGTAAAAGATATTTATCGTTCTTGTGGCGCTCGCGCGCTTCGATAACCTGCTTGAGAGTCTCGGCGCCTAACACAACACCGGTCCCTCCGCCGGTCGTGTTCGCAGGTTTGATGATGAACGGTCTTCCCAACTGTGCAAGCGATGAAAGGCTCAGCTCGATTTCTTTTTTCTTGTTGAAAGGAGAAATGATGATTGTGTACGGTGCATACAGCCCGTTTGCAATGAATTCGAGGTGCATCGTCGCTTTGTCTTTTGCCCGTTCAGTATTTTCGCTTTGATTGATAAAAGAGGCACCATATTTTGCGACAAGGCGCACTACTGGCTCGAATGTTTCATCGTCGTCAGAAGCGCGGTCAAGAAAACAGCGAAAGGCGAGCGCCCCGCTGCGGAGCTGGTTCAGCGTTTCTTCTGTATTGTGCGGTGCAATGCGATAGGTTGAAACGTGCTCCTCAGTGCAGGCGTATTCGAGTACGGAAACAAAGTCGTAATCGTACTCCCAGTTCCACGCAATGCCGAGATCGTAGGTCCTCATGTCTGAAAATGAAAATGTCCGACACCTCAAAGGTGTCGGACATTTCTTCTCTTTTTTGTTCTGCTACTTCAACAGCGATGCATGATCGAGATTGTGCGATTCAATGTCTTTGAAATAACGCACGGTTCCGACCTTCAGTTCATCCGTTGCTTGCTCATCGCATACAATGATGCCTTTCGGATGAAGCTGCAGCGCACTCACGGTCCACATGTGATTGACGCCGCCTTCCACAACATTGGCAAGCGCGCGCGCTTTGTTGTGTCCGGTGATGATGATGAGCACTTCCTTTGCATCGAGCACGGTTGCGACGCCGACGGTGAGCGCCGTCTTCGGCACTTTATTGATGTCGTTTTCGAAGAAGCGCGAGTTGGCAAGAATTGTGTCGTACGTCAGCGTTTTGATGCGTGTGCGGGACGAGAGCGACGAACCCGGCTCGTTGAAAGCAATGTGCCCGTCGGGTCCGATGCCGCCGAGAAACAAATGGATGCCGCCGATGTTCTTGATCTTCTTCTCGTAATCGGTGCATTCTTTTTCCAAATCTTTTGCGTTGCCGTTCAGGATGTTGACGTTCTCTTTCTTAACGTCAACGTGCTTGAAAAAATTATTCCACATGAACGAATGATAGCTCTCCGGATGATCTTCCGGTAAACCGACATATTCGTCCATATTGAACGTCACGACGTTTTTGAACGACACTTTTCCAGCTTTGTGCAGCGCCGCAAGCTCTTTGTACGTTCCGATCGGCGACGAGCCGGTGGGAAGTCCGAGCACAAACGGTTTTTGCGGCGTCGGGTTGAAATCGCGGATGTGGCGTGCAACGTACGCCGCTACCCACTTGCTGACGAGGTCGTAATTTTGTTGAATGATAACGCGCATTGTTTTTTCCTTTGATTGATAAAACCCTGCCAGCGTTTTAAAACGCTGGCAGGGTTCCTGGGTTTAGTTTTTTCTGTACTTTGAATAATACTCCGGCAGGTTTGTTTTCACCTGCTCTTCGAGCTCCTGATCGGTAATGGACGACATGCGTCCTTCTTTTTCGTACTGATCCATCACCCAGCGCTGGATCTTCGCCACTTTCATCACGGTCAAGCGCTCGTCGCCTTTCAGTCCGAGGAAATCGTTCACCCACAGTGCAATGCCGTCGGTGCCGGACTTGTCGGTGATTGCCACGCGCGGCGGACGGTTCAACAACGCGGCCGTGTCGAAGATGTTGTAGATTTGTTCGAAGCGGCGCAGACCGCCGGCATGAATTCCCGCGCGCGTCGTGTTGAAATCTTTTCCGACGAACGGGTAATTCGGTGCGAGCTGCGTACCGATGACCTTTTGATAGTAGTTCGCCAATTCAGTAATGACCGACAGATTGATGCCGTTCAGTGAACCTTTCAGTGCCACATATTCGATGATCGCACCTTCGAGGGGCGGATTTCCGCAGCGCTCGCCGAACCCGAAGAGCGTTCCGTTCAACGCGTTCAATCCGTATATCCATGCGCTTGCGGCATTGATATGCACTTTATGAAAATCGTTGTGCCCGTGCCATTCCAAGCGCTCCGGCGGAATTCCGCATTCGTTCCGCAAACGCCAGATCATTTTCGGGATCGAGCGCGGTTCTTTTGCGTTCGGGTACGACAAGCCGAAGCCCATCGTGTCGCATAAACGGATTTTCACTTTCATGTTCTCGGGAACTTGCTCGCTCAATCGCTCGAGCTTCTGCACGAACGGGAAAACAAATCCCGGCAGGTCGGCGCGCGTGACGTCCTCCAGGTGGCATCGCGGACGAACGCCGGCTTCGAATGCCGCTTCAACAACTTCGACGTATTGATCCATCGCCTGCTTGCGCGTTTGATTTTGTTTGTAGAAAATGTGATAATCGGACGACGAGGTAAGCATACCGGTTTCTTTCAATCCCATTTCTTTCACAAGACGAAAGTCGCCCTTGTTTGCGCGAATCCACCCGGTGATTTCGGGGAATTTCAGATTCAAAGCGCGGCAGGCATCAATCGTTTCACGGTCGTTTTTCGTGTACAGAAAGAACTCGGATTGACGAATCACGCCGTTCGGTCCGCCGAGGCGCGACATCATCTCGTACAATTTTACCATTTGTTCTTTCGTGTACGGCGGGCGTGCCTGCTGCCCGTCGCGGAATGTCGTGTCGGTAATGTGAATATCGCGTGTCGTTACTTCGCCCGGATCGAATTCGACAATTGTGCCGTCAATTTCTTCTTTGATTGTTCCTTCAAATTGGATCAACGGCGGAAGCGAATAAGGAAACATCCCTTCTAACAAATTCGGCTGGGGAATGTCTTGTAGCTCGTACGTTTTCATAGCGGTTGCCTTTACTTGTTTAAGAGTTTGGTAAAAAAGTCAATGGCGCCGCCGATGGATTGCACCTTGAGCGCCTCTTCTTCGTTGACGGAGAGATTGAATTCTTCTTCGAATGCCGCAACCAGTTCGATGGACTTCAGCGAATCAGCGCCTAACTCGACGGCAAACTGATCGCTTTCTTTAATGTTGTCAGCGTTGAGATTCAATTCCCGCGCCGTTATTTTTTTGACTTGTTGTGAAACTTCATCCCGTGTCATGATTTCTCCTTACGTTGTGTGTTTGTTGTTATATCGGACCGAATGTGTGTGAAAAAATTAAGTTTGTTGGCTCTGAGATGGACTCCACCTTTGAGGCGGAGTCCATCTTCTGCTTTGTTGTTCGGGAGTTGAACTCCCGAACAGGGTTCTGTGCGAGAGTTTAACTCTCGCACAACTTATTCCGCACTTTCTTCGACAAGTTTTTTAAATTCGACAAACCGTTGTTCGATGGCTTTCCCTTCGTTCGTCAATTTTTGCACGACGCTGTTCGTTTCAATTGTTCCGCGCACAGCGTCGAAATCGCGTTGAATATTTTCTTCCGCTTGATCCAGCCCGAATCCGATTTTCGCAAAGTCTCCAAACTCGCGCTTCGAATCCTCGAGGATCATCGAGTGAAGCGACACTGCAGCGTTCTTCCATGCTTCAATCGCCTTGAGTGCGTGCTCTTTCGTCATTGCGGAAGGCTCGATCGTATATTCTTCGGCAAACGCTTCGCACACATATTCCCATTCATCGTCGCAATACGCACCTTGAATTCGCTCAAGCGCCTGTACGACTTGATCGTACGAAGAGATGTCGCCGTTGCGGACGCACGCTACCAATGAAGCGACACGTTCGTTTGCTGCGAGCAGCCCGGCGAGGTCGGTCCAGCTTTTCGGCTGCATCAACAGTTTTTTGGAGCCGAGCTTTGCTGCTGCGTCTTTCCAATTTTTTGACTGCGCCAGCGACTCGCGTAATCGCAAACACACCTTGTCATTCAAATACCGGCTGATTGCCATCGTGTAATATTTCGCACCCTTGCGGAGAAGCAAACGATTCAGTTGAAGACCGCCGTAGTTCACAAACGTTTTTTCTTTCGGGACGCTTTCGCTCAGAGCGAGAAGCTCGTTCCGCCCGCGGCGCATTTTTTCGACTGTGTACGGAGAGAAAACATCAAAGATAATCAGGTCGCGTTTGTCGGCGGCTTTGCGGTTGTCGCGCTTGGGCCATTTTTCTCCATCGCGCACCGTGCCGACGGAGAAAAGATTCATGCCCGGAATGATCTTCGATTCGCCGCCTTCTTCATGAATATACGAAAAAGGAAGATTCGGTACATTCATGTTGGTGAAATGTTTTCCGATGACAACACTGAATGCACCGACGCGGCTTTCGAGCAGCACGTACGAAAACGAACCGGTTTTGCATCCGCGCTCAAAAATTCCCTGGTGTACCGGACCGAGCTTGTACATGTGATTGCTTTGGTTCGATCCGCTCCCCGCGTTGTAAAAAGAAAAAAGTCCGGCAATGAGGAGCGTTGATTTGTGGTGTGTCACGGTGTACGGTCCCGCGAAGAGCGATACCGCTTCGCCGTGGAAGCCTTCACAGTTTGCAAAGAAGAGAGAATTTTCTGCAGAATATTGTTTGCCGATTTTCGCTCCTTGCCCGACATACACTTTGTCGAGCATTGCGCCGCCGTCAACGCGCGCGCCTTCGGCAAGCACGAACGATTTTGCATGAACGCCTTCGCCGATTTCCGTCGGGTGTTCGTTGCAGCTCAGCACGGTTCCGTTCTCAAGAAAAAGCGCTCCATGGATTGAAGCGTGCGACATCACATTCACATTGTGAATCGAGCCGCAATGTGCAATGCGCGAGCGGCTTTCGACAATTCCGTTCGTTGTTTTCGCTGCAACAATTTTCTTTTTTATCAGTGAAAAAAGATTTTTCGTGAATTGTTCATCGTGCCGGAGAAGGGCTTGAAGATACGCTGTCTGTGCCGAAAGATTGTTGAAGAGCAGCGTTCCGCGTCCGCCCCCTTCGTTCACAACATCAAGCTCGACACCGTTGCCAAACGATGCGTCAGTGCCAGCCGTGAGTGAAGCGACATCTTCGATGAGCACGTCGTCGCCGATATGGTAATTCGAAATTGCCGAACCGATGTTTGCGATCCGCACATTGTTGCCGATGATGCAGTTGGCAATTGTTGCGTTGTACATTCCGCACGGAAGCTCGACGCCGTCAACGTCAGTCGCCCCGTTATTTGCGCCGATCGCTACGTTGCCGGTGAAATTGACATTCCGGATGCGGGAAAGATCGGTTGAAGGATGAACGGAAATATTTTCCCAATCAGCGGCTGTGCAGCCTTGTGAAGCCAACTGCTGAATTTGTGAAGAAGAAAGCGATAAAGAAGACATAGTGATATTTTGTTCTGTGTGCAGAGTTAATCGCAAGTGTAGGGAAAAACTACGACGAAGAACATTTTGATGTCGCAAAGGCATTCGCCAGCGAAATCCTTCGCGCATTCAAGCCTTCAAGTGAAGTGCCTACTGCTTTGAGTTTAGGGAAAGAAAGGAAAAAAATCAAGTGGAAGAGGAGAGATTTTTATGATATTCTTTACATAAGTTTATCGGAGTACACAAATTGCAGCAGGTCAGGTTTTTGTGCAGTTGCGGATTATTTTTGTTTTGCATACTATTGCATTATGGTTTTTGGTATAGAGTTCTTTGACATTTTGTAGCTGTTGTGATTTGATTTCAAAGGTAGAGTTGCGGCAATTCGCCCGCCGAATTCCAACAATTGTGTTATGTTGTGATTTGATTTCTAAGGTAGAGTTGCGGCAATAAACTGTGAACTCATTTGAAGCACGGCTTGGTTGTGATTTGATTTCAAAGGTAGAGTTGCGGCAATGATTACTGTAATAATGTTTGAGACAATCTGTTGTGATTTGATTTCAAAGGTAGAGTTGCGGCAATCGGCAATAGGGCCGTCAGCAGTTCGTCCGGGTTGTGATTTGATTTCAAAGGTAGAGTTGCGGCAATTAATTTTTCAGCACATCGTATACTTGTCCGTTGTGATTTGATTTCAAAGGTAGAGTTGCGGCAATAATGTTCTGCCGGACCTGCAAGCCGCCGCGGTTGTGATTTGATTTCAAAGGTAGAGTTGCGGCAATATTACGGGTTGCAACAAAAAGAGCGTCTTTGTTGTGATTTGATTTCAAAGGTAGAGTTGCGGCAATCCATACCCAAATTCGAGCGTGGATTGATTTGTTGTGATTTGATTTCAAAGGTAGAGTTGCGGCAATTTCCACGTTACAAAATCGCTCGTTGTTGCAGTTGTGATTTGATTTCAAAGGTAGAGTTGCGGCAATTAAGATCAAATTTGATGCACTCCCTGCCGGTTGTGATTTGATTTCAAAGGTAGAGTTGCGGCAATCTTTGCAGGTGTCGTTTCACCGCTTCTTGCGTTGTGATTTGATTTCAAAGGTAGAGTTGCGGCAATATTCTTTTACACTCCTATGATTGTTTTTCTGTTGTGATTTGATTTCAAAGGTAGAGTTGCGGCAATCGGTCGGCTGATTGTTCGCGCCGGTGCCGTGTTGTGATTTGATTTCAAAGGTAGAGTTGCGGCAATTTTCTTCGTACACAGAGACAAGCTCTGTAAGTTGTGATTTGATTTCAAAGGTAGAGTTGCGGCAATTATCGGCGCGATCGTTTCATCGTTCACTCTGTTGTGATTTGATTTCAAAGGTAGAGTTGCGGCAATTCTTTCCGGAGAGCTGCGTAAGCCCGGTGAGTTGTGATTTGATTTCAAAGGTAGAGTTGCGGCAATAAAGATAGTTCTCGACCCTTCTTCGCTTGGGTTGTGATTTGATTTCAAAGGTAGAGTTGCGGCAATACATTGAAGCAGAAAACGCGGTGCTTGGCGGTTGTGATTTGATTTCAAAGGTAGAGTTGCGGCAATCACACAGTTCCTTGTCCGCGCAACAAGTGAGTTGTGATTTGATTTCAAAGGTAGAGTTGCGGCAATACAGATAGCCGAGGAAATTTCCGTGAATGAGTTGTGATTTGATTTCAAAGGTAGAGTTGCGGCAATCCGTTGGGAAAAAGGCGCGGCAAACATTAGTTGTGATTTGATTTCAAAGGTAGAGTTGCGGCAATTGATTCGCTCTGGCACGCGCCGGTGAAGTGGTTGTGATTTGTTTTCAAAGGTAGAGTTGCGGCAATTTGAAGTTTTCGTACCAACGGATCGCAAAAGTTGTGATTTGATTTCAAAGGTAGAG
>JAGWND010000133.1 GCA_028873075.1 Bacteroidota bacterium
GACGACGCCGGCGGAAAGAACAAGCAAGAGGGCATCGGTAAACACGAGCATCCAGCTTCCGAAATTCACGTAACGTCCGAGAAGAATGACGAGCGAAGCGACCGTGGTAACAACCATGAACGCCGCAGGAATTGCCGTAAACCAGAATTTCTTCGCTTTCTGTGCGAGCCATGCCGTGACCGCAATGAGCGTCAACGCAGCAAGGAGTTGATTTGCCGCTCCGAAGATGGGCCAAATTTTCAGATAGGCGTTCGTGAACGTCAGCGACAAAAATCCGACGACAACGAGAAAACTGTTGAACGCTTTGCTCCTGAGAATTGCCGGAGGATTTTCCAAGATTGTCAGCCACAATTCTTCAAACAAATATCGGGACAGACGAACGAGCGCATCAATCGTTGTAACAAGAAAACCTTCGAGAAGAAGAATTCCCCAAATCGTGCCGAACACTGTCGGCAATCCAACACCTTTTTCCAAAATATTTCCCAAGCCGAGTGCAAAGGCGAGCGGCGCGTTGCTTCCTCCTTTCGCCGGATACACGAGACTGATATATTTGTCAAAGCTCATGCCGCCGGAAATGATGAGGATAACACATAATGCAAGCAAGCCTTCTAACAGCATCCCGCCGTAGCCGATCACGCGGGCGTGCTTTTCATTGGAAAGCTGCTTGCACGATGTGCCGCCGCAGATCAATCCGTGCGCGCCCGACGCCGCGCCGCAGGCAATGGTGATAAAAAGGAAGGGCCAGAGCGTGCCGAGATTCGGCGCCGACATTGCCTGACTGACATTCCACGACGGGACATTGATGACCGCTCCGCCAATGCCGGCACCGATAACGCCGACGACCATTGATGCTAATCCCAAATATAAAATCTGCGCGTTGACAAAATCTCTCGGTTGAAGAACGAGCCACACAGGAATCCACGACGCAACAAAAACGTAGCACGTAATGATGATGATCCACAGATTCGGATCGAGAGAAATTGGGAAATAATATCCGAGCGCAACGGAGCCAATGGAAACGACAAATGCCGTAATGCTGACGATCGAGAGATTCATTTTCTTTTTATAGATCATCCAGCCGATAGCCGGCGCAAGCAGCGTCATCACAATCACGGAAGCAGAAGCGACACCGCCGATTTGCACACGCACGGCACCATTCTGCTGAATCAAATGTAGCCCGGCAGTTGCAGCAGTGAGATTGACATCGTCCGGCGGCAAGCTCGAAGTTAATGCAATGGCAGTTAATTGCAAAAACGCAGCGATGACAAGCAGGCACAAGATGATCGCAAACGCCACGTAAAAGATGAATCCTGCTTTGCCTAACGTCTTGCGCGCAACTTCGGCGACCGATTTTCCTCCTTCGCGCACGGCAACAAACAGCGCCGTGAAATCGTGCACCGCTCCGATGAAAATTACGCCTAGTACAATCCACAACCACGCCGGCATAAATCCGAAATACAACGCGAGCGCAGGACCGACAATCGGTCCGGCAGCAGCGATCGCCGCAAAGTGGTGGCCGAACAAGACCCACGGCTTTGTCGGAACATAATCATGCCCGTCGTTGATTTCCATTGCGGGCGTACGGCGGGATTCATCTGGTCCCATGTATCCGGCAACGAGTCGGCTGTACAGAGAGTATCCCAAAATGAGAATGAAAGCGGAACCGATCATCACAAGTGCAATGTTCATTGTGAAACCTCCGAATGGTTAAGTGAATAAATTTCGATTGTCGAGTGATCAAATCGTCAATTGGCAATCAAAAAATCGTCAATCTCAAAACGCATTTTTAAAATGGGTAATCTCCGCTTTCCCGTTTCGCACCTGCACTGCAATAACATCAAAACGGCATGAAACATCTTCAAACTTCTTATCATCAACATAGCCTTCTGCGGTGCGGCGAAGCAGTTCCTGCTTCTTCGGCGTCACTGTTTCTTCCGCGCGCCCGAAATGCTCGGTGCGCCGAGTTTTCACTTCAACGAACACAAGCTCTGAACCGTCGCGCGCGACAAGATCAATCTCGCCATGATTGAAGCGGTACTGCCGCTCGAGAATTTCGTATCCTAATCGCCTCAGAAAATTCGCTGCAGCGGCTTCGCCGGCATTTCCTGTAAGACGGCACGCCTGTGGATGAGCTGCCATCACAGCACATGAAAATATCTGAGGACCAAAAACGCAACGACGATAATGACAAAAATCATCATCGGCAATTTTTTCCGGCGCGGTGAGTGCGGCTCTGCGGGAGCACCAGTAATTGCCGTGCGGTGAAAATCGTCTCTCTCCAGCCGCTTCAGCGATGTTTCCATGTCCGCTTGCACAGATTCCCATAGAACCGAAAAAATCTCCACCAGTTCGGCATTGTGCAAAAGAGACCTCATGCCGAGCGTTTCTGTTTTCAACTGAAGAACGGAGCGCACGCGGCGAAATCCTTCGCGCGTGATATAAATTTTTGACGGTGGAACGATGGCTAACAGACCGCGCGCTACCTCAATGCCGCTCCCGATGATCTTATTTTCCGAAGAAAACAGCTCCCCATAATGAACTCCAAGGCGCACTTCGGCTTGACCGGCATCGGGATGAATCTTGTTGTACTCGGCGAGCTTCGATTGAATATCAATAGCGCAATTCACCGCGTCGGCAGTTTCTTCAAATTCTGCCACGGCTTCGCCGCCCGACGATTCAAAGATAGCGCCGTCGTGCTTTTCAATCCGCGCTGCAATGACACCCGCGAAATAATTCCGATGCTCTGCAGTACTTGCGTTTCCCGAGTACGACGCTGCCAGCAGTGCAACAATTTTATGTTGAGGATTATTGCTCATCGCAACGTCACAAAGACACAACTTGTTGGATTATCGGAAGAATGGAAGAAAGCATAAAAATTCTTTATTTCCGGAAAGTATCCGCACTCAGTGCCTTGGTACCATGACTGCTAGAGGCGATGTGAAACGTGCGGCGATGAATAGCGCACAATCCGTATTGCCGGATCGCTTCCACATGCGCACGTGTGCCGTATCCTTTATGTTTTCCGAATCCGTAGTTCGGAAATTCCCTGTCGAAGTCTCTCATCATCCGGTCCCGCGTTACTTTTGCGACGATTGAAGCGGCGGCAATGGAATGCGACAGCGTGTCGCCTTTGATGATGTTTTCAACCGGGATGTTTTCATGAGAAAAAAAATTCCCGTCCACTAAAAGCCGCTCCGGTTGGACCGAAAGCGCATCAACAGCTTTGTGCATTGCCAACAGCGACGCCTGCAGGATATTGATACGGTCTATCACCTCGTGATCCACAATGCCTACGCCAACCGCAATTGCATAACGATAGATTTCGTCGAACAGAATCTCTCGCCGTTTTTCTGTCAATTGCTTCGAATCGTTCACGCCGGGAATTGTCGCTTCCCGTGGAAAAATGACGGCAGCTGCGACTACCGGTCCGGCAAGCGGACCGCGCCCCGCTTCATCAACACCGGCAATGTGTGTGATGCCGTGCGACCAGAATATTCGTTCGTATGCGAGAGGATTTGTTGTGTTCATACAAAACAAATAATGCAACCCGTACCTTTACCGACCCCTCTCTAACTCTCCCCCCTTTCAGGGGAAAGGATTAATTCTCTCCCCTGAAAGGGGAGGGTTAGGGTGGGGTCGTTATTCACCCAAGATAAATTGCAATCAATCCGATGAGCATGTCATATTTCAAAATTGAGCTGAGGCGGCGAAGATTCTGTTCTCCGCCTGCAGTGAAGTTTCTCCACAGCGACGCAATCACTCCGACAAGCACTGCATTCACACCGGCATTGACAATGATGAAGTAGGTCAAGCCGTACTCGCGATTTACGAACGGAACAACGGTGGAAGCAATCACTGCCGATAGAAAAATTGTCGCAAGCACAGCCGACCGGCGCATTCCGAACCTGACCGGAAGCGTTGCAGCATTGTATTGAAGGTCTCCCTTCACGTCTTCCATGTCTTTAATAATCTCTCTTCCGACATTGATCAAGAACGCAAACACTGCCGGCATGATCGCACGGTTGATGTTTCCGACAACGGCGCCGCCGTAAATGAACGTAAGTCCGGTGAGCACGCCCACTGTCAAATTGCCGAAGAGCGGCGTGCGCTTCAACACTTTGCTGTAGTAGAAAATAATAACAAACGCGAGAATAGCAATCACTGCCGCAGTCAAAGGCAAAAAAACGTTGAGCAACAAACCGAAAAGTGAAAGAATAACCCACAACCGTACTGCTGCACGGCGGCTAACCGCACCGCTCGGCAGCGGGCGCTTCGGCTTGTTGATGCGGTCAATCTCGACATCAAAATAATCGTTGATGACCATGCCGCCTGCGGCGATCAAGCTTGCAGCGAGCGATGCGGCGAGCACAGCTGCAACTGCCGCGCGCGTTGCGCCGGCAAGAATGCATGACACAATAACCGACGCAAGCGTGATGATGAAATTAGAAGGACGTATGAGAGCGATATACGGTCTAGTGTGTATCAAAAACTATTTTCCAGTCCAAAATGAATTTTTCCCGTGCTGAACGTATCGCCTTTCCCGAGCGCGTAACTCACGCGAATGATGCCGAGCCCCGTTTCCATTCTCATACCGACACCGTAGCCGTAAATGAATTCCTGCTGTCCGTTCATGCCGCGCAAGGCATCGGCAGGGCGAGAAAAATACCCGGCGTCGAAAAATGCTGCAACGCTCGACGCGCGTCCGGTAAGATAACGATACTCGAGATTCGACCACACCATCCGGGAGCCGTAGAATTGATTTTCGCGGTAGCCGCGGACGGTATTTGTTCCGCCGAACTGATATAAATCGCTTTGCTCAATACGGTTCGACGTGATCTGCCTGCCGTGCAGCGAAAGCATCGCAATGTGCCGCGCGGCAAGCGAAACGTAGGTTTCAAGATCGGCGGCGACGCGCTGCTCAACATAATTTTTTTCCGGAGCCAGCGAAAGATAGCGCTCAGGTCCTGAAATGTGCTTCGTTCCTCGTTCGTATGAGGTGGAATAGAAAACTCCGCGCGTGGGATTCCAAAGATTATCGCGCGTGTCATACCGAATATCCACTCCGAACGAAAGCTCGCTGCTTTCGAACACCGTGAAATAATTGAGCGATGCGGAGGGGTACACGGAACTCCACCTCAACAATCCTCCTACCGAAAATTGGTCGCTCACAAGAAGATCGGCGTCGCCGTTGATGCGTGCCGCAACGTAGGAAGAATCCTGTTTACGCTGGAAGAAATCCGCGCCGGCATTGACCGGATAGCCGGCAACCCACGGCTCGGAGTAACTGAGCTCAAGCTCCTGTGTTACGGCGCTTTCACGAACCCAGTGCACCGTCGCCGCACGGCCCGTGCCGAAAAGATTCCGCATCGAAACGAGTACAGTACCGGTAAGATAACCTGCGGTACCGGAAGAAGGCGCCGGGACGTAGCCGAGAATACCGTCAAAGTTATTCGTGTTCTCCTCCTGCACGTTAATCAACAATCCGCCGTGGACCCGCTGCAGGCGGGCGGCATGTTCCCCGGAAGAATTTTCAGCCGGATTCAATGTGAGAAACAATTCCGGTTCCGAAACGGAAGAAAAAATCTGCATCCGCTCTAACCGATGATGAATCCGATCAACTTTTTGCTGATTGTAGACTTCCCCGTTACCCAGCCTCGCTTCACGCTCGACCACATAATTTTTTGTCGACGTGTTGCCGGTCACTTTAATCTCACCGAGAATGACTTTGGGACCCTCGTTCACAACAAGTGCGAAAGATAATCTCGAGCGGTCGGTTGAATCGAGCCGCAGCGAATCCACTTTCACGCTTGCAAGCGGGTAACCGGCATTTTCATAATCGCTGAGGAGAAGGTCAATATCCTTTTCAAGAACTGCTTGGTTCAGAGGTTTGCCGGGAGATGTTTCAAAGCGGGTGCGGATTCCCTTCTCGGGAAATACGGTATTCCCGTCAATTGTGAATGAGTACACCAGCGATTGTATACCTTCTTCAAGAAAAAAAGTGAGCCCGACGGACGAACTGTCGCCAGAGAAGCGAGTTGCTGCCGAATCAACACAAGCAAAGAAAAAACCGTCGCTGCGGTAACGACGAAGAATCTCGGCGGATGAAGTATCCGCCACTGTCGCCGTAAAAATATCACCGCGATGCACGCTGAGAACCGACAGCAGCTCGCGCGAAGAAAAATGCTCGTTGCCGCGAAATGAAATTTCAGTAATGTGCGGCTCAGAAAATAACGCCGGCTGCCAACTCATCTGCACAATGATGATGGTGATAAAAAAAGAAATGCGGTCTGCTGAACGGGATTCCATTGTTCAAAGTAATTGCTCGCTCAACGCGCTTCGTCAAGTCATAACCATGGATTGGTGGCTTACTGAATTTTTGGAATCATCAATCCATTGATCCAACAATCCAATCATCCAACTTTTTTACTTTATGCGCTGAAGAATATCCCAGATTGGCGTATATAAGCGATAGTCCCCGAAACCGGTGTCGTCCACAAAAAGCAGAGTGCGATTCAGATCATAGTAGGACCATAGCTCGTACGGTTTTGCATCAAAATCGAACGGGTGGCGGTCTACATTATCCGGGGGGCCGAGCATGATGTACACCATACCCATATCCGTACGCCATCCGGCAAGGTAATGTGAAAAATGATCGTTCGCATACTGCACGCGCTGATAGTACTGCTGCATGTAGAGATTGTTCCGCGAACCCGGACTCGGATTACGCCGCTCCCAAAATCTTCGGAACAACGCTTGCTTCGTTTCCAACGTTTTTGCCGAAGTCAGCGAATCGTATTCATCGTCTTTGGCAATGTACCGAAGCTGGCGGATTGCGAGATTGATATCGTTCAGCGTCAGAGGAAAATCGCGCCAGCGTGCAAAAAAACTGCGGCGGCTTTCGGCAGCAACGGACTTGCTGTTGCGGGCATCCACCACTGCCCGCGCAGCGACAACAAGCGTGTACTGCCCGACAGGAAAGCTTGCACTGTCAATATGCGTGATGACCTGCGTTCGCCCGCTGTCCAACCGAAAAGTTTGCTGTTCGGAATACAGGTCGTGCTCTTTGCTGTCCAAGACATGGTACACCACGTCAACTGAATCAGCCGGCGTTCGATTGTACAGTTCAAAAAAGATGCCGAACCCGTTTTGCATCTCGTCCAAATTTCCGGAAATATTCGGTACAATAGAGTTGCTTGTTCCGTTTTGCGTGAGACGGTTAAGAAGCATAATGCCGCTTATTCCGAGTGTTTCATGAGTATAATCGGGAACGGCGATATTCTCTCTTCTGGTGAATTCTTTTCGCGTCTCTTCATCCTGCACACGCACGCGCATGTTGTACGTTCCCGCCATCAATGGGAACGACCGCCGCGTAAGGCTGTACGCTTCCTTCGATTGTGTCTCTCCAAAGCTCCCGACTTTCACTTCTTCATCCCACGACTTTTCAAACACGGTGGCGTCGTCGTTGTCAACAACATCAACAGCAATCTCGTACGTAGCAATAAACGATGAGCCTGACGAAACAAACCGGAGATTTTCGTACGGAACCTGTGCATAGACATCCACACGCGCGGCGGATGAATCCGTCTCCATAAAGCTGATGGCGTCAAAATTGAAGTAAGGAACGTCGGCAGGAATTCCGCGGGACTGATTTTCCACTTGTGCATGAAGAAGTACCGCTATGAACAACGCACCGGCGATTATGGCAACGCTATGGAAGGAAATTATTTTCACGTAGTATTCTCTCCGGTCACAGGGCACGCCTGAGGTGTCCTACGACTGATGAACAGCTTTACCGTACAAATCGTGCTCTGTTGCATCCGTCACCAGTACATCAACAAATGTTCCGGCCGAAAGGTTGAACATCTCGCGCTCCGGCGCTGAAGCTCCGGAGCGTGAGCGACCGCTTTCCTGCGGATGGCGTTCAGAACCAGCAATAAAAATTTCATCGTCAATTTCTGGGGCATCCCACACCGTTCTGCCGGCAAACACGCCGTCTTCTTTTCGTTCTACAACAGCCCGAACGACCGAGCCGATTTTCTCTTCATTCCGCCGGATTGAAATCTGCCGCTGCACTTCCATCAAACGCGCGCGGCGATTTTCCTTTTCTTCCTGCGGAATCGGATCGCCAAGCGCGTACGCGGCCGTGTCGTCCTCCTGAGAATAGGTGAAGACGCCAAGCCTGTCGAATTCGATTTCTCTCATGAATTCGATCAGTTCGTTGACATCGCTTTCCGTTTCATTCGGATAACCGGCAATAAGCGTGGTGCGAAGCGCAATGTGGGGAACCGCCGAACGAATCTTGCCGATGAGTTCCGTCACTGCTCGGCGCGTAATGCCGCGTCGCATTGATTTCAATACCTCGTCCGACGCGTGTTGAACCGGTATATCAATGTACGGACAAATTTTCGGATTTTCAGCAAATACATCGAGAACATCGAGCGGGAACTTTGCGGGATAGGCATACATCAGCCGGATCCATTCCAGTTCTTTCACCGTCGCCAGCGAGCGGAGAAGCGAAGCGAGCTTGCGGCTGCCGTACAAATCCAGTCCGTAATATGTCGTGTCCTGGCCGATGACGATCAGTTCCTTGACGCCTTTCGCAACAAGCTTCATCACCTCGCTCATGATCTGCTCGATCGGCTTCGAGCGATGCGTGCCGCGCATGAGCGGAATGGCACAGAACGAACAGGGATTGTCGCAGCCTTCGGAGATTTTCACGTACGCGTAGTGACGCGGCGTAGAAAGCGCCCGTTCACCGAGAAGCTCGTACTTGTAATTGCCGCCGAGCGCCGAAACGATCTTCGGCTGATCGTTCGATCCGAAAAACCCGCTGACTTCAGGAATTTCTCTTTGAAGATCGGCGTGGTAGCGCTCAGAAAGACATCCCATCACGTACACGTGCTGAAGCTTCCCTTCATTCTTCCGTTTCACGGCTTCGAGAATCGTTTCGATGGACTGCTTTTTCGCTTCTTCGATGAATCCGCACGTGTTGATGATGGCAACGGACGCATTGTTCATGTTTTCCGTTAACTCAAAATCATTGCCGCGAAGCTGACTGTGCAGCGCTTCGGAATCAACCGTGTTCTTCGCACAGCCGAGCGTGATGATGTGAATTTTGTGTGTAGGGGTGTTCATAATAATAAATTACCTTTATGAACGATACAAGTTGAAAAACTCTTTGTCCTCTGCCTCTGTCATTTTACCAATCCTACCTAATTCACCAACGGCATCCCAAATCGGATCGTAGGTAATGATCTTATCCTGAACCTGTTTGATAACAATCCTAAGTTCGTCATCTGTCAATTGTGTACCATATTGCTCTTCAGCAACTTCTTGAATATCGCCTACGCACACTCGAAAAATTGCCTTATTTGGATTCATTGGATATTCCTCCGGTCATTTACTTTTTTGCGAACCTCTGAAAGTATTCATCTATTTCAGGTCTTAACTCAACCCCAGCTTTTTCAAAGCTGTCCAATAAATCGGAGTATGT
>JAGWND010000134.1 GCA_028873075.1 Bacteroidota bacterium
AAAATCTCATATCTGATTTCCCCAGATCTTTCTGGTTGAAAGAGCTTCAAGGAGGAAATTATTACCGATACGTCTGCGCATTCAAGCGGTTGTCCGACATGTGGGATGCTGTCCGTTTCGTCCTTGAAAAAATCAACCGAACATCCCAGAAAAAATTTGAATCGTATACTGAGGCCGAGCATATTCATTTCAAGCCGGACACAAACACACAATATTTAATTCAATCGGGAAAAACTCTCTTCAAGGAGATGCAATTCAGCGATTTACACCGTATGCAGTTTGACATTGAGACCTACTCTCGGAGTTACAAATTCAGCAACGCCGGGAGATCGGAAGACCGCATTATCCTTATCACACTCTCAGATAACCGCGGGTGGGAAAGAGTGCTCGGCGGGAAAAATATCTCTGAGCCTGCACTGTTGGAAGAATGTGTCCATGTCATTCGTGAGAAAGACCCCGACGTGATTGAAGGACATAACATTTTTAATTTCGACCTTCCTTATGTATTGCAGCGCTGCCAGCTTCACAATATCGAATTTTCGGTAGGCCGCGACGGATCTCCGCCGCACGCGTTCAGTATGCGTTCCCCTTTCTCTGAACGCGAAACGGAATACCAGAATTTTGAAATTGCCGGCCGCCACATCATTGACACGCTGCTTTTGCTTCAGGCGTACGACGTGTCGAAGAGAAATCTTGAAAGCTACGGACTGAAATATGCTGCGCGGTATTTCGGTATCGCAACTCCCGACCGCGTTTACATTCCCGGAGAACAAATTTCGTGGTATTGGGATCATGAACCGGATACTCTTAAGCGGTACGCACTCGACGATGTTCGTGAAACGCGCGCGTTGGCCGACCGTCTTTCGATGAGCACATTTTTCCTCACTCAAATGCTTCCGTTCAATTACGGCACACTCGCACGAACCGGCTCCACAGCGAAAATTGAATCGCTTTTTCTTCGGGAATACCTGCGCAAGCGGCATTCGCTTCCGAAGCCTGAGGCGGGAGTGCAAACCACAGGCGGATTCACGGCAATTTATTACACCGGTGTGCTGGGCCCTGCCGTTCATGCTGATGTCGAGTCGCTGTATCCTTCTATTATGTTGTCGAAAAAACTTTCTCCTGCAAGCGATGTCCTGAATACATTTCAGAAAGCCTTGCGCCATCTTACGAAACTCCGCCTCGATACAAAACGGAAAATGCAGACTTCGGCCGATGAGGCGGAACGAATGCAATTGGACGCAGCGCAATCGTCCTTCAAAATATTAATTAATTCGTTTTACGGCTATTTGGGTTACAGCAAGGGACTCTTTAACGATTACGCGAAAGCAGATATTGTAACAACTACCGGGCAGGAATTGTTGAAACAACTCATCCGGGAAATAGAGTTGTTCAACGGCACTGTCATTGAAGTTGACACCGATGGGATTTATTTCCAGCCGCCGGATAATGTCAAGGGTGAAGATGAAGAGAGGCGGTTCGTTGAAACTCTTTCTTCCCGTCTTCCGGAGGGAATTCACTTAGGATTCGACGGACGATACAAAAAGATTTTAAGCTACAAGAAAAAGAATTATGCTTTGCTCGGCTACGATAATAAAATTACTGTCAAAGGCTCTTCGCTGATCTCGCGAAGCATGGAGCGTTTCGGCAGAAGCTTTATCCGGCAGGCGATTGATTGCCTCCTGAACAACCGAATTCAAGAGCTTCATACGCTTTATCTCGAGATCGAACGCTCGCTTCACGAGCATTCGCTTGACGTCCGCGACTTCGCCAGGACTGAAACGTTAAAGGATTCTCTCAAGGAATATGAGCGTGATGTTGCGAACCAGAAACGGAACCGTACAGCAGGTTACGAACTTGCTTTGCAATCGTCCGAAACATTCAGGACGGGCGACAGAATTTCCTACTATATTACGGGGAACGATGCGAACATCAAGGGCTTTGAAAATGCAAAGGAGGCTTCGGCGTGGGATCCTAACTTTCCCGACGAAAATGTTGCTTACTATCTGAAACGCCTGGGCGAGTTTGCTGCTAAATTCGAACCATTTTTCTCAGAGCAAAACTTTCATGCGGTTTTTTCCTCCGAAGGCTTGTTCGGGTTTGATGCCGCTTCTGTTGCAATCCTCACCCGCAAAGTTCAAACGGATGAAAACGAGAAACATGAATGGGAAAATCCTGAACCGACGATCTCGCTCGACAATTAAGCGGTCTGATGCTGTTCATGCCATTCGCGAAGATAGTGTACTATCTCTGTTGTTGATGCCCCGGGCGTAAACAACTCTCCGATTCCCAGCTCTTTGAGCTTTTGAATGTCCTGTTGGGGAATAATCCCGCCGCCGAACAACAGCACGTCGTCCATTCCTTTTTCTTTCATCAACGACAGTACCTTCGGAAAAATAGTCATGTGCGCACCGCTCAACGAACTGATGCCGACGGCATCCACATCTTCCTGCAACGCCGCTTCAACAATCATCTCCGGCGTTTTCCGAAGGCCAGTGTAGATGACTTCCATTCCCGCGTCGCGTAATGCCGCGGCAATAACTTTTGCGCCGCGGTCGTGTCCATCCAATCCTGCTTTTGCTATCAGAACGCGAATTTTATTTTCCATTGGCGTCCTTTCATTGTTATGATTGGAGAAATTTTTGTAATGCAATATAAAATTTTGTCAAGGGAAATCCAACAACGGTATAATAGCAGCCTTCAAGACGCTCGACGAATACTGCACCATAATCGTCCTGAATTCCGTAAGCGCCTGCTTTGTCCATCGGAGAGCCGGACCGGACATATTCCCGAATCTCCCTATCGCTCAAACGACGGAAAGTAACTTTTGTTTCCTCGCAGTCAACGACCGTGCGCTTCGATTTCGCATCAACAATCGAGAATCCTGTAAAAACTGTATGCGTACGTCCGCTGAGCTGACGCAACATTGCCGCAGCGTCTTTGCGCGATGCCGGTTTGCCCAGTATTCTTTTCCCCGCAACAACGATCGTATCGGAACCGATCACGATCCCGGAAGTATAATGCGAGGCAACGGCTAACGCTTTTTGAAGAGAAAGCGATTTCACGTTCTCGCCGAAAGTTTTCCCCGGATCAAGAACTTCATCCACATTGCTTTCGTGAACAGAAAACTTTATGCCGATTTGTCGCAGCAGGTTTGCGCGGCGCGGCGAACGCGAGGCAAGAATAAATTTCTTTTTAGTTCTGATCATTGAAAGGGTAAAAAAAATCCCGGTACGCTATGGCGTATCGGGATACTTTTGAGTACTCATTTTTTTATCAACGAAACATTGCTTTCAGGCTCCCCCACGTTCGCCGAACACCGGATGTGTTGTGCGTGACTAATTTCGTCTCCGAATAGCTCTCCGTGCCATCCTTCCCCTCGATCCGAATTCTGTAGTAATAATAGTTTGTTTCTGATGTCTTAAAAACTGAATAATCGGTGAACTGGTAGGTAACATTATTTCCCTTGGGGGAAATTGCCGAACTTACATCCAGAAAGCCGTCACTTACCGACGTGCTGCGCTGAACGTAAAAATGCGCGACGTTGGATTCATCATCTGTCTGCCATTGAACGACAATATTCGATCCACTGCTGTATGCATTCAGTGTCCCCTGCCTGATCACGCCCCCGAATGCGAGGAATGCGACAATCGTCAATGCTACGACACTGTAGAAACGTTTCATGACGGCACCTGCAAAAATGTTCAAAACATCTGATAACTCGTGCGGAAGGCGGGACTTGAACCCGCACGCCTTTTGGGCGCCACCCCCTCAAGATGGTGTGTCTGCCAGTTCCACCACTTCCGCATATGGTGGAAAATATACAAAACTATAGCACTGAACGCAAGCGGTTATTCAAGAAGGTCTTTTTTTTCTTTCAAAATCTCCTTTGCCCGCCATCCTTCTACAATAAACCATTGCGCCGAATTTGAAGCTTGGACGTAATACTTGTCCTTTCCATCCTCTGCAAAACGAAGTTGCATTCCGGCAAAAGAAAGGGAGGAAGAAATTTTCGGTGCCGGCGTTAGAGCGGAATCTTCAAAATCGTCAGCTTGAACATTGGAGAGCGAAGCGATGAGGCTGTTTACTGCCGAAAGTTTTGCGCTTTTACCGTCGAGCAGCCACACGCTGTCTTTTTTCGCCAACTGGTATGACTCCTTGCCGTTGCGAACGGAGACGCCTGTGATTTCATCACGCGGAATATTGATGATGGTCCTGTCTCTCCATTCTTTCAATTGGCGGCTGAAGGTGTACTCCAAAACACCCTTTGCAAGCATCACCTGGTTTGCATCTGCCATGCGCACATACGAATCGGTGTAATCGGGACCCATCTTGCCGATAACAAATGCCGACTTCATCGTTCCGTTTTGAAACAAGTGAACCAACGTGCCGGTCGAATCAACATGAAAGAGGGAAAACTTTTCCGGTTTATCAGAGACGAGATTGAGCACCAAAAGTGCTTTGCATGCATGCACTGCACGTGCCACTGCTTGTTGATCTGCGCGATAATACACAGGAGACGAAACATACCACGTGCTGCCAACTTTTTCCAGAGTAACATCGGAGGTCTGACTTTTTACTTCTATCTTATCTACCGCAGATGAATCAACAGAAAGAAATAACCTGGACTGTTCGGTACTCTTGTTCACTTCACCGGGCATGTTCATTACGTAGTAAGCTGCAACGAGCAGGATCAATAACACGGCTCCGAGGAGGTAAGTATTTTTCTTCATCGCAATAAAATGTTCTGCTACGTTTAACGGGACTTCAGTTTCAGATAGCTATTTTTTTCCGCGCACGACGGGAACGCCAGCGAAACAGACCGTAGACAATCACGAAAAAAGGCGGCGCAAGAAGGTCGCCGTACTTCACCGTGCTCTTCGTTCCGTCCGAAACTTCCTCTAGCGACGGCAACTCGACATTTTTCGAACGAATGGTGATGAGACCTGCATCGTCGGTTAAATAATCTACCATGTTTGCAAAGAACGCGAGATTGTCGGGATTGCGCGTTACATCATCGTTCATAAAATCTCCGTCGCCGGCAACGATAATCCGCGTGTCCGGACTTTTATCAAGCGAACTTCCCGACGCATTGGCAGAAAATTTTTTCCCCGCAAAGAGACTCTTGAAGGAACCGTCAACTGCAACAACAAGAGGAATATCCGATTCTGACAATTCTTCAAGAGTATAACGGTGCATCGGATCAATGGGGAAAAATCCCGTTTGTCTCCCGCTGTGATTTGAAGAACGAACAAGCACTTCAGCGTTCAATCCTTTCGAAGCGACGACGCTCGTATCAACGGAGCTGACAAAAGGGAAAATGAGATGGTGCAAATCCTTGACAATCATGTTTGAAGAGCTGAAGTTGGACGCTGCAACCATGTACGGAAACGGAATCTGACTTTGAATCGTAAATC
Organism: Bacteroidota bacterium; assembly: GCA_028873075.1. Lineage (GTDB taxonomy): Bacteria > Bacteroidota > Ignavibacteria > UBA10030 > UBA8401 > JAJYOI01. The sequence goes on from JAGWND010000134.1 coordinate 5,418, forward strand.
CCATTTGCTGCTGCATTAAATTGATATTGGCGCATTGTGCGTCTCTTACCAAATCCTGATTGACTCGAACACCATACTGCGCGAGAAGATCGTCCAAACCGAGTGAAAGCGGTCGGGCATATTGTTGCTGAAGCGTTGCGTTCACGGCATTCAGCAGAAAAGCGATTTTCCCGCCGCGCATCAGGTATTGATCTATTTCGTACTTCGTCGAATCGTTGAACGTTTTTGTCGGAGCGATTATCACGAGAGCGGAAATGTCGGAGGCAATCGGCATCGGTTTTGATAAGTCAACCGGAACTATGTCGTATTGTTTCGAAAGCTCTTGATAGACCTGCTTCATCGAGGTGAACTCGGTTTCTCCATGTCCGGTCGTGTACCCAACCCTCTTTTTCTCCCTTGTTGTCAGCCGGTGCAGGGCACTGCTGATATCGTATTCCAATGAACCTATATTTTGAATGACAGGAAGCGTTTCTTTTCTGTCTTCATACATCATCACCAAACCCATGTACGCGCGCTTCACTTCTAACTTGTCGTGATTGACGACCTGAACCTGAACAGGAGGAATCCCCGCCTCCTGCGCTTCCTGCTCCCCCTTTTCTCCTTCAGGACTGATAAATTCATAATGAAGATTGCCGTGAGAATATGCCTTGTAGTCATTGAGCATATCGAGAACTTCTCGGCGGGTGTTGTTGTACGGCGCAGGAATGTCCTCCGTAAAATACGCTTTCACATTAACGCGGTCGTCAAGAGAGGCAACGAGTTTTTTGCTCGCATCGGTCAACGTATACAGCTTCTGCGCGGTAAGATCAAACCGGCTGAAGATACGGATAGAAATGATATTGACGACAATGAGAATCGCAAGAACAAGCAGCGCTGTTGTGATCGCTTGGGATTTTTTTGAAGAGAAATTCATAGCTTTGTTCACCAACTTCTTCGTTGCAGTGAAAGCACCGACAAATACAAGGAAAATATCAACGCAGAAATGAAATAAATGACATCGCGCGTATCGATGACGCCGCGGGAAATATTCGAGAGATGATAATCAATTCCCAAAAACTCGACTGCCGATGCAAGCCAGCCCGGCAAATAAAAAAGAATTTTATCCAGCATGTAGAGTGCAAAGACGAATACAAAACCGATGATGAAAGCAACAACCTGATTTTCAGTAAGACTCGATGCAAAAAGTCCGATCGCAACATAGACGCCTGCCATAAGGAGCAAGCCGACATAACCACCGATCACCGGTCCGTTGTCAATACTTCCGAGCACAGCAACCGTGATGTAATACAGAAGTGTGGGGAGCAATGCAATACCGACCAGCGCCCACGCGGCAAGAAATTTTCCGGCAATAATTTCCGCATCCATGAGCGGCTTTGTTGTCAGCAATTCGATCGTTCCCGATTTCTTCTCCTCGGATACTAGCCTCATCGTGATTGCGGGAATAACAAAAAGGAATACCGCCGGGATAATCTCGAACATCATGCGGAGCGAAGCAACGTCCATCAAGAAAAGATCGCTTGTGAAGAACCATCCGACAATAAGAAGAAAAACAACAATCACAACGTAGGCAACTGCAGAATTAAAATAGGAGCGAAGTTCTTTTAGAAAAATCGGCTTGACGTTGTTGAAGTTCAAATTTGCTGTCATAGTGTTTGTGTCTCCATAGCTTTGCGGCTATCATCCGCCGGCGTCACCGTCAATTTATGGAATACTTCTTCAAGGCTTGTTACCTTCCGGTGCATTTCCAACAGCACCCACCCTTCGGCAACTGCCTGACGGAAAATCTTTTCTCTGATATCGTTTCCTTGATTCAGCTTTACCGTAATGCGATGCATTCCGTCCCCGATCGGCTGATAATCTGCGGAAAGAACTTCGTGGTGGCTTTTGATCTTAGGAAACAATTCTTCCATCGGATTCGACGCAGAAGCTTTCAACTCTATCGTCAAAACTTCGGAGCCTTGAAAATCCTGCTGTAATTGATTCGGCGTTCCATCGGCAACGATCTTTCCTTCATGGATAATCACAACGCGGTCACATGTTGCCTGCACTTCCGGTAAAATATGAGTCGAGAGAATCACGGTTTTCGCACGGCCTAAATGACGGATGAGATTGCGAATTTCGATGATCTGGTTCGGATCAAGACCGCTTGTCGGCTCGTCGAGAATCAGCACATCGGGGTCATGAATCATCGCTTGCGCCAAGCCGACGCGCTGGCGGTATCCTTTCGAAAGCTCGCCGATGTCTTTATGCCGGACATCGTGGAGCCCGCACACTTCGATCATTTCCTTAAGCTGATGATTGATGCGGGCTTTTTCCATGCCATGAAGCTGTGCCGCATACTCCAAATATTCGACAACATTCATGTCAAGATAGAGAGGGTTCAATTCAGGCAGGTAGCCGATTTTTCTTCGGACAGCAAGAGAGTGGTCCGCAATATTCAAATCATCAACCGTTACCGTACCGGAAGTCGGCGGCATGTAACAGGTGATAATTTTCATCGTTGTTGTTTTTCCTGCCCCGTTCGGACCGAGAAACCCGAGGATTTCACCGCTCTTGACTTCAAACGAAATATTGTCAACGGCTTTTTCATCGCCGTAAAGTTTCGTCAGATTCCTGACTGTGATTGCCATAAGTATAGTACTTGTAGAAATTCAGCGCTTAAAAGTTTACGAACTGCACTACTATAGCGTACGTTGTTTCTTTGTCACGCCGATGCCGGGTTTATTTGAAAGCTTTAGACGTCCGTCAACGATTTTTGTTCCCGAAAAAATATCGTTCTTAATAAGAAGATTGCCGTCCAGATCAGCCCAATCCACCATCGGTGAAAGCTGCGATGCGGCAGAAATAGCGCACGAAGTTTCGGTCATGCAGCCGATCATTACTTTCATGCCGAGCGCCCGTGCCAGAAGCAGCATTTTGTGAGCCTCGCGCATACCGGTGGATTTCATCAGCTTAATATTGATGCCGGAATAAACGCCGTGTGCGTTTTTGAGATCGGCAAGGCGCTGTACCGCTTCATCAGCGATGGTGGGAATCGGGCTGTGCTCCGTCACGTACGCGTTGCCTTCCACATCTTCTTTCGGCATCGGCTGTTCGAGATACAAGACGTCTTTCTCTTTCAGATAATGCGCCATCTCAACGGCATAATTTCTGTCTTTCCAACCTTGATTCGCGTCGGCGGTGAGCGGTCTATCCGTTACCGAGCGAATTGTTTCGATCATTTCCTTGTCGTTCTCTTTTCCCAATTTCACTTTAATGATCTTGTATTCTTCTCCCTCTTTTACTTTCCGACGAACAACTTCAGGCGTATCAATGCCGATGGTGAACGAAATGTGCGGCGTTTTATTTTTGTCGAAACCCAAAATGTCGTACCAAGGTTTGTTCAACAGCTTGCCAACGAGATCATGGAGAGCAATATCAACTGAAGCTTTTGCAGCGCAATTCCCCGGTGCAATTGTATCAATATCAGTAAGAATAGTTTCAAGCTCGAACGGGTTTTCGTATTTGCTCAAGTCAACTTTCGAAAGAAATTCCGCCGCTGTTTTGTGAGACTCTCCCAAATAAGGGGGCATTGAAGCCTCGCCGTAGCCGACAATCCCCTCGTGCTCAATTTCAGTAAGCATAATGGGGGTTGTGGAACGGGACATTTCAGCAACGGTGAAGACGTGTTTCAGCTCAAGCGTGTGAGGATGGAAAGAAAGTTTCATGCGAGACCAGAGATCAGAAGTCAGAAATTAGGAGTCAGATGCTGAGCCTTGAATCGTGAATCCCAAAGCTTTAAATCCTCAATATTCAATTCTCAATGTTCAATCTTCAATTTACAATCTGCCTGCAATATTTGGTGGGCCCTGCAGGACTTGAACCTGCGACCCGCAGATTATGAGTCTGCCGCTCTAACCAACTGAGCTAAGGGCCCTTTCAAAGTCTGAACAAATATAAAAAAAGCGCTCTGCGTTTGCAATTCTGCTCGAAGAATTTTCAATGCCGTTTGCACAAATTACAGGTCCTCACGTAACAGCAAATCGGAATACGATTCTG
>JAGWND010000135.1 GCA_028873075.1 Bacteroidota bacterium
TCGTCATCGGTGCAGCGGCGGCAATTTTCCCTGCCATGCGATCGGCGAACATTAACATCGTGGATGGCTTGCGCCAGATTGGATGATGTGCTTTTGTCTGCGAAATAAGCGAACGACTGTAATGAACGGTGGAATAATGGAATTCCAATAATCCAAAGACCAAGATTTTTGCAACGTTACTCTTTTTTCATCACGTATCATGAAAATACCGCTTTCATATAATTTTCGGAATCTCTGGACGCGGCGTCTCACAACGCTACTGACAGTCGGCGGCATTGCGCTCGTTGTCTTTGTCTTTGCTGCCGTGCTTATGCTTGCGCACGGCGTGAAGGCAACGCTTGTTGCAACCGGCTCCGACGATAATGTCGTCATTCTGAGAAAATCGGCACAGAGCGAATTGCTGAGCGCGGTCAGCCGTGAATCGGCATCGCTCATTGAAACATTCCCTGAAATCGCGGCGGATAACACCGGCAAGCCGCTGGCTTCGGCAAACATGGTGACAATCATCAATCTTCACAAGAAAAAAACGAACGACATGGGAAATGTCACCGTGCGCGGCGTTTCTCCTGAAATTCTCGCGGTTCATCCCGAGGTAACACTGAAAGAAGGGCGGATGCTGCAATTCGGCTCGAACGAAATTGTGATCGGCAATGCCATCGCCGATGAGTTTGACGGCACGGCAATCGGCCGGAAAATTCAAATTGGCACAAACGTGTGGACGATCGTCGGGTTGTTCGATGCAGGGAAAACAGGATTTGCGTCCGAAATTTGGGGGGATGCGGAACAACTGATGCTCGCCTTCAACCGCCCGGTCTATTCCTCGCTCACGGTGAAATTGAAAGACCCGGGCGATTTTGAAGCGCTGAAAACAAAGCTTGCCTCCGAACAGCGCCTGCAGGAGCTTGAGGCAAAGCGTGAAAAAAAATATTACGAAGAGCAGTCTGAGTTCATGGCGGTCTTTATCCGTGCGCTCGGTTTGGTCATCACCGTTATTTTCAGTTTTGGTGCAATGATCGGCGCGATGATCACGATGTACGCCGCGGTTTCGAACCGCACGGTAGAAATCGGAACACTGCGCGCGCTCGGCTTCCGTCGGCGCAGTGTGCTCGCCGCATTCCTCGTCGAATCGCTCATGCTCTCGCTCATCGGCGGAACCATCGGTGTCGCCATCGCCTCGCTGCTTCAGTTCGTGAACTTCTCGACGACAAACTTCGGATCGTTCTCAGAATTGGCGTTCGGTTTTTCACTGACACCGGGAATTGTTCTCGGCACGCTTATCTTTTCGCTCGCAATGGGATTTGTCGGCGGGTTTCTGCCTGCGTTCCGCGCCGCGCGCCTGAACATCATCAACGCGCTGCGGGCAGCGTAAAGCGTCGTTGCCATTAAACATTCATGGCGGGGGAACGTCTAATTCCGGAATCCGGTTAATTCCTCTATGCAATCCCGCGAATGTAATTCCCCGGTGATCAGTAGAGCAAGTGAAGAAACATCAAAAGTGGAGTTTGAAATCTTTTTTTCATATATTTTCAACTAATCAACTGAACAAGTCGAAAAATAAGTTAAACGTAATCCCTCCTTTACCCCCGTCCCCCCTTTCCCAACGGGAGAGTGAAAGGGGTGAGGGAGAATAACGACAAGAAGCTTTACTATGAAAAAAACGCGGACATATCTCATTATCGGAATCATTGCTCTTGTCCTCATTATTCTCGTTGTCGCGCGCTTCAGCTCCATCGGAAATTCGGCGGACGCGCGGCGTAGCACTGTTCCAATAGTAAAAGTAGAACACGCAGCGCGCGAAAATGTCGAATACAAGCTGCAATTCAACGGCGACGTGATCGCCATTCAACAAGCGAATATTTTTTCAAAAGTCAGCGGGAATCTTGAGCGCGTGCTCGTGGATATGGGGTCACGTGTGCGGCGCAATCAGCTTCTCGCAGTTATAGATCCAACGGAATTGTACCAGCAAGTGCAGCAAACAGCCGCGACATACGCCAACGCCCGCATCATCTACAGGCGCAATGAGGAATTGCTGAAACAAAATCTCATTGCCAAACAGGATCGCGACAACGCCGAAGCGGCGATGAAAGTCGCTCTCGCTAATTACGAGAACGCGAAAACGAAATTGGGTTACACGCGCATCACGGCGCCGTTCTCCGGTTTCATTACAAAGCGGTACCTCGACCCCGGCGCGCTTGTTACGGGCAACAACTCGACGCTTTTTTCACTGATGGACTTGAGCAGTGTCAAGGTCATCGTCAACGTGTTAGAGAAAGACATTCCCCTCATCTCCCCCGGAAAGAAAGCGATCGTCGCTGTTGATGCATTCCCGGGAAAAAATTACGACGGCACGATTTCCCGCCTCAGCGAAGCGGTAGATCTTTCGACACGAACGATGGCGGTTGAAATAGATATTCCGAATGAAGATAACTCGTTGAAGCCCGGCATGTTCGCCACCGTTACGCTCGTCGTTGCGCAGCACCCGGATGCGGTAACAGTACCGACATACTCGCTGATGAAAGATAACGTCGGGCAGTTCGTCTTCGCGCTCTCCTCCAAAGGGAGTCCTTCGGACAGCAACGCGGCAAAGAAAATCCGCGTGAAAACCGGTATTGAAATAGGTACGCGCACCGAAATTACTTCCGGTCTAACGGGCGGCGAAACGATCATCACGACAGGACAGCAGTTTCTTCATGACGGCAGTCCTGTTACCGTTCAGCAGTAGGCGGAGAAAAAAATTTTATGTGGCTTACTCGGCTCGCTTTAAAGTACCGAATCTCGACCTTCCTTATTGCGGTAACAATCATCGTGATGGGATTTATTTCGTTAGAGCAGCTTCCCATTGATCTTCTTCCCAACATTACTATTCCTGTCGTCAGCACCATAACATTTTATTCGGGCGCCGGACCGCTTGACATGGAGCAATCCGTCACAACGATCATCGAGCGAACGGTCAGCTCTGTGAACGATGTGGATTATGTGCAGTCCTCGACGCGCGAAGGCATCTCGCAGGTGCGCATCAATTTCAATTGGAATGCAGACACCGATGTCGGAATGGTTGACGTCATCCAGCGGGTCAACCGCATTTTGAACCAGCTTCCCACCGGCGTTTCGCAGCCCGTAACGCTCCGCTTCGATCTTTCAAATTTGCCGGTCTGCGTTATCGGCATCAACTCCGATATGGACGAGAGAGATTTGTACGACCTTGCGCTCAACACGATTGAGCCGCAGATCGAACATCTTCCCGGCGTTGCATCGGCGCAAGTGCTGGGCGGACGCATCCGCGAAATTCATGTCACGCTCGATGAAAAGCGGATGGAAGCGTTGCAGCTTCCGGTGCAAGCGGTGATGACAGCGGTTGCCAACGCCAATCTCATTATTCCATCCGGCGATCTCAAAACAGGGAAATTCGATTACTCGCTGAAGACGGAAAGCCAGTTCAACGTCGTGAAGCCGATGGAAACCATCATCGTGAAAACCGTGAACGGCGTTCCGATCCGTATCAAGGATATCGGCACGGTAGAAGACAGCTATCAGGAACAAACGGAAATTGTGCGGATCAACGGAAAGCCCGGCGTGATGTTGAGCGTGCAAAAGTTAGCGAGTGCCAACACCGTGAACGTCGTTGATAATGTGCTTCGCGCGCTGCCGCATCTTGCCGGTGTTCCCGAATCGGTGCGCATGTCCTTATCGTTCGATCAATCGCTCTACATCCGCCAGACAATTTCGGGGCTGCAGCGCGAGGCGATGTTCGGTGCGGTTCTCGCGATGATCATTATTCTTCTTTTTCTCCGCAACGTGCGGGGAACGATCATAATCATCGTCGCGATACCTCTTTCCATTCTCATCACCTTCATCATGTTCCGCTTCGGCAATGTTACGCTGAACATTATGACCTTCGGCGGCTTGGCGCTTGCTGTCGGACGGCTCGTAGACGATTCCATCGTTGAACTCGAAGTCATTTCCCGTCATTACAACGGCCGGAAAGCCGGCCAGTCGAAAATTGCAGCAACGCTTGAAGCGGCAAAAGAGGTTGCTGCGCCGATTTTCATCTCGACGCTCTCAACCGTAATCGTGTTCCTTCCTGTCATCTTTCTCTCCGGTGTTGCGAAGCTTCTCTTCGTTCCGCTGACGCTGACGATCGCTGTTGCGCTGTTCGGATCGTTCTTCGTCTCGCGCACCGTGACGCCGTTGATGTGCCTGACGTACCTTCCTCCCGAAAAAGAATTGGACCGCGCTTCGACAAAGTTTTCCGACCGCGTACGCGTTGCCGCGCACGACTGGTTAGAAATGCTGGATACGTGGTATGAACAGCGATTGCAATGGACACTTCATCACCGTCGTGTCGTTATCTTCGGCATTGTCGGCATATCGCTGATCTCTTTCGGACTTTTCAAATTTATCGGAACTGAATTTTTTCCCCAGCAGGATGAGGGGCAGTTCGGTGTTACGGTGAAGCTGCCTGTCGGAACGCGCGCAGAAGAAACGCAAAAAACGGTCGAGCAACTCGAGAACATCATCACGCAAAATGTTCCCGAGCTGCAAACGATGATCTCGGATATCGGTGTTCCTTCCGCGCGCAGCGGAAGTCTCTTCAGCCGGAATTCGGGAAGCCATGCCGCAAACATCCGCGTGGCGCTCATTCCTGCCGATCAGCGAAAGCGAACCGTGTTTGAAGTTGTGGACGCGCTGCGGCCGAAGCTGACACGAACTCCCGGTGCACAAGTGTTCCTGAACCCCGGCGGATTTTTGAGTTTCCTTTTGAACTTCGGCTCGAACGCACCGATAGATGTAGAAGTCCGCGGTTTCGATCTTGATCGGGGTTCTGCATTGGCAAAAGAAGTTCAATCCATTGTTCAATCAACGCCCGGCGCGGTGGACGTGCAGGTGAGCCGCGATGACAATTTGCCGGAACTTCGCGTGAAGATTGACCGGGATAAAGCAGGCGTTCTCGGTCTCAATGTTGCACAGGTTGCAAACACAATCAGCACGTACATCAACGGCTCGGTTGCGTCGCTCTTCACCGATCCGGTGAACGGGAACGTGTACAATATTCTCGTTCGCCTCAACGAAGACTTCCGTTCCAACATTGATGATTTGAAAAAGATCGTCCTCACAACGGCAAGCGGAGATCCGGTGCTGCTCGGGAACGTTGCAACAATCGAAAAGACTTCCGCGCCGGTGCAGATAGACCGGAAATACCAGCAGCGCATCGTTGATGTTACGGCAAACGTGAAAGGCAGGGACCTCGGCAGTGTAGCAAAAGATATTCAGGCGCGTCTCGACACGATACAGGTTCCGTCTGGCTTTGAGCTGCACCTTGGCGGGAATGTCGAACAGCAGAAACAAACGTTTCAAGCCCTTGGTCTCGCGTTCGGGCTTGCAATTCTTCTTGTGTATGTCGTCATGGCATCGCAGTTTCAATCGTTGATTGATCCGTTCATCATCATGTTCACCGTGCCGCTCGGCATCATCGGAGTTTTCTGGATGCTGTTTCTCACCAACACGACGCTGTCGGTAACATCGTTCCAGGGAATTATTGTCATGGTGGGAATTGTCGTCAGTAACGGAATTCTTCTCGTGGATTACACCAACCGCCTCCGCCGGAGCGGGTCGGAACTGCACGATGCCGTGTTGAAAGCGGGCAGAACTCGGTTGAAGCCGATTCTCATGACATCGCTTGCGACTGTTCTCGGACTTATTCCGATGGCAATCGGGTTAGGCGGCGAATCAACGCAAGCACCGCTCGCTATCGCTGTCGTCGGCGGATTGACAGTTTCGACAACGCTGACACTGTTCTTCGTCCCGGTTCTCTACACAATCTTTGAAGAACGATTCAAAAGGGAATTAGTATACGATGAAGCGCTCGAAGCTCCGGCTCGGCTGCCGGGCGCAGAGGAGGCCACTGTAAAATGAAAATACTAAACTCTCGAATAAATAAGATTCTGTTTTCAAAAGAATGTTTTTCTTCGGCATCAGACTCCACCTTAACCCTCCCCGTGCAGGGGAGGGAACATTTTTCTCCCTGTAAGGGGGAAATGAAGAGGCGGTCAATTTATTTTTTGCTGGGAATATGTTTCATCATGGCAACCGGCACCGCACAAATTGAAACCAACAATTCGACACTCATTACCGATTCGCTCACAATGGAGCAAGCCGTTCGCATCGCGCTTGACCATCAGCCGCTGCTCCGCTCTGCCGAAGCGGCGATGCAGTCAACATCTTCCTCCGTTACTCAAGCACAGTCAAGCTATTTTCCGGTACTGAATCTCACAGCATCCGGTACACGCACGGGAGGCGCGTTCGTTTTCAACCCATCGTTTCCAGCCCGTACACAATTCTATAACAACTATTCCACGGGTGCGACGCTTCAACAAACGATCTATGATTTCGGAAGAACCGGCGGACGTGTTTCAGCGTCGGAAGAGTTGTACGACGCAAGCGCGCTCGATTACACTTCAACGCGCGACAATGCGATCATGAATGTCGAGCTCGCGTACATCACGTTTGTTCAGGCGAAGCGGTTGGTGGATGTGAATGAGGAAGCGGTGAAGCAGGCGGAAGATCACTTGAAAGAGGCGCAGGCATTTTACAAAGTCGGCAGCAGGCCGGAGTTCGATGTAACGAAAGCCGAGGTGGATGTAGCGAACGCGAATGTCAATTTTATTCACGCGCGGAATCAGGTAAGCATCGCGAAAGTGCAGTTGGAGAACGCAATGGGAGTGCATCCAACGCACGTGTACGCCGTGCAGAACAATTTTGAAACGACGCCGTTCGCCATGCCGCTTGATTCTGCAAAAGAGATCGCACTCCGGTCAAGTACCGTGCTGGCTGCGGAAGCCCGGGTTCGCGCAAACCAAGAGCTTGCGTCCACGGCATGGAATCAGAATCTTCCATCGCTCATGTTCAACGGCTCGTACACATGGAACGGGTTCGACTATAACAAGTTGCTAAGCCGCTGGAACGGCGGCATTACGCTCAGCGTGCCGGTGTTTCAGGGATTTAATGTTGAAGCACAAGTGCAGCAGGCAGAGGCGAACACGAATGCGGCGCAAGCATCGCTCGATCTGCTGAAAGAATCGGTGCGGCTCGATGTCGAGCAGAATTATCTTTCGCTGAACGAAGCGGGGGAGCGCATCGGTGCATCGCAAAAGTTGGTGACACAGGCGGAACAAAATCTGAAGCTTGCTGAAGGACGCTACAACTCCGGCGTCGGCTCGCCGATTGAAATTACCGATGCGCAGGTTTCTCTCTCCAACGCGCGCATCACGTATATTCAAGCACTCGCCGATTACAACAGCTCGCTGATTCGTCTGCGAAAAGCGATGGGAGTGATCGGGAAGTAACAACGCAACGAAACCTTGCGAAGGTTTACAAACCTTTGTAGGGTTCTTCACCCAATTCTCAGCACAATTTTCCCGAACTGTTGCGCTTGCTCCATTCTTCTGTGCGCCTCGCGTGCGTGCTCAAACGGAACAACCGAATCAATCACGGGCTGAATTGTTTTCCGTTCGTACAACCGAAGCATCGCCGAAAAATCCTCCGGTGTTCCCATTGTCGAACCCAACACCGTCAACTGCTTCCAGAAAATTCTCCGCAGCGTCAGATTGCCGGCGTTGCCTGTTGTCGAGCCGTACGAAACGAAGCGCCCGCCCGGTTTCAATAAATCAATTCCTCTGTTGAACATCTCTCCGCCGACACTGTCAATAACCACATCAACGCCTTCGCCGCCGGCAAGCGAACGGACCGTATTCCCCCCGTTCTCCGCATGATAATTCACTCCGCCAATTGCGCCGAGTGCGTGCGCCCTCTCCAACTTCTCATCGCTCCCCGATGTTACAATCACGTTCGCACCAAGCGAATGCGCAATTTGAAGCGCTGCAACCGCCACGCCGCCGCCGATCCCTGTCACAAGAACCGTTTCGCCGGCTTGCACTTGACCGCGTGTTACCACTGCGCGGTATGCTGTTACCGATGCAAGCGGAATTGCCGCCGCTTCTTCAAACGAAAGATTTGCCGGCTTCGGAAAAAGATTTATCACCGGAATTTTTACGAACTGTGCATACGTTCCGTTATCGGGAAGACCGAGTATGCGAAACGTTGGCGACTGCACGCGCGGATCGTTTCCCCATTCCAGTGTAGGATTGATGACGACGGATCTCCCGATCCACGATTTATCCTTCACGTTCCCCACAGCAACAACTTCACCCGCGCCGTCTGAGCCGAGAATAACCGGAAGCTTGATACCGGCATATTTTCCCGTGCGAATCCAAACATCGCGGCGATTCAGCGCCGCCGCACGCAGGCGCACAATCGCTTCTCCGCTTTCAGGTTTCGGATCGGGAACATCTTCATAACGAAGATTTTCCGGCTCCCCGATTTCGTGAAGAACAATCGCTTTCATGTGATGTTAACTGGCTAACCGCCAAATCACAAAGACACAAAGAAATGGATCGTTGGATTATCGTATTGCTGGAAAATGTCAAAGCATCTATCCATCAGTCCATTCATCCGGTTATCCAGCTCTTCTCTCTTCTCGTGTCTTTGCGGCTTCGGGGCAATTTTTCTCAGAAGACGCTCACCTTCACGTACCGCCCCGGGTTGTCGCGCAGGTCTTTGATGAGCGCGTTCAAATTTACGGCGAGGCTGTCCATGTGGTTGTACAAATTATCTTCGTGCACCAACTTGCCGAGCGTTCCTTGCCCCTTCTGAATTTTCGACAGCACATCATCGAGCGACTGCGATGTTCGCCGCAAATTCTCCGACGTCTCGTGCAGATTTCTTGTCACCTTGCGAACGGTAGAAATGGTCGTATCGAGGTTCGTGCGCTGTGAAAGCGCAATAGTATCGAGATTGGAAGCAAAGCGGGAAAGGTTCAAAGAAAACGTCGCGAAATTTCCAATCGCATAATCGAGCCGCTTGCCTTCTGCTTGAATGAGCGCATCCAATTCAGAAGAAGAGCTGTTGACGTCCGACAAAATGCCTTGAATGTGTTTCCGCGTTTTCTCGTCAAATGTTGTGTTCACCCGCTCGAGAATACCGAGAACATTCGACGAGATCGGCGCAAGTGTGGATGTCAGCTCTGTCAAATCGGCTTCGTACGCACCGCTGAGCGAATCGCCGTCTTCTAACATCCTTGTTTGCACGCCGGGCGAAATCGCAATCAGCTTCCCTCCCATAATGCTCGAGCTTTTGATGTACGCTTTCGAATCTTTCGGAAGCTGAACTTTTTTCTGAATGGAAACATTGACGGCAATCGAAGTGCCGGCAAGCTTCATTGACTCGACTTTGCCGACCGTCAGTCCTGCGACCGTGATCGGACTCCCTTCCGCCAAGCCGTTGACATTGTTGTAGAAGATCGTGAGCGAGTACGCCCGCTTCTGCAAGTCAATGCCGCGCAGGTACATC
>JAGWND010000136.1 GCA_028873075.1 Bacteroidota bacterium
CGACGAACTGCTGTTGCCATGTCGTTCAATAAAAAATTATCGAGCATAATTCTGTTTACACCGGCGCAGAGCAATGCTTCTTCTACCTGAGCGAGCGAAGTAGTTTCGACTTCAATCTTTGCTTCGATGTGATGGTCGTGAAGATATTGTACGCACCGTGCAACTGCATTCCCGATGTTTCCCGCCGCTCGGATATGATTGTCCTTGATCAATACCATCTGATCCAAACCGAAACGATGGTTCACGCCGCCGCCGTCAACAACGGCTTTCCGCTCAAGTATCCGCATTGCCGGCGTTGTCTTCCGAGTGTCGGTAATTTTCGCATTCGTGCCGTCAACTGCATGAACAAATTTGTGCGTCATTGTGGCAATGCCCGACATGCGCTGGAGAAAGTTCAACGCGACACGCTCTCCCGTTAAAACGCTCCGCGCCGGTCCTTCCATTTTTCCTACCGGCTGTCCAGCAGCACACATGTTGCCGTCAGAAAGATCGAACTCAATCCTGATTTGACCGTCAATATATTGAAAGACGACCAGAAATAATTCGACGCCGGAAATAATCCCGTTCTCTTTCGGAAGAATGACGGCAGCACTGATTTGTTGTTCGGCAACGACCGCCTCGCTGGTGATATCGCCGAATCCAATATCTTCTTGCAACGCTTGTTCAATAAGCCGCCCTACTCTGCTATCGCTGAGAATATCAATCATTATTCTTTGTTCTCATCCGTCCCCCCGGAGTTTTCAACAAGCATAATCGGGATGTCGTCTTTCACTTCGTACACCGCGCCGCACTGTTTGCACGTCAACGTATTGTTTTTCGGCTTGTAATCAAGATCGCCTTTGCATTTCGGACAGCAGAGAATGTCGAGTAATTCCTTTTTAACCATTATTGTCGCGCTTTCCTCATAGCTTCACTAATAGCTTCAACAAATTTTTCCGGCGCCCGTGTCGGTTTGCCGTTTTTTGCGTTCACAAAACCGTGAACAGTGTGGCCTTCAACAGCCGATTCCGATTCACCTTCGCGGAAGACACGATATTCGATCCGAACGCGCGCGACCGGAACTTCGCGCAACGACGTTTCAACACGCAGCAAATCGTCATAGCGGGAAGGCTTTTTGTAACGTGCTGATGCTTCAATGACCGGAAGGTAGAGCCCCATCGCTTCAATTTCCGGATATGGAAGTCCGGCATGGCGAAGCAAATCCGATCTCCCTTGCTCGAAGTATTCAAAATATTTTCCGTAGTAGACAAACCGCATTTGATCGGTATCTGCGTACCGGACGCGTATTTCTGTGATGACCGAAAGCATAGAACAGGCTTTGGATTGTCGGATACAGAGTCTTCCATGTATCCATCAAACCATGTATACAATTTCTATGGATGAAACTCCCCCATCGCCGCGAATTTTTCAATACGCTTTTCGACCAGCTTGTCCGGCTTGATCTTTTGTAGCAGTTTCAACTCCTCAATGAGTGTATCTTTGAGAATTGCCGCGGCTTGCTGCGGATTGCGATGCGCGCCGCCGGGCGGTTCGGGAATAACACGATCAATAATCTTTTGCTCCATCAAATCTCTTGCCGTAAGATGCAATGCCTCGGCGGCTTGCTCTTTATAATCCCAGCTTCGCCAGAGAATGCTCGAACACGATTCAGGCGAGATGACGGAATACCACGTGTTTTCCATCATCAGCACGCGGTCACCGACGCCGATACCAAGCGCACCTCCCGAAGCACCTTCCCCGATAATCGCGACAATGATCGGCACCGGAAGATGCGACATCTCGAAAAGGTTGCGCGCAATCGCTTCTCCCTGTCCCCGCTCTTCCGCCTCGATTCCCGGATACGCCCCCGACGTATCAATCATCGTGATAATCGGACGGCTGAGCTTTGCCGCCAGCTTCATCAGCCGAAGAGCTTTACGGTAGCCTTCCGGCTGCGGCATGCCGAAATTTCTATAAAGATTTGATTTGGTATCGCGTCCCTTTTGATGCCCGATGACCATCACCGGCTGACCGTCGAGACGCGCAAAGCCAGCAACGATTGCTTTGTCGTCACTGAACGCGCGGTCCCCATGAAGCTCAACAAAGTCGGTCATTATCATCGAGATATAATCGAGCGTGTACGGACGATCCGGATGGCGGGCAAGCTGCACTTTCTGCCACCGGGTAAGGTTTGAAAAAATATTTTCTCGCAATTGGCTCACTTTTTTCTCCAAGGTAGCTATTTCATCGGCAATGTCGAGGTTGTCGCTGAGTTTCCTCATCTCCTCGATTTTTTGTTCAAGTTCAACTATCGGTTTTTCAAAATCCAAAACAACTTTTGCCATGAATTCTCCTGAATATTCTCTCTCATTTCGCACGATGCACGCGGCGCATCGTTGCTTTCAACAAAATTTCAAAATCTAAAATGAGAGATTGGTTCTTCGCATAGTACAGAAGATATTGCTCTCGCTCATCGCCGCTCAGCTGTTTATACGAAGGATCGTTCGTGTCGGAATGAATTTGAAGAATTCCCGTGATCCCCGGCTTGCCGAGAAACACGCCGTTTTTTTGAGACAGCGCCCGATCGCCGTTCATTGTTTCCATCGGCAGACCAACAACACTGAGAGACCCGCGAAGAACATGCGGTAGCAAACGCATAAGCGACGCCACGTCGGACGGCGCTGCGCGGCCTACAACGTGCTTCAAATATACAAAAGGCGCACAGCAAATCAAAAGAAAAAGCGCGATCACGATGTCCATCGTTCGTTTTGCCACGCGGTTTGAAAATTTGTTGATGTTGTATTCGATATCAATGAACGGGATTTCATCAAGCTGGTCAACATTCGCTTTCCCGATGATCACTTCCAACGATTTCGGAACAAGGCGAAAATTCACCATGCGGTTTCGGCTCTTCCCGATGACCGAAAGGATCGTTGAATACGGAAGAGCATCGGTGGAAAAAATCACTTCGCTGATTTTCCGTTCTTGAATGACTTTGCCGACGTTCTCGATGCTACCGATAATTTCAACGCCTGAAATTTTTTTCCCGAGATGTCGCCGGTCGTTATCGATAAAACCGACAACGGTGTATCCGTCGCCGGGGTGGCTTTGAATCTTTTTCAACAACTCTTTTCCCGATTTACCGACACCGACAATCAAAGTGCGTTTGCCAAAAAGCGTTTTTCGGGTCACTCTCCCGCCGATGCCGAAAAGCCGGAGCAGTATTCTCCACCCCGGGATTGCGAGCACGCTGGCGACGCCGGAAAGAATGACGACCATTCTGCTGAAAGCAAATTCGAGAAAGAATGCCGTAATCGCCGAGATGACAATGAATGCCATGAACACTGCTGCAAAGGAACGCGAGACCGAAAATCTTCGGTACGAATAGACCCCCGAAAAATAGAGCGACGCAACGACGACAAGCGCAGGAATGATGAAAACCCACGGATAAGCATAATCCGGAAATGAATGCAGCCGTCCCGTACGGTACAGTGCTGCCGAAAGAATCGCTGCATCAACGAGAAGAACATCCGCTACTGCGGCACTCAACGGTTTGCCGAATCGCGCAATGAACGCAAGAAACGCGCGGGCAAGAATTCCGAATTCAATGATAGCTTCAAAGAATAACGAGCCGCGGTGATGCTTGCGAACGAACAACCGCATTGCCTGATAGAACAATCGAAGCTCATCAATGTCGCTGCGGCGTGTGCTTTCTCCTTTGTAATGGATGATCTGCGTGTCCGAGACGTAAAAGACTTTCCAACCGGCCCGTTGGACACGGTAGCACCAATCAAGATCTTCGCCGTACATAAAAAATGTTTCATCCAATCCGCCGATCTGTTCGTACACGTCCCGCCGCACCATCATAAACGAGCCGCTGACGGCATCCACTTCATAGCTCTCGTCGGGGTTCAGGTAGGTAAGATTGTATTTTGCAAAAAGCCTTGAAGAAGGAAAGAGCGTGCCAAGCCCGAGCACTTTTGTCAGCGCGGTCCACGGCGTAGGAAAACCGCGACGGCACGCAAGCTGGAGCGTGCCGTCGGGATTCAAAATTTTACATCCTGCCATGCCGACATCGGGATTGTCTTGAAAAAATTTTATCAGCGTGCGGAATGTTCCTTCCTGAACAACAGTGTCGGGATTGATCAGCAGAAGATATTTTCCGCGGGCGCGGGCAAGCGCCTGGTTGTTTGCTTT
This sequence comes from Bacteroidota bacterium, assembly GCA_028873075.1. Lineage (GTDB taxonomy): Bacteria > Bacteroidota > Ignavibacteria > UBA10030 > UBA8401 > JAJYOI01. The sequence goes on from JAGWND010000136.1 coordinate 4,177, forward strand.
CGCAAAACCGACATTTGTGAAATTCTCGATAAGGTGAACCCGAGGGAACGATTGATGAACCATTTCGCTGCTGCCGTCGTCAGACGCATTGTCAACGACAAACACTTCTCCCCTCATTCCCTTCAATGCTTTGAAGATAGAGACCAGCGCACTGTGAAGAAAATCCTTCACATTATAGTTGACAGTGATGACCGAAATATCCATCGGAATGATCTTTCGGAAAGGAAATTTCAGAGGATGCCGACCAGACTGCGGAATTTCAACTTCCAGACCATGAACGCTGCTTCGTACACGATGTTCTTCGACATTTTCGACTCACCCCGGTCACGATCAACAAAAATAATCGGGATTTCACAGAGACGAAATCCTTTCTTCCATGCTTTGAAGTTCATTTCAATCTGAAAGGCGTAACCATTCGATTTGATTTTTGAAAGCTCTATGCTTTCCAAAACTTTTCTGCGGTAACATTTGAAACCGCCGGTCGCATCTTTCAGCGGTAATCCGGTAATAACGCGCGTGTAAAGATTTGCAAAATAACTCAACAGCAGCCGGCGAAACGGCCAATACACAACGCTGATACCGCGCGAATACCGCGAGCCGACCACCAAGTCGTACTCCTGAATCTTCGCTAAAAAATTCGGAATCTCTTTCGGGTTGTGAGAAAAATCTGCGTCCATCTCGAACACGTAATCGAAGCCGTTGGCAATGGCATACTTGAAGCCTTCAACGTACGCCGTTCCCAATCCCATTTTCCCCGTGCGCTCAATCAAGTGAGCGCGCGGATTGTTTTTCTGAATTTCATTGACGATGCCCGCAGTTCCGTCGGGAGAATTATCGTCAACGATCAGAATCTCAATGTCGGAAGGCAATTGCAAAACCTTTGCAATGAGCTTTTTGATATTCGGAGCTTCGTTGTATGTCGGCGTAATAACGAGAGATTTAGGCATAGAAGCGTGAAACGGTTTCTGCAATAAATGTAATTTGTTCTTCGCTTAATTCCGGATGCATAGGGAGAGAAATGATCTCTTTTGCTATGTGCTCGGCAACAGGAAACGATTTGTTCCTCTCAACAAAGCCGGGAATTTTCCCGAACGCTTCCTGCCGATGCAAGGGAATTGGATAATGGATCGCGCTCGGAATTCCTTTTGCCCGAAGATGTTCCTGCAACGCGTCTCTCCTTCCGACTCGAATCGAATACTGGTGATAAATATGTGAACGCTCCTGAGCTACGAAAGGTTTAACAATTCCTTCAGCATCGAGCATTTTGTTATACAACGCGGCGTTTCGTTGCCGTGCGGCGTTCCAATGATCGAGATAGTTAAGCTTCACGTTAAGAATCGCCGCTTGGATCGTATCCAATCGGCTGTTCACACCGAGCAATTCGTGTTTGTATCGAACGCGCGAGCCGTGCTGTGCGATCATACGCGCGTTCTCTGCAAGCACAGCGTCATTCGTCATAATCATGCCGGCGTCGCCGTACGCGCCTAAGTTTTTGCTCGGGAAAAAACTCGTGCAGGACAGATCGCCGAAGCTTCCGGCTTTCTTCCCATGATAAAGTGCACCCATCGCCTGCGCATTGTCCTCAATAACAAATAAATGACGTCGGCGGGCAATGTCGAGAATTTCATCGAGATCGGCAGGCTGGCCGAATAAATGCACCGGCATGATCGCTTTTGTTTTGGAAGTTATCGCCGCTTCAATCAAGTCAGCTCTCATATTATATGTTTTTTCCGAGATGTCAACAAAAACCGGTATGATGCCGATCAATGCTGCCGCTTCGGCAGTTGCAAAAAACGTGAACGGCGTCGTGATGATTTCGTCGCCGGGCTTCAAGCCAAGAGCCATGATCGCTATCTGCAGCGCATCGGTGCCGGAGGCGCAGCCAATGGCGTGTTTTACACCGACATAACGTGCAGCGGCAGATTCAAATTCAGCAACGTCTTTGCCTAAAATGAATTGCCCTGATTCCAACACTTTCGAAACTGCCGCATCAATTTCCGGTTTCAGTTTCTTGTACTGCGTCACTAAATCTACCATCTGAATTGTCATTGTTGAATCTCAATCATATTTCGTAAGATGTTAGCAACACTTCGACCCGACAAATGCAATTTAGTCACCCTGAGGTTCTCTCACGCCTTTGGTGTGGAATCTCCTTCTGCAATGACATCCTTTGCCATTCGTAGTCGTGGTTCGACTTCGCTCACCACGACAGTCGCCCTGAGCGAAGTCGAAGGGCGGAAAAACCTCTTTCTTCTCGATGTCATTAGTAGTCGAAGGATGACTTCGCTCTTCGACTCATCGCCTCGCTGAAAGCGGGACTCCTCGCTCAGAGTGACTAGCTGCATAATGAGAATTTCTTAATGCCCTTTCCCTGTCAGCATCACATAGAATGTATAAAGAAGAATTTTGATATCCATGCGAAGCGACATGTTTTCAATGTAGAATAAATCGTAGCGGACTTTGGAGCGCACATCGTCAATGGAGCGATCATATCCCTGCTTCACTTGTGCCCAGCCGGTGATTCCCGGGCGCACTTTCAAGCGGCGATGATACAAGGGAATTTCTTTTGACAATTTCTCGACAAAGAAGGGGCGCTCGGGGCGCGGTCCCACCAAACTCATTTCTCCCCGCAGCACATTGATGAATTGAGGAATTTCATCAAGACGCGTGTTGCGAAGGAATCTGCCGACGTGCGTGACGCGTGTATCATGTACAGGCGCCCACACCGGTCCTGTATTCTTCTCCGCATCGTTACGCATCGAGCGGAACTTGTGCATTTTGAAAATCTTTTCTTCTTTTCCCACCCGTTCCTGACTGTACACAATAGGTCCTTCGGAATCAATCCTGATTGCAGCACCGATGATAAGCCACAGCGGAGCCGAAATCGTGAGAACAAGGAGCGACACGATAATATCCATCAGTCGCTTCGCGCTTTCTTCCCACGGCTGCATAATCTCCGGCATGACTTCGATGAGCGGAAAGCCGTAAAGCTGGTTTGTGCGCGCTTGCCCGCTGATGATGTCGTACATATCGGGCATGATTTTCATGCTCACGTCGTGGCCGTTGCAGCAACTGATCACTTCTAACAATTTATTGTGATCATCCGACTCGAGTGCAATGAGAACATCTTTAATGTGTCGCGAAGAAATAAGTGACGGAAGATTTTCCACCGTTCCCAACACTTTCACATTCTTGTATTCCGTGCTTGCTTTTTTTCTATCAACTTTCACAAACCCTATGATCTTATGTCCAAGCGCCGGGTGCTGCTGAACAAGATCAAAAAGATCATGCCCTCGTTTATTCCAGCCGACGATAACAGTGTTGCGGCGGCCGATACCCGATTCGAGAAGCCGACGACGTGCGGTACGATGTACTACGCGTCCCGAGCCGACCGCAAGAAGCATAATTCCCCAATACATAAGAATGATAAGCCGCGAAGTAATTTGCGTTTGAACATTTATATCGTTAAGGAAAATGACGAAGAAAAGAATCAAACTTCCGACACTGACAGCTTTAAGGATGGTAAGAAACTCGTCGGTTCTCGATGCTGCATGCCACGAGCGGTACAAACCGTAGAAGAAAAAAACGATGAGCCAGTAAATATAAACGGTAAACATCGGAAGCCAAAAATCCGGCTTCACCGACATCGGCGCAATTTCCGTTGACGTCCTCAAAAAAAAGTAGAGCGACCACGCAAGGTTAATGGTGAGGAAATCAATGGCGATGTTTGTGGTGTCGAGTTTACGGTTCATGAATTGATTTCGCGAGCGGCTCTCACGTAGACATTTTCAAGTGTAGAAGCAATTGAAGACCAGCTATATAGGTTACGAACCAACTGCCTGGCATTTTCACTTATATCTTTCCGAAGCTGAGCATTTGTAAGCAACCGCACTATATTTCCTGCGAAGTCCTCCGGAGAATCTGCAATTAGGATTTCGCGTTCATCGTGAACAGGAAGCCCTTCTGCGGCAATAGATGTTGCAACCACTGGAACGCCCAACGCCATTGGTTCAAGCACTTTGTTTAATGTTCCGGCACCGAAACGAATCGGCGCAATTGCGACGGTACTTCTAAGATAATGCTCTCTAATATCAGAAACGAAACCCGTAACAATGATATTAGTGTTCTGTAAACTCCGAATTTTACGGGATGGCTTCTGACCGACAATGAAAAGCTTGGAGTGTGGAAGTTTTTGTTGCACCAACGGAAAAACCTTATTCACAAAAAAAACTACACCGTCAGCATTTGGATAATACGACATGTTTCCCGTATAAACAATACGTGATGAGTCTGCCGCTACACTTCCATCCGGTGTAAAATAGTCTAAATCAATTCCGTTATATAAGAGATCAATTTTAGCATGAGGAGCACGCAGGAAAAGACTTTCTTTATCCACTGCAGAACAAACCAAACAAGTATCGAACTTCTCCAAAACAGTTTCGTACTGCTTCAACCTTTTTAATTCTGATTTTAAGAAGAGTTTGAAAAAAGGATTCTTAGTAACCTTCAAGAATCTCTCAAGATAAAGCGAGCCGGCATCTGTAAGATCAAGAATACGGGGAATGCCTGTCACATCTACACCATATTGAGCCATTCGAATAAGATGAACATGGATGGCGTCAAAATCCCCTGATGAAAGAGTTGTTTCGATCAGCCGTTTCATCTTTCTTGATTTGAAGTAAAAAATTTGAAATGGCGCAGCAGAGAAAATATTAAAAAGGCAATTCAGAATTGACTGATACAGCGGAAGGTGGATTGCTTTAACTTCAACACAAAATTCCAACAGTGCAGTTGAAGAAATTTTTTCTTTTCTTGTGGAAATAAAAGACAGCAACGTGATCTCATGTCCTCGTTGAGAGAGATGTTTGATCAAATTGTAAATCTTCAGTTTGTCACCGCGATGCGGTGGGTACGGAAGACGAGATGTGAGAAAGAGAAGATTCATGAGTATATTCCCAAAACTCTATGAATTAAAACGTTGCATTGAACACTAGCATGGAATCGGAAGCTCCCTTATTTCATCCTTCCAATAAGGTTCAAATTCATGCTTATTAAAAATAGGTAATTAGGTAGAAACGTAACCGAAATAGATTTTAGTAAAAAGTTTCAACAAGTTATCTTCCCGATGATTAAAACGGTATTCGACTTCCTTGAGGTACATCGGGAAATGATACTTTGAGACTCCA
>JAGWND010000137.1 GCA_028873075.1 Bacteroidota bacterium
AATGACAACGAAGTGTATCTCACGTTCAAACAACTGGGCGCTCTTCTTGTCGGAACGGAAAGTATTTTTGTATTGAAATCGTTCGACGGCGGTACGACATTTCCTCAAAGTACCGAAGCGACTCTTCCGGAATTCGGCGTGCAGCCGGACGATCAGGGAAATATTGCCGTTGATCAGAATAACGGAAACGTCTATACCGTTTTTATCGGTCATCCGGGGAATTCCGTGTACGTCGCGCGCTCCACAGACAGGGGAAAATCGTTCACGCTACTTCTTGTTCATCAAGGACCTGTCGGTGCATCGTACCAAAATGTTTTTCCGATCATTGCGGTTGACCGCGGAAGCAATCTTCATGTAGTCTATTCGGACGGAACGAATGTTTACCTGACAAGCTCGTCCGACCAAGGAACAGTGTGGACCGCGCCGGTGCGTGTTAACAACGGGACGGAAACAAAGACCGCCCTTGCCCCCTGGGTGGACGCAGGCGATGCGGGAAAAGTTGACATCATGTGGTGGGCGACGCCGTCGCCGAACAGCCTTGCCGCCGATGCGCAGTGGAAAGTCTACTTTGCTCAAACGCAAAACGCATTTGCAAAAACTCCGTCAATCTCGGAAAACGCCGCGACAGGAATTTTTCACACAGGACCAATTTGTGTGAACGGCACCGGATGCGCCTCGGGAACGAGAGACCTGGCAGAATATGCTTCGGCCACCGTATATCGGGATGGAAATGCAATGATTGTCTATCCCGACAATCAGCAAACATCGAACCCGCTCACATATTTCATAAAACAAACAGGCGGTGCCGTTGTGATTGCGCCTGTTAAAATGAAGAAAACCGCACCGGCCGTTGCAAAACTTCCGGATCACTTCGCACTCGATCAGAATTATCCCAACCCGTTCAATCCGAGCACGACTATTTCGTTCGCTCTGCCGGCAAACAGCTTCGTGCAGTTGACGGTCTACAATATTTTGGGGCAGGAAGTTGCAATGTTAGTGAATGAAGAAATGGAAGCGGGGACTCATATAGTTCGTTTCGATGCTTCACGGCTGCCGAGCGGAGTCTATTTCTACAAGCTCGCGGCAAATGGGGGAGCGTTCGTGAATGTAAAGCGGATGGTGATTATGAAGTGAGGGAAAAACGGGCAGCCTTCCGAAATCTTTGTTTAAAGATTCGCCTCTTTTTCGGCGGAAAGATTTCGGAAGGCTTGCATCTTTCTATCTCAGGAAAGAAGTCAACAAGCTTCATGTGCGACGATATAACGGTAAAAATGAGGTTTTTTTGTTAGCCGGGTGAGAAAGCCCTTTAACAATTTTTAATGTTATATACATCACCTTAAACTTGACTCTTATCTAAACTGAAAATATCTTTCCTTTAGTCCAGAAGGGGGGGAACAAACTGTTGTGCGGTGCCTCGGTAATTCTATCTAGAGTGAAAACGAAACGAAATCCGTAGTTCATTGTAGGAAGAAAATTACTCATATATGTGTATTGTCTGTATTGGCGTTTTTTCTTAACGTCTGCCATACTTTGTTTGATGGATCGGAAGGTGGTAAATAATTTCTCACGCAAAGTAACGAGATTTCGGACAAAAAACATATTCAATGAACTGACACAATCATAAGGAGCTCACACGATGTCGAAATCCAACAAAGACAATGAGGTTAAAAAGGCGCCCGAGCCGGTTCGCGGCGAAACCACCGCTGCGCTGTTGCGCGAGCTTGTTTCCCACCTCAGGCAAAACCGAACCCAGCTTCGTCAGGAATGGGCGAAGCGCATCACGGAAGCCAAACTGCTGACGGCGATGAGCCAGGAAGAAATCTTTGCCGAAGCGACCGCCGTGTATGATAACTATGTGGAAGCGCTTGAAACAGGAACATTCGAAGCCCTGCAAGGATATGCGCGCAACCTGTCCGAGCGTATTATTCCGCGAGGTGTTGAAACACATGAAGTTGTAGGCATCGTGTTGCTGTTGCGCGACGTGCTTGCGCGATCGCTCTTCGCAAAATACCAGCACGACTTCGCTCTTCTGAACCGCATTCTCGATGCGTACGAGCCGGCGGCAAACAGAATCGCGAACACGGTGGCGGTCGGTTTCGTGCAGGAGCGCGAACGAACAATCCGACAGCAGCAGGAAGCTATCCGTGAGTTGTCCACACCGGTGCTTCAGGTTCGTGAACGATTGCTCATTCTTCCTATCATTGGTGTTATTGATCCGCAGCGCTCCCGCCAGTTGACGGAACAATTGCTGCGCGGCATCCGCACAAACCGCGCGAAAGTCGTCGTTATTGATATTACGGGCGTTGCGGCAATGGACTCCAATGTTGCGAACGGCTTGGTTCAGACAGTTGAAGCTTCTCGTCTGTTAGGTGCAACGGTAATCGTGACAGGCTTGTCTCCTGAAATTGCGCAAACACTCGTTACAATCGGCGTTGATCTGACGAAGATGAACACAGTCGGTGATTTGCAGGGAGGCATCGAGGAAGCCGAGCGGCTTCTCGGTTACAAGGCTGTTCCTGTTTCTGCTTTGAGTGAGTCATCACTAAAATCATAAGAGCAAATAATGGAAGTTCCCATTCTGAAGCAGGGTGATTTTCTCATTGCCACCTTTCAAGCCGCGCTGACCGATGAAGACCTTCTGCAATTGCAGGACGCATTAGTTGCGCGCGTCGGAAGATTTCGTTCGCGCGGCGTTATCGTTGACGTTACAGCGCTCGATGTGATGGATTCGTTCGCAGCGCGGACACTTCGCGCGTTGGCGCACATGGTGCGTTTGCGCGGCGCCGAAACAGTCATTGTCGGAATTCAGCCGGAAGTGGCATTTGCAATGGTGCAGTTGGGATTGTCTCTCGAAGGCGTGCCGACTGCGCTCGATCTTGAAGAAGGGCTTGCACAGTTGATGAAAGCCGCTGAACGCAAAGGAGCTACGTTCCGTGGACGATGAAATCCGTGTTTCAATTGCATCGGATGCTGATATTGTTATCGCGCGCCAGCAAGGGAGGGCGTTGGCGGAGAAGTTAGGATTCTCGGCGACCGATCAAACAATTATCGCGACAGCGATCTCGGAGGTTGCGCGAAACATTATCAAATTTGCCAAGCACGGCGAAATCATTGTTGAGGTGATAGCGAAAAGCTCCATACGCGGCATTCGGGTTACTGCGCGCGATCAAGGACCAGGAATCGCGGATATCCAGCTTGCGCTGCAGGACGGCTATACAACAGGGAACGGTTTAGGCATGGGCTTGCCCGGCTGCAAACGATTGATGGACGAATTGGAAATTAAATCCGCGAAAGGGAAAGGGACGACTGTAACGATGAAAAAATGGGCGTAGTAGAAGAAGATTTAATTCATTAATCCTTTCTTTCGTGTCTTAGTGGCTTTGTGGCGAAGTAATTACAATGAATCAATATTTATTTTTTTTGAATGACAGTAAATAATAAACCGGCTACAGGGGAAGTAATTGAGTTAGGCTGCGCTTCATTCACGCTTCCGGGTCAAACGGAATCGGGCGATATGTATGTGGTGAAGCAATTTGACGACGGCATGCTTGTCGGCGTTGTGGACGGGCTTGGACACGGCGGTGAAGCGGCAGCAGCGGCGAAAGCGGCAGTTTACGTATTGGAAAAATATGCCCATGAGTCGGTGATTTCTCTGCTTCGAAGATCGCACGAAGCATTGAAAACAACGCGCGGTGTGGTTATGAGCATTGCATCGTTCAATACGATGGAGAACACGATGACGTGGTTAAGTGTTGGTAATGTAGAAGGGGTGCTTCTGCGCGCGGACCGAACAACAGTCCCGAACAGAGAAATTATCTTGCTGCGCGGCGGTGTCGTCGGTTATCAACTGCCCCAGCCGTTTGCCGTTATGCATTCTGTTGCAAAAGGCGACACGCTGATTTTTGCAACTGACGGCATTCGCAGCGGTTTTTATGATATGCTTCCGTTGCCCGATGCTCCCCAGCGGGCAGCGGATAAAATCTGCATGCAGTTGAGCAAAAAAAATGACGACGCACTGGTGTTGGTGGTAAAGTACCTCGGGAAAAAGTTACCGTGAGCAATTTGCCGATGAAAGCATAAGTCATCCTGAGGTTCACATCTTGACTTCGTCAAGAATCTACATCTACATTGACATCAGTTGTCATGCCTGCGAACGCTGGCATCCAGAAAGTTGGATTCCGGCTTTCGCCACGTAAAACGTGGCTCGCCGGAATGACTTGTCGTTTCGCTCATCGCTACTAATGACATCAAGAAGAAAGAGGTTTTTCCGCCCTTCGACTTCGCTCAGGGCGGCTGTGAGTGTTGCATACTGTTATGTTACGCCTTTTTCTTTTTTTAATCTAATGGAGCGAAGTCGAGCCACAACTACGAATGACAACGAATGCCATTGCAGAAGAAGATTCCACGCCAATGACGCGGATGTAGACCTCAGAGTGACTTAAAACACTGCTTTCGTTTTTCACAGTTCATAATTTTTTGGATGACCTTTATACTCTTAGACATTCAAGAGCAGTATGCGGCCGGATTAAGTGAGTATCTTGCCGGCAAAGGTGAGGAAGCATTGCAGCAAGCGTATGAATTGGGACGCAATGCCAATACCGAAGGGTGTAGTATACTCGATCTTCTCAGAATTCATGAAGAGGCAATAGTCGAACGGCTTGAAAGCTGCAGCACTGTTCGTCAAAGCGTTGATCTGGTGACATCGGCCATGCAGTACTTTGCGGAAGTACTTTCTCCTTTTGAAATGACGCACCGCGGATACCGCGATACGATCGAAGAATTGAAAAAACAGGCGAATGAACTCACGGTGATGAACAAGCAGTTGGGGATCGAAATCAATGAGCGCATTGAAGCGGAACGGCGGCTGCGCAATTCCGAAAAGCTCTATAGAACGCTGGTGGATACCGCACGCGACGTTATTTACACCCTATCCCCTGAAGGCAATATTACGTCCCTCAACCCTGCGTTCGAAACACTGACGGGCTGGCAGTGCACGCAATGGCTCGGCAAGCATTTTGCATCGCTTGTTCATCCGGAAGATTTGAAACGTGCTCTTGATATTTTCGCAAAAGTGCTTCACGGCGAAGAGCCGGAGCTTTTTGAACTGCGCGTGCGGACGCTGTGGGACAAATATCTCATCGGCGAATTCGTTGCTACGCCGCAGCTGCGCGACGGGCGCATGATCGGCTCGATCGGTATTGCACGTGATATTACTGCCCGCCGCGAAGCGGAAGAGCAACTCCGTCGAAACGAGGAACAATTTCGCCTTATTACGGAAAACATTGCCGACCTCGTCGTCATGCTCGATATGAAAGGGCGGGTACTCTACAACAGCCCGTCGTATCAATCCCTCGTCGGCAATGCAGCGCCTGCCCGCGGCACAGATTTGTTTGAAAATATTCATTCCGATGACCGCGAGCGTGTTAAGACTATTTTCTATGACATGGTGAAAACGGGAAAAGGGCAGCGTGTAGAATACCGGTTTGTTCGTCCGGACGGTACGATCCGCTACATTGAATCGCATGGAAGCATCATCTGTGGAAACGACGGGAGAACGGAAAGGGTGATCATTGTCTCGCGCGACAGTACGGAACGGAGACTTGCGCTCGAAAAGCTGAAAGTGCATGAACAGCGTCTCGCCGATGCACAGCAAATGGCTCACATCGGAAGCTGGGAATGGGACATCGGTGAAAATAAGATCGATTGGTCGGACGAGCTGTACCGGATTTACAATCTCACGCCGGAAGAATTTGCCGGCTCGTTCGACGTCTACATGGAAAGAATTCATCCGGAAGACAGAGACTTCGTCCGCGAAGCCATTGACGTCTCGCTGCAGAAACAGCAGCCGTTTCGTTTTGAGCACCGCATTGTGCACGGCGATGGAGCTGTCCGCATCGTTGAAGCGCGCGGCGAAGTTCTTGTGAGTGAGAACGGCACACCGCTGAAGATGATCGGCACGAGCCAGGATATTACGGAAAGAAAAAATGCGGACGAGGCAGTGCGCGCTCTCGCGAAGCGGGTAGTCGAAGCGCAGGAAGAAGAGCGGCGGCGCATTGCGCGCGAGCTTCACGACGATATTTGTCAGCGACTGAGTGCCATTAAGCTTCACATGGCTGCGCTGGAAGAAGTGGCGGATAAACGGACAAGTCTCTTCAAACAACTTCAGACGATGAGAAGCCAGATCGGCGGCGCCATCAATGAGGTGCGCGGTATTTCTTCAAACCTCCGCCCGACGACGCTTGACGACTTAGGATTGGTGACCGCGCTGCAGCTTCTCTGCCGCGAGTTTGAAAAAGCGCAGCGTATCAAAGTTTCCTTCAGCGCGAGAGGAATTGAAAAGTCAATGCTCGATGTTCACAAAGAAACGGCTCTCTACCGCATTGCACAGGAAGCGTTAGCGAACATTGCTAAGCATGCGAACGCGAAAAAAGTGTCGCTCGAGGTCTTCGCCGGCGATTCGTTCATCGCTATGACGATTGAAGATAACGGAAAAGGTTTCGATCCGGCGACCCCGATTCCATCGGGACGGAAAAATCACTCAGGATTCGGGTTGATGAACATGAAAGAACGCTCTCAGCTTCTCGGCGGGATGTTTCGGATTTCTTCAAGCCGGGGCAAAGGAACAAAAGTGTATTTGGAAATTCCGCGGACGGTGAAAGTGTAAAGCAATGGAGTTGGAATGATGGATTGATAGCCCTAAATAATGTTGCACAAAGCAAAAAGAGCGTTATTCCCGAATGTTTTTATCGGGAATCTATTTACTGAATTTAAGCTGAAAGCATGGATTCCCGCTTTCGCGGGAATGACGAGACCTTGTTTTTGTTGTCGGAAACATCGCTCTGCATAACATGCGACTTAAATTTTTCAGATTCCATCAATCCATTTTCCTCGTGCCATTGAAATGTAGTGGTAAAAAATGTAATCAAAAGCAGTCCCACTTACTTAAGAGGACAAGTGTATGAAAAAGATCCGAATACTTCTTGCCGATGACCACAGCATTGTCCGGAGCGGGTTGCGCTCCCTTTTCCGCACCACGCATGAGTTTGTTGTAGTGGGAGAGGCATCGAACGGAGAGGATGCGGTACGTCTTGCAATACGGCATCATCCGGATATCGTCATCATGGATATTTCGATGCCGAAGATGAGCGGTATCGAAGCGACGAAGCTGATCAAGCAACGGCATCCCGATATCAAAGTGCTCATTCTTACGATTCATGATAATCAGGAGTATATTTATGAATTGATTCGTGCAGGTGCGAACGGGTATGTTCTCAAGGATGCTGAAAAGCAGGAAATTTTTACAGCGGTGCGCACGGTGACGTCCTCCGAACCGTTTTTCAGTCCGGGGGTTTCGAAACTAATCATTGAGAATATCGCGAAAAACAGCGACGAACAGCCGCACACCGCGGGCTCAAATCTGCGCCTCACAAAGCGGGAAGCAGAGGTGCTTCGGTTGGTCGCGCAGGGGTTGACGAGCCGGGAAATAGCGGACAAGCTGTGCCTCAGCATCAGCACGATCAATACGCACCGAACCAACTTGATGCAAAAACTCGACATTCACGAAACAGCCGGTCTCGTGCGATTCGCGATTCAGGAAGGTTTGGCAAAGGCGGAAGTATAAAGCTCATTATTTCTCTCTAAATAAGTTAGACGTGCCGTTCCAGCAATGTACTGTAGATTCAAAATTACATAACTCAACCGATTGATACTTGCCCGGGCTGTTCCTATTTTGGCAGGTGTAAGTTAAGACATCAGTAGTAAGCTCCAGCCCCCGGCGAAAAAATATCACATAAAAGAGGAAACACGTGGAATCTTTGAGAGTGTTGTTCTTTACACTGAACGGCTCCATTACGCCGGGTTTGAAAGATGCGTTTACCAAATCAAATATGAGCGTGCGCGAAGTGCGCTCGATATCCGACGTTGAAAAAGAGCTGACAAAAGAGCAATACCATGTCTTGGTCCAACGCGCAGACACGGTGCGCGACATTCCGGTGAAGCTGCTGCAATTCATGAAAGTGACCTATCCGGCGTTGCCGACGATTATTTCGGTAAAGGACGGAAAGATTGAAGATGTCGTTGTACTTGTTAAAGCAGGTGCGGATGATTTCGTTGTGGCTCCTCATTTCGATGAAAATATTATCCGGGTTATTCAACGGAATGTCAAAAGCGGAATTCAGGGAAGTGGAGGCGTCGGGAGAAGAAATCCTGTGCAGATAAATTCCCAGGAAGTGACACTGATCGGAAAAAGTCCTGCCATCGAAGATGTCCGTTCGGCAATTGATCTGGTGGCAGATTCAGAAACGCCGGTTCTTATTACCGGTGAAAGCGGAACAGGGAAGGAAGTTGCAGCGCGGCTCATACATATGAGAAGCCGGCGGGCAGAACGACCATTTGTTGCCATCAACTGCGCGGCTCTTCCCCGTGATGTGATTGAGAACGAATTGTTTGGACACGATAAGGGGGCATTCACGGGAGCGGTGGAAAAGAAAAGCGGCTGCTTCGAGCTGGCAAACAGCGGCACGCTCTTCTTTGACGAGATCGCCGAGATGAGTCCCGACACCCAGGCAAAGCTGCTTCGCGCAATTGAGCAAAAAGCGTTTCGCCGGCTTGGCGGAAAGGAAGAGATCAACGTTGATGTCCGTCTGGTCGCAGCAACGAACAAAAATATTGCCGTGGCGCTCAAGTCCGGAGAGTTCCGCCAGGATTTATATTATCGTTTCAGCGTTATTGAAATTTACATGCCTCCGCTCCGAGAACGGCGGGAGGATATCCCGCTTCTTGTGGATCACTTTTTTTCTTTGTTCAAGCAACGTTATGGAAGAATGAAACAAACGATTGCCAACGATGCAATGAAATTTCTCGTTGAATACAACTGGCCCGGCAATGTGCGTGAGCTTCGTAATGTTCTCGAGCGCGTCGTGGTAACGGGTTCCAACGGCAGTATTCGCGCTGAACATCTTTCGGCGCGCATTTTGAAAAACGAATCGGGGAACGGCTATATCGTCAACATTCCTATCGGCACGTCGTCGGAGGAAGCAGAACGGCAGTTGATTCTTCAGACGCTCACCTATTTGAAGAATAATAAGTCGAAAGCTGCAAAAATGCTCGGGTTGAGTAGAAAGACACTTCATAATAAGCTGAACAAGATGGCAGCTCGAAACAAGGCAGGACTGCAGCACGAAGAATTATGACGGTGCTGATGTTGGTTCAGGAGTCAGAGGTCGGGGATCAGAAATTGGTCAATCATGTCTCGTTCTGATTTCTCACCTCCGGTCTCCGGTTCTCACCTCACGAGCATCATTTTTTTTGTGGTTGTAAATTTGCCGGCGCGAAGGCGGTAGAAGTATGTTCCGCTCGCCA
>JAGWND010000138.1 GCA_028873075.1 Bacteroidota bacterium
CAATCACTAAGACACAAAAAGCTTTCTTAGTGACTTCGTGGCTAAACAAATGAAAGGAACGATCGGATGAAAGGTTTACCCGGGATGGGCAATATGCAGGGAATGCTGAAGCAAGTCCAGAAGATGCAGGAACGCATTGCCCAAGTGCAAACCGAGCTTGAACAGAAAACAATCACTGCGGAATCCGGCGGCGGCATGGTGAAAGTAACCGCCAACGGCAAACAGCAAGTTCTTCAGATCAAAATTGAAAAAAACGTTATCAATCCCAATGACAATGAAATGCTCGAGGACCTGATTGTTGCTGCTGTCAACAAAGCGCTTGAAGCCTCGAATAAATTGGCGCAGGATGAAATGGCAAAAGCGACCAACGGAATGCTGCCGAATATTCCGGGACTGAACCTCTCTCAAGGGGGCGTTTAACCCGAAAGGGGAAGCAACCCGGAAGGTAATCTGCCATGCAATACACTTCAGCATCGGTTGAGCAGCTTGTCGAAGAATTTTCGCAACTGCCCGGTATCGGGAAAAAAACCGCACTTCGGTTAGCGCTTTATATTTTGAAAATGCCGCGCGAGCGTGTCGCCTCTTTTTCCGCCGCGCTCACAAACGTCAAAGAGAAAGTGCGCTACTGTTCCATCTGCTCCAACATTACCGAAAACGATCCCTGCATCATCTGTTCGAACCCGAAACGCAACCGTTTCGTCATTTGCGTCGTCGAAGAGCCGAACGACGTTCTCGCTCTCGAAAAAACGAACGAATATTCCGGCTTATACCACGTGTTGGGCGGAGCGCTCTCACCGCTCGATAACGTCGGACCCGAGGATTTGAAAGTAAAGGAATTGCTCGCACGCATCAACGACAGCCTTGAAGAAATTATTCTCGCCATGAACCCGAACGTCGAAGGCGAAACAACAACGATGTATCTTTCGCGCCTGCTGAAACCGATGGGTATGAAAATCAGCCGCATTGCCCGCGGCTTGCCGATCGGAAGCGATTTAGAATTTGCCGATGAAGCGACATTATCACGAGCACTCGAGGGACGCGTTGCATTGTAAGCAGCCGCTTGCCCTTTTGGGTCTTCTTCTTTTTTGCGCTGCGACGCTTCTCATTTCTTCCTGCAATTTGTTGAAAACGCGTACCCCGCAAAATCCCGTAACGCCGAGCACGACAAACCCGCCGGCGAACTCGCCGACGGCATTGCTCAATAATTTTATTTCTGCTGTTACAAAAAAGGATGCCGTGGAGTATGCAAAGCTCTTTTCCGACACTGCTTCCGGTTCGATGCCGTACACCTTTGTACCGGCGCAGTCATCGGCAATCCGCTACACAGCGGTTTTTTCCCGCTGGACAAAGGATTCGGAACAAGATTATTTTCAAAAAGCGATGGCGTCTCTCAGCTCCGGTGCAATTCCGAGCCTTGTTTTTTTAAGCGACATGAACAGCGGCGTCGTGATGTTTCAATCGGATTCGGCGGTGTTTCAAACCGACTACGTGCTCTTCGTTCCGCACACGCAGCCGAACCTGACGACGACGTTTAAGGGAAACGCGCGGTTTTATATGGCGCCGAACATCACCAATACTTGGGCGATTTATCGCTGGGAAGACTTTGAAACGGCGAAGGATTCGAGCTGGAGCGAGCTGAAGGGGCAATTTGAAAAATGAACGTCTTGCTTACAGCGACAGTGCTTGCATCATTCTTGTTTCTCTCCGGCTGCGTGAACCCGTTCGCGCCGAAGCTCGACAACTCGCCCGATAATACAGCGTCGGTTGTCGGCGATCAACATACGATTGAAGGCGTCTTTCAAAACTTCCGGCAGGCGTATTTGTTTCAGGACACGACGATGTACGGCCAGCTCCTCGCACCAAATTTTATTTTCACATACCGCGATTACGACAAAGGCGTGGATGTTTTCTGGGGGCGCGACGAGGAGATGCGGACGACGTACGGCTTGTTCCAAAACGTTCAGCGACTCGATCTTGTATGGAACAACATCATTGACAGCACGTTCGATGCCGGGGGATTGAAAGGTACCGTGGTGAGAAATTTCAATTTGACGGTCACATTCGATGCCGACGACATTGTCCGGATTGACGGCTATGCGGACTTAACCGTTCTTCGCCCGACGCCGAACGACGTCTGGACGATCTCGCTGTGGCGGGACGAATCGAATTTTTAAACAGACTATCCGCCAAGAGCACGAAGAAAAATATGGGGAAGCAAATTTTAGGAACACAATGATCACCCGGTATTGTTCCTCGGCGCTTCTTCGTATCCTTCGTGGATTTTTTCCAGTAAGGAGCAAATGAAAAATTTTCGCGTTTCATTTCAAGGTGAACCCGGCGCGTTCAGCGAACAGGCAGCGCTTGCTTATTTTGGAACATCGTGCGCCGTTATCGCCCGCGAATCCTTCTTCGATATTTTCTCGGACGTTACTTCGCACACATCGGACTTTGCCGTTGTGCCGATAGAAAATTCCCTGTTCGGCAGCGTCCATCAGAATTACGACTTGCTGCAGAAGTTCAACGTCTTCATTGCCGGAGAAATCACGCTGCGGGTTGTGATGAACCTGCTAGCGCTGCCGGGCGTCCCGTTGAAAAATATCCGCGAAGTCTATTCTCACCCGCAGGCGCTCGGGCAATCCGAAGAATTTCTCCGCAAGCTGAAAAACGTGACGATTCATCCGTACTACGACACTGCCGGCGCGGCGAAGATGATTGCAAGCGAGCATCGCACCGACGCCGCTGCGATTGCGAGCGCGCGCGCCGCTAAACATTATCATCTTCACATGCTCCACACCGGCATTGAAACCGACCGGCAGAACTTCACACGATTTCTCATCATCACACGGAAGCCCGCAGAGCCGAAACGTGAGGCGAAGACATCCATTATCTTCGCAACGAAAAACATTCCGGGGTCGTTATTTCACAGCCTCGCTGTCTTCGCGCTCCGCAATATCAATCTGTTGAAAATCGAATCGCGCCCGATGGTCGGCACACCGTGGGAATATTTATTTTACCTTGACATTCAGGCAGATGCACGCCAGAAAGAATGCGTGAACGCACTGCGGCATTTACAGGAATTGACGACGTACTTCAAGAATCTTGGCTCTTACGAGATCGGAAGAACGATTTCTGACTTGAAGCTTTGAGATCCGCGGTTTGAGATTTGCAATGGAAGATGGAGAATGTGAGAAGATAAGAAGATCGGAAGATTAGAAAATTGGAATGATGGAACAGGTTACTGGTTTGAGATCCGAGTTTTGATACGGGAAATGGAAGTTTCTCACTGCTCCTTACTCCATACTCATTTCAAGATTTTGATCTCTGGCTGCTGACTTACACCTAACCGGAGTTTTAAATATGAGTTTTTCCTATATCCTTAAGGAAGGCATTTCGGGTTTCAGGCGGACGCGGCTTTCGATGGTTATCTCCATCTTCACCATCACCATTTCGCTGATTCTTCTCGGCGCCTTCGCGATCATTTACCGAAACGCGAGCGATATCGTCCTATCGTTCCGCAACCGCGTTGAGATGGAAGCGTTTCTTGAAGAACCTATCGATGAGCAGACGTATCCGGTCATCGAGAAACGGCTGCTCGCCATTCCCGGAATCCAGTCGGTAAGATTCATTTCAAAAGAAGATGCGGCGGAGATATTCAAAAAGGAATTCGGCGAAGATATTCACAGCGTGCTCGATTTCAATCCCCTGCCGGCATCGTTCAAAATTCATCTCGCAGACGGCTACAAAAATTCCGACAGCGCCGCCGTCATCTATCAGCAGCTCAAGGCAACCGCCGGCATTGACGACGTGATTTACCGAAAAACATTGCTCGAACTGATTGACCGCCGCTCGCGCACATTCGTGCTCATCAGCCTTGCGCTCGGCGTCGGATTGACGATTGCGGCAATCATTCTCGTAGCGAACACAATTCGTCTCGCAATTTATGCGAAACGGAAGATCATCACCACGATGAAGTTGGTCGGTGCAACACGGGCTTTCATCCGCATGCCGTTCGTCATTGAAGGGATCATTCAGGGATTTTTCGGCGGTATTTTTTCTGCAGGAATTCTCTTCGGCGTCATTCACTACGCCGCGCAGTTGTTAGGAAACGAGCTTGCAGAAATTGTCCTCGTGCAGCCGTGGTTTTACGGCGCAGTTGCTGCCGCAGGAATAATTCTCGGAACACTCGGGAGTATGTTTTCAATCAGGAAGTTTATTGGTGAAAGCGTAGGTTAAAAAATGGAAAATGGTAAATGGAATGGGAAAAATGGAAATCATCAATGCACAATCCCTGTGATTTATTTTCCATCTGCCATCATCCATTTTCCATCTCAGGCACTTGCTTTTACGAACATTTCTTCCATATTATTGTTCAGTTTTTTGAGTATTCATTTCATCACTTAATCTCACTTCAATTATGGGAACGCTCACAAACATTTACAGATCATCGGTCGGCAAAAAATTCGTTGTCGCGCTTACCGGATTGTTCCTGTGCACCTTTCTTGTGGAACACCTGGCTGGAAATTTCCTCCTCTTCGTTAACGACGGCGGAGCATCGTTCAACGAGTACTCCGAAACGCTGAGCCACAACGTCATCATCCGCACAATCGAGATCGTTCTTTTCCTCGCCTTCTTTTTCCACATTCTCACCGCAACAACGTTGTGGTGGCGAAACAGAAAAGCGCGGCCGGACAGTTACGCGCAAAACCAAAAATCGGCGAACAGCACGCTCGCCTCCCGGATATCGTTTCTCACCGGCAGCATCGTTTTCATCTTCCTCGTGATCCATCTCCGCACCTTTTTCGTTCCGTCGAGATTCTTCCCGAGCGAGAACCCTTCGATGTATACGCTTGTCGTCTTCGCTTTTTCGAACGGGTGGTATTGTCTCTTTTATCTCGTCGCGCTCGTGCTGTTGGGCTATCACCTGCGGCACGGGTTTCAATCGGCGTTTCAAACATTCGGCATACGGGGAAAGAACTACCAATCATTGATCGAATGGATTGGCGTCATCTTCTGGCTTCTCATTCCGCTCGGATTCGCCACGATGCCGATCTATTTTTTCTGGACTACTCATTTCGGAGGATAATTACACAATGATCTTAGATTCGAAAATTCCCGACGGGCCATTAGAAAAAAAATGGGACACGCACAGATTCAACTTGAAGCTTGTCAATCCCTCTAACAAAAGAAAATACCACATCATCGTTGTCGGCACGGGACTTGCCGGATCTTCCGCCGCGGCGTCCCTTGCAGAGCTTGGATACAGAGTAACATCCTTCTGCTATCACGAATCTCCGCGCCGCGCACATTCGATTGCTGCGCAAGGCGGAATCAATGCGCCGAAAAATTACCCGAACGACAACGACAGCGTCTGGCGATTGTTTTACGACACGATCAAAGGAGGGGACTTCCGCGCACGCGAAGCGAACGTGTACCGTCTCGCCCAAGTCAGCGGAAGCATTATTGACCAGTGCGTCGCGCAGGGCGTTCCGTTCGCGCGGGAGTACGGCGGATTGCTCGACAACCGCTCGTTCGGCGGCGCGCAGGTGTCGCGCACGTTCTATGCGCGCGGGCAAACGGGACAGCAATTGCTCCTCGGCGCGTACTCCGCGCTGTCGCGCCAGATTCATAAAGGACAAGTAAAGTTCTACGACCGCCGCGATATGATGGACCTTGTTGTGGTTGACGGACAGGCACGCGGTGTTGTCGTCCGCAACATGGTGAACGGTGAGCTTGAAACATATATCGGCGATGCAGTAATTCTTGCAACCGGCGGATACGGCAACGTCTTCTACCTCTCCACCAATGCAAAACAATCGAACGCAACGGCAATCTGGCGCGCGCATAAGAAAGGCGCCTTCTTCGCCAATCCGTGCTTCACGCAAATTCATCCGACGTGCATTCCTCTTGCGAGCGAGCATCAGTCGAAGCTGACGCTGATGAGCGAAAGCCTGCGCAACGACGGGCGCATCTGGGTTCCGAAACAAAAAGGCGACAAGCGGAATCCGAACGATATTCCGATGGAAGAGCGCGATTATTATCTCGAACGCCTCTATCCTTCGTTCGGCAATCTTGTTCCGCGCGATGTTGCATCGAGGCGCGCAAAGGAAGTGTGCGATCAAGGGCGCGGCGTCGGTCCCACCGGACTTGCAGTGTATCTCGACTTCGCCGATGCCATCCAGCGCAACGGCAAAGCGTGGGTCGAAGAAAAATACGGAAACTTGTTCGACATGTACCAGCGTATTACCGGCGAGAACGCGTACCAAACACCGATGCGCATCTACCCTGCCGTTCACTACACGATGGGCGGCTTGTGGGTTGATTACAATCTGATGAGCACGATCCCCGGCATGTTCGTACTCGGCGAAGCGAACTTCTCCGACCACGGCGCAAACCGTTTAGGCGCCAGCGCGCTGATGCAGGGACTTGCCGACGGTTACTTCGTCATCCCCTACACCATCGGCGATTATCTCGCAGCGCACAAATTCAAACCGGTAAAAGAAGACCAAAAAGAATTTACAGAAGCGAAAAAAGCGATCACGGACAAAACCGAGCGGCTCATGGCGATTCGTGGCAATCGTACGGTTGACGATTTTCATAAAGAACTTGGAAAAATTATGTGGGAATACGTCGGCATGGCGCGAAACGAAAAAGGATTGAAGAAAGCGATGACGATGATCGCCGACCTTCGAAAACAATTCTGGAGCGATGTGAAGGTACCGGGAAAAGCGAACGACCTGAATCCTGAATTGGAGAAGGCGCACCGCGTTGCGGACTTCATGGAATTGGGCGAAGCGATCGCGCGCGACGCGCTCCACCGCGAAGAATCGTGCGGATGCCATCTGCGCGAAGAACATCAAACCGAAGAGAATGAAGCGAAGCGCAACGACAAGAAGTTCGCGTACGTTGCGGCGTGGGAGTTCAACGGAGTCGGCAAGGCGCCGAAACTGCACAAGGAAGAGTTGAAGTTTGAAAATGTGCATTTGGCACAACGCAGTTATAAGTAAATGAGCAGTCTGTCAGGCTGCGTTTAACGTGGCATCCAGCCTAGATGCTCTGGATTCCGGCGTTCGCCGGAATGACGCATGCGATGATATTCGGGAGTGCGTCAGTTGACAGTCCCAAAAAAAGAGAGTGTCATGCCAGCGATGAATTGCTCTGGATTCCGGCGTTCGCCGGAATGACAAAATCCATCGGCACGAATCATTGACAATATAATTTTGACAATCTGATATACTAAGGAGCAAGAAGAAATGAATTTCACACTCAAAGCCTGGCGGCAGAAGGATAAAAATTCCGAAGGACAGTTTGCAACCTACACGGCAACGAACATTACGCCGGACATGTCCTTTCTTGAAATGTTAGATGCCGTCAATCATGACCTCGTAGAAAAAAATCAGGAGCCGATTGCGTTCGACCATGACTGCCGCGAAGGCATTTGCGGAAGCTGCGGCATGTTCATTAAAGGGCGCGCACACGGCCCGCAAAAAGGCGGAGCGGCGTGCCAGCTTCACATGCGAAGCTTCGTTGACGGCGACCTCATCACCGTCGAGCCGTTCCGCGCAAAGGCGTTCCCCGTTATCAAAGACCTTATTGTTGACCGGACGGCGTTCGACCGGATTATGCAGGCGGGCGGATTCGTTTCGGTGAATACCGGCGGCGTGCCGGATGCCAACGCAATTCCGGTACCGAAAACAATTGCGGACGAGGCATTCAACGCGGCGGCGTGTATCGGCTGCGGCGCGTGCGTTGCAGCGTGCAAGAATGCTTCCGCGACATTGTTTGTTGCGGCGAAGGTTTCGCAGCTTGCTCTCCTTCCCCAGGGACAGGCAGAACGGCAACAGCGCGTTGAAGCCATGCTTGCCCAAATGGATAAAGAAGGGTTCGGTTCCTGCTCAAACACCTACGCGTGCGAAGCCGAATGCCCGAAAGAAATTTCCGTGACGAACATTGCGCGGATGAACCGGGAGTATCTCAAAGCGGCACTGGGGTAAGATCGGACAGCGGTACTGATAACGTCTGACATCCGATAGCCGAGAACGTCTGATGCGAAGCATCTGACGTTTCAAGAGAAGGAAGAAGAAAGATGTCAGACACTTCGTGTCAGACATCCGTTTACCAACGTCTGACAGCGCTTTTTGCTGTCTGACGTTTTGAGGGCAACAAGAAAGATGTCAGACGCTTCGTGTCAGACATCCGTTTACCAACGTCTGACAGCGTTTTGTGCTGTCTGACGTTTAGAGAAGGTGCAAGCAAGATGTCAGACATCCTCTAACATAACGCAACAACCTACCTTGGTATTGGAAACGGGCAAATATTACCATTTCTATAATCGCTCAAACAATGAAGAGTCACTTTTCAAAAAAGACCAGAATTATATTTTTTTTCTCGAACGATACCGGCACTATTTGCAAGACTCAGTTTCAACACTTGCCTATTGCTTAATGCCAACTCACTTCCACTTCCTGATAAAAATTGTCACCAACGATTGTGCCGCGCTGAAAAGGAATATTGCCGCACTTCTTGGCGGTTATACAAAAGCTATCAATGAAACATGCAATCGTCATGGAAGCTTATTCCAGCCGAGATCGAAAGCACGAAGGGTTGATGACGAATTTTATTTGCTGACGCTGATTTCATACATTCATCAAAACCCTGTACGGGCACAACTGGTCAAGCGAATGGCAGAGTGGCAGTATTCCAGTTACCGTGATTTAACCGGATTGAGAAACGGATCGTTACCCGACAGGCAATTCATCATGCAGCATTTTCAACATTTGTCGGATTTCAAAAAGTATTCCGAGGAAATGATTACAACCGTGAAGAAGGAATACTGGATATGATTGTTGGGAAGTTGTCAGACGCTACACGTCAGACATCCGTTTACCAACGTCTGACAGCGTTTTGTGCTGTCTGACGTTTTGAGGGCAACAAGAAAGATGTCAGATACTTCGTGTCAGACATCCGTTTACCAACGTCTGACAGCGTTTTGTGCTGTCTGACGTTTCAAGAGCAGGAAGTAAAAATGATGTCAGACGGCTGGAAAACACCGTCAGACATCATTGCTAACATCTAACGTTTTGAGGGCGGCAAGAAAGATGTCAGACACTGTGCGTCAGACATCTGATAGCCGAGAACGTCTGATGCGAAGCATCTGACGTTTTGAGGGCAGGAAGTAAAAAAGATGTCAGACGGCTGGGAAACACCGTCAGACATCATTGCTAACGTCTGACGTTTTGAGGGCGGCAAGAAAGATGTCAGACACTGTGCGTCAGACATCTGATAGCCGAGAACGTCTGATGCGAAGCATCTGACGTTTTGAGAGAAGGAAGAAAAATGA
>JAGWND010000139.1 GCA_028873075.1 Bacteroidota bacterium
CAGAGTTCAACTGGGGATTTTTTGCCGCCGCACTTTGTCTTATGGCTGTGCCGATCTTTGATGTTGGGTTCCGGGTCATCCGAACAACAGCTCCCCGCAAAGACACCGAGACGTAGCAAAAGACCGATTGAATATCAATAGTTGAAAATTGAACTTCGAGAATTTCTTTTCAGACCTTACAATGAACGTTCAATATTCAATACTCAACTCTCAAGAGAAATCATCCCCACACCCCGTGCATTAACAATACTCGGCGCGGCTTTGGGCGGACTCTCTCCGAGAAATTTTAAAACACTGCCGCCGTCCCATGCAGGAAACCCGTTCAGCACTGCGGCAACATTGCGCGCTGCCAGCGTAGCCATTGCCTCGCGCGTCCACAACGTTGCAGAACCGAGATGCGGTGCAAGCACAACATTAGAAAGTGCCAGCAGGCCCTGCGCCGTTTTCGGTTCCTTTTCGTACACGTCGAGACCAGCGCGGAAATTCGGATGCGTTCTGCAATGCTGGACAAGTGCGGTTTCATCAATAACCGGACCGCGGCTGAGATTGACGAGGACGGCATGCTCTTTCATCAACGACAATCGTTTGCCGTCAAGGAGATGAAAAGTCTTCTCGTTCAGTGCAGGAAACAACGCGATAACATCTGCTGCAGAAAGCAGTTCTTCGATGGTGGATGCCCTTCTACACGTTACTGAAGATTGTCCCACTCCGCCAAGAAATTTTCCGTACGATGCAACATAATTTTCCAATTCCGTGTTCGGCTTTGTGTTGAAATACATCAAACTCATCTTATGGCCTTCTACCATCATTCGCGCGTATGCTGAACCGATTCTTCCTGCACCGACAACACCGAGCGTTCTTCCTGTCAACAATTCGCCGAGAAAAAGGGAATGCCTCCATCCCGTAAATTTTCCTGCACGCATAAAGTCGTCCGCTTCTGTAACACGCCGCGCTGCAGCAAACGTGAGAGCAACGCCCATTTCCGCCGTTGCCTCGGTTAAGACCTCAGGTGTATTGCCAATCGCAATCCCCAACGACGTTGCAGCGCGGACATCAACATTGTCAAAACCGACTGCATAATTGCAGTACACTCTTCCGCCCGCTGCGTGAAGCGCAGAAAGAAGATCGTTATCCCACGTTTCATTCAGTTGGCCGATAACACCGTCGCACGTTGTTCCAAGAGCAGAGCGGAGCTTGTTCACAGCGAGCGCAGCCGGCGACGTACACACTTCTATCCGGCAGTCGTTTTCCGACAGAACCTTTCTCCACGTATTCCCGGGAAGATCTTTTGTAGCGACAATCCGTTTTGCGCCTGCAGGATTCAATATCGCCCATTCTTTTTTCATGAGAAATAAAGATTTGCCATATGTGTGGATTAATGGATTGTCGGAATATCGGAAAATTTCGGGACGCAGATCGAACTCTTTCTTTGTTGCCAAGCATCAAAAGAAAATGCCGACGAACGGTCCTTGAAATTCGCGGCGATAATTGTACACAGCGCTTGAAAGTCTCCATGATTGAATTTCAAAACGATAGCCGACGATCACTCCCTCACCGATAATTCCCGGAAGCAGCAACGATGCTTCTGCAAGCGCAGCAGTACTTGTTCCCGTTTCAACGCTGAAGCCTTGTGATGAAATAAGGATGGAGCCGGCGCCGAACACTTGCGCGCCAAAACTATCGCCGACGTACCGATACTTGAGTCCTGCCCCGATGCCAAAACTGCCGATATTGAAATTCTGCGTGAGATGCGACGAACCGCTCGCTTCCACGTAATTTGCACTGATGACGATCGGAAAGAAAAACCGCTGCGATTCACGCCCGCGCGAAAGCGGAATATCGTACGAGGATTCAGCCGAAAGAGAAAGGGCAGCCTGCGATGTGCCGTTGATGGTGTACGGCGTGTAACTGAAAGCGATGTGCGTATTGAGATCGCGGTATTCAATAATTCCTGCCGCGGCGGAAAAATGAATCCGAAGAGAATCGGGAAGCGAATTGCTTGCCGCAGCTTCAAAACGATGCGCCGCAGCGCCGATACCGATGGAACGAAAATCCGACAATCTCGTGTTTTCTTCCCCGAACTCTTGTGCATACACTGAAGAGCACAAAACAAATGCCGACACACACAACAACCATTTTGAACGCATAGCAATCTTCTCCATTATGATCGTCTCAAATATCGTGGTATTTCGAGATGAATTCAATTATATTTTTATGTTACGCGCTTTAAAAAGCCCTGTAGTGAAGAAGCGCGTCATGCCCGAATGTCCCGCATCAATAACAGCTATGAAAGAGCGGGATGCCGTACAGCGGCACTTTAATCGGGCATCCATTGATGGATTCCCGCTTTCGGGGGAATGACTCAGCGCTGGTTTTTGATGAAGACAAACGTCATCTTGTTTATTAGATTACATCTTAATAAAATTTCAACAAGGCACAGGAAAAAACCCATGAAAGGCGCCAGGCAAATCTTTTTTCTGTTTTTCATTTCCACCTCTCTCATCGCACAAGAGATCCCGCTGAGAATCCTACATTGGAACGATTTTCACGCGCAAAATATTCCTTTTAAAATAAAAGCGAAAAGCGAGACGACGGGAAACGACACGTCGTACTTCGTCGGTGGCAGCGCGGCGCTGAAAGCGTACATCGAGCAATATTCTGCCGGCGATACCGTGCTGTTGCTCAACGCCGGCGACGATTTCCAGGGAACGCCTATTTCCACTATCACAAAAGGCGCATCGCAAATTACGCTCATGAACATGATGCGCCCCGACGCCGTCACGATCGGCAATCATGAATTCGACTACGGAAGAAAGACACTGGAAAAAGATTTTTCCAAAGCGACGTATCCGATCATCAGCGCGAATATTGTTGACAAGCTGACGCATAAAACGTTTGTTCGGCCGTATCTCGTCAGGACGATCAAGGGAATAAAAATCGGCATCATCGGTTTGATGGCGCCCGACCTCGCACGGCTGACACTTCCGCAGAATATCAGGAATCTCTACATTGCACCGGCTGCTTCAACAGTGAAAGAAATTATTCCGGAACTGAAAAAGAAGCACGTTGATTTGATCATCGTTCTCAGCCACATCGGCGTGGAGAGGGACAGCATGTTGGCTGAAACAGCTCCGGAGATCAGCATTATCATCGGCGGACACAGTCACACGCCGATCTTCACGCCGAAAAAAGTAAACGGTGTTCTTATTTGCCAGGCAGGATCGCGAGGGGAATATTTGGGAGAACTCGATCTTCTTTTCGACAAAGACCGCGATTCCATTCTGCATGCAAAAGGAAAACTGATTGAAATCCGAACGGCAGATATCAAACCGGATTCAGCAGTTCAAGCAACTGTAACACTGTTAGAACAAAAAGTTGACACTGCGCTCAGCAAAGTGATTGCAACGCTGAAATCGGACTGGAAACGGAACCGGAGCGGCGAAAGCAACATCGGTGACTGGCAAACGGATGTGATGCGCCGAAGAACAAAGGCGGATATTGCATTTCAAAACAACGGCGGCATCCGAAAAGATGTGTACGCGGGACCACTAACGCTGCGTGATATGTGGGAAATGAATCCGTTCGGAAATCAATTTGTTACGTTTGTTGCTGACGGTGCAACGTTGAAAAAGATGATCGCATGGCAAGCTGCCGGCAAAGGGGAACTGTGCCAGGTTTCAGGCGTTTGCTATGCTGCAGAAAAAGACGGCAAGCTCGTTTCACTCACTGTTGATGGAAAACCTGTGCAAGCCCAACGCCGTTATTCTATCGTGACAAATAATTATGTCGCAGCACACGGGAAGGAATTTTTCGGCTTCGAAAACGGCATCCATAATGTGAAGCAGACAAATATTCTCGACCGGGACGCATTTAGCACTGCTGCGGAAAAAGAAAAAGTGATTGATTCAAAGCTAAACGGAAGGATCGTGAGGAAATAATGACGGTCAAGAGAATTACTCTGAAGACGCAAGACATGAATTCTTGCCGCAAAGCCGCAAAGGAGGTTTGAAAAATGATCTTAAAAAACTTTTTGCGGTTTGGGGTCATTGCGGTAAAAAAATTTGTTTTCCGAGATGTATTCGCGTTGGGACTGTTTGCAACAATCATCGCTGGGGCTTGTTTCTCCTGCAAGAATAATTCGAATCCTGTCCGCAACCTCAACGACATTATTTTCCCCGACACGGGGATCAGCTATGAGAGGCAGGTACAGCCGTTGTTCAATATCGGCTGCGCAATCAACGGCTGCCATGACGCGACGACGATGGCAAAGAATCTCGATCTTTCCAGTTATGGAGCGTGGATCAACGACTACGGCGTCATCATTCCCAAAGACACAACGAACAGCCGATTGGTTTGGAGCATTGAAGGGAAAAACAATGCTGTTCCGATGCCGCCGTACAAAGCGCTGAGCCTCAATCAGGTGAACGGGCTGAAACGCTGGATTTTCGAAGGAGCAAAGGATACGCAATAAAAAAGGCGCTCCAATATTTTTCAGAGCGCCTTTTTCTTTACTTTCAGCAGTTTAACTTTGTTTCTCTGTTTGATCAGCAGCAGTTTCTTCACGTCTGTAAAACGTTTGTTCGGGTCATCGAGCGACGCTGCCTCGAAGCGGTAGAAGTAAACACCGGAAGAAACGCAGAACGTCTGCTCGGAATTACGATGCAGATATTTCCACAAGTTCACTTGTCGTAGTCGGTTGAGGAATTTCGAGACCATCGAGCTTAATGCCTTCAATGCGAAATTCAATTGCTTCCTTACTTAGCTGCGTCACCTCTTCCCGAGTTTCACCGACGGCAACACGGCCCGGCAGATCGGGTACATAGGAGCCGTAAGAGGATTCGGTTTTTTCAATCACGACTGTATATTTCATTGTAACTTCATAATAATTTCTTGAAGTCCTCTTCACTCAGTCGGGCTTGTTTTAATATCTTGCGAAATGTCCCTTCGGGGATATCCTTTGTATGTATCGCAACGTATGTCTGCCTCCCGTCCCCGTGCCGTAAAATTTTGTGGGATCCCGACTGCCACTTTTTTACGAAACCAGCCCGAAGCAAAGCATGCAGCACTTCTTTAGCGGAGTACGGCATCTTCTATTTCAATTGTGGAAACAAAAGATTCCGTTTCACGCTTAACAGCCTCTCCGTTAGATTTTTTTTCTTCAATCCACAATCGAATAAGATCAGACGCCGCTTCTTTCGCCCCTTCAATCCCTTTACCGTGCGTCGTTAAATCGAGCGATGGTATATGCGCATAATAATAGCCAGAAGAGAATGAAGGATCTTCAATCTTTTCGTAAACAATTGTGTAGCTGATCATTGTTGTTCCTTCCTTTTCTTGTAAATCTAACGAAGCCTTGGACAAAAAGCAAAAAGCCCCGCTGACGAACGGGGCTTTGGTGATTGTTTCCCGTGTAGGGCGGAGCGCCTGCTTGCAGAATGAAAGAATTTATTCTTTCAGCAGGCAAGTCGCTCCGCCCTACATTTTCGGCAAGACTACTTGAGTAGCAACAATTTCTTCACATCCACAAAATGTTTGTTCGGATCATCCAGCGAGGTTGCCTCGATGCGGTAGAAATAAATTCCGGAAGAAACATTCGGCGACCACTCTACCTGATAATAGCCCGTGTTCTTTTCTCCTTCCACCAATGTTGCCACGCGCTGGCCGAGCGTGTTCATGATGTAGAGCGTAACTCTGCTGCGCGACGGCACGGCGTAAGAAATGGTTGTGGATGGGTTGAACGGGTTGGGGTAGTTTTGTGAAAGAGAATACTCTTTCGGTATTTCTATTTTATTCTGCTCCACTGCCGTAACAATGTTTGTCGAGCTAACATTTGTTTCCTTCTGTTCTTCGTTCCACCGCAGTTCTTCTAATGTTATTTTCGATGTTCCGTTCTTCTTTGCCAAGAAGAAGAGTGAAGCAAAGGTCCCTTCGTTGCCATCCGGAAGAGAACCGGCGCCGGCAAACCGGATAACGCCTGCTGTAGAATCTACTGCAAGTCTAATAGTAAAATTGTCAAGCTGGGACGACCATGCAATATTTTGCCACGACAAACCGCTGGGGTCGTATGCGATCTTTCCTTCAAACGACAAAATATTATTTCCTTGAGAAAGATTGAGCGGCACTTCGACGAGAGAGCCAAGCGGACTTGAGATGCCGCTGTTCATAGCAATAACACCCTGTGCAGTTAACGGACCCATTGTTGCACTGTCTGCCGGAAATGAATTGATAAGGTGAACGACATACTTAAGGATTGCCGTCGCATCAAGTGCTGAGACAAATCCGTTATTCGTCACGTCGGCATTTAACAATGACTGAGCATCAAGCGTATCTATGCCAACAAGATATTTCAGAATTGCCGCGGCATCGGCGGGTTGAATCTGTCCGTTCTTGTCAACATCGCCATAAACTGGGGTGAGCGAGATAACATTCACTCCGCCGTTTGTTGTTACAACACTGTCAGTTCCTGTATCGAAAAGTGCATGTTGAATATTGATTGGAACAAACCCAGAGGCGTTATTCAAGATTTTGAACTTCACTTTGAACAATACGCCGCTTCCGCTAATATCATTCGCACCGGCAGATGCTGTAAAGATGATAGAATCGGTTCCGTTCACTTGAAACAGCCAACTTTTCGGACCAATGAGCGTAGAGGCAGTATCAGCACCAAGAAACTGCAGGTTATTTTTGTACCCCGTCAGAGTCACGCCAAAGGAGCTATAGTTTTTTCCTGTTGGAAAGACAGTACGGAGCGGAACAACAACAGTATCTCCAGCATGCCCGGACACTGAATCTACCGATAATGAAATGGGACCCGGCACAGAAACGGAGGCAGCGATTGATGCTATAACATAAATGCCATTCACAGAATATGTTTCAGAACCTTGAGAGTACGTAACAGCAACGTTAGAGTATTCTGTGTTTGAGGATTTCTTCCAAATGCGGTAGCATATTTTCTCCCCGCTTTTTATTCCATCAACTTGAGTCGTTTGATCGTTATCTCCCCACACAGTAATTGCCTTATTACTTACACTATCCCACACAACTGCGCCAACACACAATCCTGCAGGAGTGAAGGCGCCGATTTCATCTCCTGAGGAAAGTGCAACGCCGTTAATGGTAGGATTTGCTGAAACCGGAACAGCCACTGTCGCATTATTCCCTGTGTTTTGTGTGAATGTAAAATGTGATTGACTAGTGTTACCTGTAGCACTCATTGATGACACAACGTAAATTCCATTGACAGAATATGTATCACTGCCTTGTGAATACGTGACTGCAACATTAGAGTATTCTACACTTGACGATTTCTGCCAGATATGATAAGAAATTTTTTCGCCTGACTTTATTCCGTCTACGACCGTTGTTTGGTCATTATCTCCCCAAACAGTGATTGCTTTGTTGCCGACTCCATCCCAAACGACTGCACCAACACACAATCCAGCAGGAGTAAAAGCGCCAATTTCATCTCCTGAGGAAAGTGCAACCCCATTAATGGTTGGATTTGCCGATACCGGAACGGCAATCGTTGCATTGTTCCCAGTATTTTGCGTGAAACTGAAATGTGTTTGACTGTATGCTGCTGCAAAAAATAGAAATGACTGCAGTAACACTACGCTGATAACTTGTTTTGCCTGCTTCATGGTGATATTCCTTATGTTTTTCGTTCACTTATTTCAAAATCACGAGCTTTTTCGTTTCAATAAATTTTCCCGCGCGAAGAGTATAGAAATAGACTCCGCTGGCAAGCTTGCTTCCGTCAAATGTTACTTCGTGCATGCCTGCCGGCTCTTCTTGCTCTACCATCTTTGCAACCTGTTGCCCAAGCGCATTAAAAATTTCCAATGTCACATGCGTTTGTTCCGGAAGCCCATACCGTATTGTTGTGGATGGATTGAACGGATTGGGAAAATTTTGTTCGAGAGAATATGTGGTTGGAATCTCTTGAATGATGGCAGCGTCGGCAATCCACACAGCGTTCGTGGCGTACCGCAGCCCGCCGGAAACAGCACGGTTAGTAATGCCGTCTGTTAATGCAGCAATAGACAACAGCAGTTCTTTTTGCTTTTTAACAGACCACACTGTTAAAGACAAAGCTTCCTGTTCCGCTGCGCCATTGATGCTGTCGGTAACTGCATTTCTTCCCCACACAGCGATGATAGCTCTGCCGAAACTTACTACACCGCTGCCAACAAGTTTCCTTTCCGCATTCCAGACACCGACTTCATCTCCTTCGCTGAACTGCGAAGACTTTACCAACAACGTTGCGTTGATGCCAGTGTTAAGTTCGGATAAGTAGTGAACGGGTTTGTTAAACAGTGTATTTTTCGCAATAGTTTTTGCAAGTATAGCTGTGCCATTAGCAGGATACAAAAGCGCACACTGCTGATTTACATTGATCTGGTATCCTGCACCGGGAACCATTGAACCGATTGTGTTAATGCTTTGCGAGGGCCAGTACACTTGCCCTGCGCTGTTTTTCGCTATCACCACATAATTTTTTACGCTCGACAAACTTGAATCAATTGGTAAAGCACTGTTGCGAAGGTAGGCAATCAGGTTCCAGCCGCTCGTGAGATTGATTTGTGTTGACTCCGGGACAGCTTGGTTCCCATCGAACTCGACGCTGTCGGCGGCTTTCATGTAAATCTGATAGCCATCTCTTAAGCTCCAATAGCCGATGTCATTTATATTGAGCGAGGGCCAATACACTTTGCCATTTGGATTTTTCAGCAGTGTTATATTTGCTTTTGCACTGGCAAAGATCGTATCAAGCGTTGAATCGCGCGGCTGAATATAACTCGAAATCATGTTCCAGCCTTGCAGCAAAGCGATCTTCTGAGACAGTTGAGAAGACGTTGTAGTGAAAGACCATGTTTGTGACCATGTTCCTATGCTGTCAGAATTTTCGCCGCGAACCCGCCACAAGTATTGTTGGAAATGTTCGAGACTGGTCAACGGATAAAGTGTGTTCACAATCGTCGAGTCTTCAGCAACCATAGACTGCGCTGAAAAAGCTGAATCTGTTGCAACTTGCACGTGATATTTCGTTGCCCCATTATTTTGATACCAAGACAATACAACATTTGTATCTGCAACTGCTAATTCATTAGGCGGTAATTTTAGTGTGATAGGAGCCAATGGACCTACTATCAGTACATCATCAATAAGGAAGGTGGGATAAACGACAGGGTAACAACAAGCAGTATAGCGTACACCGAAACGAACAAGGATACTAGGCTGGCGATAGTTTGCCAGTGAGGCCTGTAGTCGTGTCCAAGGTAAAGCTCCCCCACCA
>JAGWND010000002.1 GCA_028873075.1 Bacteroidota bacterium
TGCCGAAAGAAATTGCTATTGCCTGACGGCAAATGAAAGGAGGTCATGATTATGTCACTCATAAAGCGAAATCCGCCTGAAGTCGGATTCTGGCGCGGTGAATTACCGTTCTCCCGTAACTTGCAGAGACTGCAGGAAGAGATGAGTCGTATGTTCGATCATTTCTTCCACGGAAACATTTTTGATGACGGAACATCGTTCACTCATTCATGGGTACCGGCAGTTGATGTCCATGAAACTGAAGATGCGTATGTCGTCACCGTGGAGCTCCCGGGCTTAAAGAAGAGCGACGTGAAGGTTACGGTGGACAATAATGTTCTCACGATTCGCGGAGAAAAGAAAGACGAACGTGAATCGAAGACCGTGAACGCTCATCGCGTTGAGCGGAGTTACGGCTTGTTTGAGCGGTCACTTCCGCTTCCCGCATCAGTGAAAACAGGCGACGTTGACGCTCGATTCGACGACGGTGTTCTCACCGTGACTCTTCCTAAAACGGAAGAGGCAAAGCAAAAGCTGATTGAAGTTAATGTGAAGTAACTTTACTAATCTCTTTATCCATTGTTGAAGATCCCGGGCATGCCACCCGGGATTTTTTTATATATATTTCCAACCGGGATTCTGACACAAACATTGTTGGTAACGAATGAATATTTTTTAAAATTTTGCTTGACAAGAGGAAAGAAATTCACTATTATTAAAGCGGTTCGATAAAAAAGAACAATTTCCCCGTATTTAGTTATCCGTTCTTAAAATTTGCCTATAATTCACATCTTTATGTAGTTTATATTTTCGATTCTATTGAAGCGTTTCGATAAAAACGACAATTGATGAAGAGAAAAATTACTATCCACGATGTGGCAAAAAAAGCAGAGCTGTCGGTTTCGACGGTGTCGCTGATAATGAACAACAAGCCGAACGTCAACGAAGAAACACGGCGGAAGGTTCTTGAAATTATCAGACAATTGGGATATCATCCGTTGCGAAGCGCACGCGGGCTTGCATCGCAATCGAGCGGCAACATCGGTTTTATTCTCACCGAAGATCACTTCTCGCAAGCTGAGCCTTTCTACACAAAAATTTTTCTCGGGACGGAATTCGAAGCGCGTAATCACAACTTTTACATTTTGCTCACGACTGTCGGCTGGACGTTGAAGGACCAGAGTCAGGTACCGCGTTTTTTGCTTGAGCACAATGTTGATGGTGTCATCATTGCCGGGAAGATCGGCTCATCGTGGGTTGAATATATTCAGGAACAAAACCTTCCGCTTATTCTTATTGACTATGAACTTGCTCGTCACCGCGTTTCAACAATAGGTATGGATAACCGGACGGGCATTAACCTTGTAGTTGAACATTTTCGTACTGGCGGTCATTCGAAGATCGGATTCATTGGCGGCGATATCCGCCATCCAAGTATCGCCGAACGTTTCGCTTCCTATCGTGATACGCTTGCTTCTGCGGGCATGCCGATCAACAGCCGGTGGATTTCAGTAGGCGAAGCAAATACGAGCCTCGATGACGGCTATGAAGCGGCTAAAAGGATTTTCAGTCTAGGCGGAGAGCGTCCGACCGCAATTGCTTGTGCAAACGATGCGATGGCACTTGGCTGTATGAAATTTCTGAAGGAAGCCGGCATTGCAATCCCCGGCGATGTTGCCGTTTCCGGATTCGATAATATAGAGGCAGGACTTCATGTGGAACCGCGGTTGACTACCGTGAATGTGCATCGGGAAGAAATGGGAGGCATCGCAGTCCGCCGGCTTGTTGAAATGATTAAAGATCACAGCTCAGTGATCACCAAAACGCTGACTCCAGTTGAATTGATTGTTCGTGATTCATGCGGAGTCAAAGAAAGCGTTTCAGATTGAGCACGATGCTGATTCGCTTTTTTATTCTCCAGAGATGGAAGGAGGTAGGTTGAGGCACAGTCCATTGGCTACAACTCGAACATCAAAAGGTTAATCATTATCTAATTCATTAAAAGTTCACCAACTTGAAGGAGGTACATCATGAAACGGCGTTTATTGTTTCTGTGGTGGGGAATCGCAACTGCGATTCTCTCCACCGCCGTCTTAGCCCAGGAGGGCGCTCTCAATACCATTGGCGGATTTGAGAGCAGTCTGCCGTCGTATTGGACGATCGGGAACCAGCCGTCGGGCTCGACAGTGAGCTGGGCGACGGATCAGTACCGGTCGTTAGGGCACTCGCTGAAGATCACGAAGAGCACGACGAGCGACAGTGCGTCGTGGGTTTCGGAGAACATGTGCGATTTGTGGTCGCCGCAGCATTACAAGAACGTGGATATACTGTTGGGGGCGTATGTGAAGACATCCGGGGTGAACACGAACCCTGCAAGCAATGATGCGAAGTGGTATATCGCGTACACGTTTTATGACAGTGCGGGGGCGTTGATCGGTCAGACGAAGCTGCCGGTCAATCAGAGTGTGGGGACGAGCAGCGGGTGGGTTGCCGACACGAACGATGTCGGAGCGACGATCTTGCCGCGGGATGCATGGAAGACGATCGTGTCGTTCGTGGGAGGGAAGAACGCGACAGGGACGGTGTGGGCTGATGACTTCATCTTCACCGGACGGGGAGGAGCGTGGGCAGGACAGGATTGGAACACGAGTGTAGGAGTACCGACAGGATGGTATTACTGGCTGCCGCCGAACGGAGGGAACGACGGGATGTTGTCGAACGGATTTGAGAACACGTTGGTGACGAACGAGACGGCACACAGCGGTCAATATTCATTGAAGTTTGTGCTGCCGGCGAATCGTCAGCCGCACGATGCGTTTGTGGGGACACGAAGGTTCTTGCTGAACGGCACAGGTACACTCGGCACATCGCTGACCTCGGTGCAGCAGTTGAAGCAAGATGTTGCGGGGACGCTCGATGCGAAGCCGGGAGACATTCTGCGGATCAGTGTGTGGATCAAGGCGAGCGGCTTGGTGCCGGACAGTGCGGCGAAGTATCCGGACACATGGTCGGTGGGATTGACGCCTGGGTTTTTCAAAGACAACGGGAACAACACGGGATATAATCCGATCCAGATCAACGATTACATGTTCACGTTTCCGGCGGTGACGTCGTTCGACTGGACACAGTATTATCTGGATGTGAAGGTGCCGAGCGATCCGACGACGAACACGCTGGAAGTACGCTTGCATGTCTACAACCGGTTTGTCGGCACGGTCTACTTCGATGATTTGAAAGTCGAGAAGGTTGGAGAGACGACGACGGGCGTGAAGCGGGCAAAGGATGGGATTCCGGATAGCTACGAGCTGGCAAATAACTATCCGAATCCGTTCAACCCATCCACGACCATTGGATTCGGTGTACCGCAGAGCGGCGTTGTTTCAGTCACGATCTACAACATTCTGGGCCAAAAAGTGCGGACGTTGCTCAACGGATTTGCAACAGCCGGTGAACACAGCATTGTGTGGGATGGACGGAATGATGCAGGCATTGTTGTCGAATCCGGCGTATACTTCTATCGTCTGGAAACAGCCGGCGGGATGTCGCTGGTGAGGAAAATGTTGCTTCTCAAGTAAGGGATGGATGACGGGGCGGTATGCTGAAGCGTACCGTCCCGTTTTTCTTTAGTGCCATTTTCAATTCTGAATCCCAATGCCAATCTCTACGTATTTGCTTAAGCGCGTGCACAGGAATACGCTTTCGACGACGTTGTTTTTCATTGCGGCAGTTTCTGTTATGCTCGCAGCGCCATGGGCAGCCGCAGTTGCAGGAACGACGGGAAAGATTTCGGGCAAAGTCATTGACGGTAAAACGAAGGAACCTTTGTTCGGAGTGAATGTCCTCGTTGTCGGCACAACGATGGGAGCCGCAACGGACCTCAACGGTGAGTACTTCATCATCAATCTTTCGCCGGGCATATATCGACTTCGCGCGTCGGCAGTCGGGTATGCGCCGGTGTCAATCAGCGGCGTCAGCGTGAATGTTGACCAAACAACGCGGATTGATTTTGAACTGGAATCTCAGGCAGTGGAGTTGAACAGCGTTACCGTTTCCGCATCGCGTCCGATTGTGCAAAAAGATTTAACGTCAACAACAGCGACAATCAGCGGAAATCAAATAGCAAAACTGCCTGTTGAAGATGTTTCTTCTTTGGTGAATTTACAAGCAGGCGTTGTTGACGGACATTTCCGCGGCGGGCGGACGGGCGAAGTGAAATACATGATCGACGGCGTGCCGGTGAACGATGTGTACTCCAACAGCTCATCGTTGCAAGCGGAAGTGAGCAGCGTGCAGGAGGTGCAAGTGCTCAGCGGAACATTCAATGCAGAATACGGTGAAGCGCTCTCGGGCGTTGTCAATGTTGTAACAAAAATTCCGGGTGAACAGTACTCCGGCGAGATTTCCGCATACACCGGCGATTATGTCAGTTCCCGCACGTCGTTGTTTCAGCATCTTGGTCATATCTCTCCCGACGATCTTCAAAATTTTGAAGGCTCACTGAGCGGACCGATTCCGGTCATCGGCAGTCTGCTTCGGTTTTATGTCTCTGGGCGCCATGTGTACGACGACGGCTACCTCTACGGACGAAGGATTTTTAATCCACAGGACTCGTCGAATTTTTCTGCGACTGATCCTTCCCAATGGTACGTCGGCGCCACGGGGGACAGGGCGTACGTTCCGATGAACTGGGACAAACGCACAACTTTGCAAGGGAAGCTTGCCTTCAGTCTCGGTAATGCCAAAGGATTGATTTTCCAAGGGCTGTATCAAAAGCATGATTACCGCACGTACGATCATGAGTTCCAGCTTAATCCCGACGGCGATTACACATATCATCAAACAAGCTTTTTAGGAGCCACAAGCTACAATCATGTCTTCAGCGACGCAGCGTTTATTGATTTGAACGCTTCGATCAATACCACAGAGTACAAACAGTACGTCTATGAGAATCCGCTTGATCCCCGTTATGTGAACCCCCAAAGGATGCAAGATGCCGGCGCCAATGCGTTTCTCACCGGCGGGACACAAAACTGGCATTTCTCACACTACACAACAACAATCACCGGCAAAGCCGATTTGACAGATCAGATTACTCAGGTGCATCAAATCAAAGCGGGCGTTGAAGCAGACTTGCATCGCTTGCAGTACGAAGATTTTCAAATTCACGTGGATGCAACGAGCGGTTTCAGACCCGCACTTCCCAAGCCGGGCGATTTCGATTTCAATCAATACAATAATCATCCGTACCAATTGGCTGCCTATGTTCAGGACAAGATCGAGCTTGATTATCTTATCGTGAATGTCGGCATTCGGTTCGATTATTTTCAGCCCGACGGGAAAGTGATTAACTATCCGGACAGCATTGCGGAGCTTGATGCCCTCCATCCGCCTTTTCCCAATTCTTTTTTTCATAATGCGTCGGCAAAATTTCAGATTAGCCCGCGTGTCGGAATTTCTTATCCGATTACCGACCGCGGTGCGGTGCATATTTCGTACGGACATTTTTTCCAGATTCCGCCGTTTGAATTCCTTTATAAAAATCCGAATTTCAGAATTCCCCTTTCAGGAAACTTTCCTGAATTTGTCGGCAATGCAATCGGCAACGCCGATCTTCAGCCGCAGCGCACGACAATGTATGAGATCGGTTTGCAGCAAGAACTTACGCCCGACCTCGGCTTGACGGTAACCGGATATTACAAGGACATCCGGAATCTTCTCGGCGTTCAGCTTCACATCAAAAATAATTTCAAAACATTTGCCGAGTATATTAACACTGACTATGGAGCCGTGAAAGGTTTTACTGTTTCATTGGAACGCCGGCTGGCAGAAGGATTCGGCGCGAGCGTTGATTACACGTACCAAATTGCGAAGGGTGACGCATCGGATCCAAATGAAGCGTTTAACAAGGCACAAGCAAGCCCTCCTGTCGAAGCGAACAAAGAACTTGTGCCGCTCGATTGGGACCGGAGACATTCGCTCAATTTTACTCTCACACTCGGTCAAAGTGAAAGCTACACTGCCAGTGTTATTGGCAGACTCGGCTCGGGTTTGCCGTACACCCCTTCATTTTACAACCAACGGACGGGGCTGGAAAACAGTGATACGCGGCCGATGTTCTTCAACACTGATCTGTATTTGACAAAGTATCTCAAGATGTTCGATCTTGACTTTGCATTGTTCCTTAAAGTGTATAATTTGTTCGATACGGCGAACGAGCTTCAGGTTTTTACCGATACCGGAAGGGCCGGTTACACGCTTGAACTAACGCGTTCGCAAGAAGCACCTCGCGGTGTGAACACGCTGCAGCAATATTTTACGAGGCCGGATTTTTATTCTGCGCCACGGCAGGTTATTATCGGTGCGACGGTGAGCTTTTAAAAAGATTTAAGGCTCATGGTTGATGGTTTGTGATTCGTGGTTTGTGGTTCGAGGCGCAAAACCGCAAGCCCAAAACTCGAAACGCAAAACTTTACAAGGTGTTTGATGTTTTCACAAATAAAAAATCTTTCCTTTACAGTCGTTATAGCGTTGGCATTCAGTTATCTCGCTTCGCATTCTTTATTTTCCCAAACGCGCATCGTTGACAAAAACCGGGGGAACCACAATGAAACGAAAAAAGGATTGATGGACGGCAATCTCGTTTCCACCATTTATTATAATTTCGGGGAGATCGCCGATTGGCAGAACGATCCAAGCCGGAGCGGCGTCTGGCCCAAAGGCACAAACCATACGTATGTTGACGGCGTGGCGGTGATCGTGCAGGCAGAAACGAAAGACCCTCAGGGTAACATCATTCATCCGCTGGAAACGAACTACTACGAGTACACACGCGCCGACCCTTCCACTAAAGTGACGTACGGCTGGTGGCCCCTTCCCGGATATGCCAATCGTTTTCAATCCAGTGTTGCTCAAAGTACAGAACCGGGCACATGGCCCGACCATTGGCCCGATGAGCCGGGCGCTTGGGACGGGAAGTGGAACGGATTTTTCGGCAAAGGGGTACAGAATGCCGACCTCGAGTCGTACTTTGTTTTCGATGATAACGAAGATCGCGAGTACATTTTGAAAAATCATTTTTTTCCGGATGCCGACGACACGACACGCGGCGGTTTGGGCATGCAAGTTCACGGGCGCGGTTTTCAATGGTCGCAGGTGTTGGCGGAAGATGTGATCTTCTGGCATTATGAAATCACAAATATGGGAACCACAGATTACGCAAAAACGCTATTCGCGCAATATGTTGATTGGGGCATCGGAGGCCATGACAATTCATCAAACAATGCCGGCGATTACAATCAGGATTTGAATTTATCGTACGCGTGGTCCACTGTTTCCTTCGGCAGTCCGGGTAATTGGAGTCCGGTGGGATATGCGGGCTATGCATTTCTCGAAAGTCCGGGAATTGCCGATGATCATATTGACAACGATCATGACGGTTTAACGGACGAGCGGCGCGATAACGATGCGAAAGTTTTCATCACCGACCCGCTGAAAGACCCTTTCCTTGTTGATGTTCAACAGGACACCGCACGCTTCCATGCGTTTTACGGTTATAGCTGGAAACCGCATTGGGATGCGGACGAAAATTGTAATTGGCGCTCGTACACGGATTTGAATCACAACGGGAAATGGGATCCGGGTGAACCGTTGAACGATGATGTTGGAAGCGACGGCATCGGTCCGTTCGATGAAGGATACACCGGACCCGATGCGGATGGTACGGAAGGGAACGGCAAACCCGATCAAGGCGAACCCAACTTCGGAATTCTTGATAAAGATGAATCCGATCAGCTCGGTTTGACGGGATTTCTGATTTCTGCTGTCCATTATCCGGTTGATCTGAACAATGATGAAGAGAACTGGAAACTTTTTTCGGGACTGCCCCAGCCGCACGGACAGTCGCTTGTCGGTGTCAATCTCGCCAACCGTTTTTCGAGCTATCTTTTCCATTTGAACGGACGGAATACATACGGCATGACGACGGGGCAAGTTCAGCAGACGGGCGAGACGGAGCGCTTCTCGATGGCGTTGATTTTCGGAATGAATACCGATGATCTTTTCCGAAGAAAGAAAACCGTGCAGCAAATTTACAATGCGAACTACCGTTTTGCGAAACCGCCCGACAAACCGACGATCAAAGCGATTGCTGGCGATCATAAAGTAACACTCTATTGGGATGACCGCGCCGAAAAAACGTTCGATGCTTTTTATCAAAAATATAATTTTGAAGGGTATCGGGTGTACCGAAGCACGGAGCCGAATTTTCTTGAGGATAAAATTATCACCGATGCGTACGGCTCGCCCACGTACCGAACGCCCATTGCACAGTTCGATTTGGTTGATGGAATCGAAGGGCTTCATCCGATCGGCGTGAACGGTGCCTATTTCTATCTCGGCGACGATTCCGGCTTGCAGCATTCGTTCGTTGATACGACGGTGCAGAACGGTCAAACGTATTACTACGCTGTGTGCGCCTACGACCAAGGATATACCACGACGACTGTGGAAGGCACGTTCGAAGGAATTCCGCCGTCGGAAACAACCAGCATCATCAAAGTAGATGCGAACGGCAGAGTGAAGACCGACATCAATACTGCCGTAGTAACGCCGCACGCCCCGGCTGCTGGCTACATCGCACCGATGTCGAAGATGGATTCAATTTCCGGCCCCGGCACCGGTTCGGTTTCGGTGAGCTTGCTTGATCCCGATTCGCTTCGGAATCACCAATATCGTTTGTCATTTGAAGATTCAACCGCATATCATACGAACCTTCATCCGTGGTATCGTCTGGTTGACCGGACGTCGGGGGATACGCTTGTCGGGCTGACGCAGCTTGAGTCTAATGCAGCGCAAACGTCTGTCTTCAACGGTTTTGCGGTGAACATCAACAACGATGCGGCGATTGCCGTGGATCAAAAGAAAACAAGCTGGGTGAAAGGAAATAGCAATTACGTTGTCATCGTCGGATTTGATTCCCGCTTTGCCAGTGCGTACACGGGAAGAAGAGTGATCTATCCTGCAGATTTTGAAATTACTTTTACCGGAAAATTTCAAGGCGATACATCGCTCTCAACAAACAGCTTCGTTCCGGTCGGCATTCCGTCGAACATCGTCGTCAAAAATACGACGGAGAATATTGATCACGTCCGATTCACTTTCTATGACGAGAACAACGATTCATTGTTTGACGCCGGAGACGCCATCTTCATTATGGTAGGTGATTCGGCAGGAAAGCAAGCGTCCTCTTTTTCAAAAGGAAAAGCGACGTGGTCCATGACGTTGATTCAGGATACGCTGATT
Organism: Bacteroidota bacterium; assembly: GCA_028873075.1. GTDB lineage: Bacteria > Bacteroidota > Ignavibacteria > UBA10030 > UBA8401 > JAJYOI01. The sequence continues at coordinate 9,280 of JAGWND010000002.1, forward strand.
CCCGCTGATGAGCAAAAACCGCCGCAGCCGGGAGAGGTGTATCATCTTTCGACGACAAAACCGTTCCGCACCGGCGAGTATTTTGATTTTACAACGCAAGCGCCGTCGTTCAACGAAACGAACGCGAAAAGCGATATGGCAAATATTGCCGTGGTGCCGAACCCGTACGTCGGCGCCGCTTCGTGGGAGCCGAAGACGACTTCGGTGGGAAGAGGCGACAGGCTCGTCTATTTCATTCATCTTCCGAAGGATTGCACGATCCGGATTTACACCATCAGCGGGCATCTTGTGCAGACGCTCGAGCATCACAGCACACTTGACGACGGGCAGGAACCGTGGAATCTTGTTTCGCGCGACGGAATGGACATTGCCTTTGGCGTGTACGCTTTTCATGTTGACGCGCCGGGCATCGGTGCGACGATCGGAAAATTCGCGGTGATAAAATGATGGCTGTGACGGAGTTGAATATCATGGTCAACAAATTGAATGCGGTCAGGTGCAAAGAGTGGTTCAAGGTTCTAGGTTCTAGGGTAAGGTTGTTGGAAAATTCCTTGTACGTGAACCGTGAACCTTTAACCGTTATCTCTTCGTCTCTGCGTGCTTGCGGGAGGATTTTTCTTCTTATCGCGCTACTGTTCTTCTGTGCGGATGACAGCCCTGCCCAGAATGTTTCAAAAGTTGGTACAACCGCAGCGGCATTTCTTGAAATTCCGGTTGGACCGACAGCGATTGGGATGGGAGGTGCTTTCGTGAGTGTGGCAAACGACTTTTCGGCGCTTTACTGGAATGCCGCCGGCATTGCGTCCGCACAGGAAAATCAATTCGGTATTTCTCACACGGACTGGATCGCCGACACGCGGTTCGATTTTGCCGGGCTTATTCTTCCCGTCAGTGGATTCGGTACGGTCGGCTTTAGCCTCACATCGCTGTCAATGGGAGATATGAAGGTGCGGACAGTTGAGCAGCCGGAAGGGACGGGGGAATATTTCAGTGCGGGCGACCTTGCTGCCGGAGTTTCGTACGCGCGTGCGCTCACCGATCGGTTTGCAATCGGCTTTACGGGAAAGTATATTCAACAAAGTATCTGGCATGAGAGCGCAAGCGCGTTTGCGATTGATGCCGGAACGACATTCAAGACAGATCTGTTCGGCGGAATGACAATCGGCGCGTCGCTCTCAAATTTCGGCACGAGCATGAAAATGAGCGGACGCGATGCCCGCGAGTTTATCCGTGTCGATCCGACGAAGCAAGGCTCGAACGATCAAATTCCAACAGATATTGAATACGACTCGTGGGATTTGCCGCTTTTGTTTCAGATTGGGGTCTCGACGAATGTGCTGAAGGACGAGAATTATCGCTGGACGGTCGCGATGGATGCACTTCATCCCAGCGACAATTACGAGAGCATCAATGTCGGAACGGAGTTTGCTTTCCGAGATTTTGTTTATTTCCGAGGCGGGTATCAGTCTCTTTTCCTCGACCAGGGCGAAGCAGGGTTATGCTTCGGGGTCGGAATGAATTCGAGCATGGTGAACAGCTCGGTTCTTGTCCGATTCGATTACGCGTACCAGAGCATGGGAAGATTGGAAAATGTCCATGTGTTTTCGCTTGGACTCAATTTTTGAACAGAGATTCAACGGACGATGAACGATGACTGCGTATGGAAGCAGGCGGTGCAAGGGGATTGCTTTTCTTTTCTTTTTTTTTGTTGTGGCAACACCATGCCTTGCGCAAGTCGTTAAACTTCCCAAAGAAAACTCTTTTACCGATTCCAACAATTCGATTACCGTTGCACGCGTCGGTCCTCTTTCGATCAGCGCGGAAGAATTTTTGCTCAGTTATGATTTCGGTCCTGCGTTTCCGAAAAGGGAAAAAAACTCGAAAAAGCGTTATTTGAATTATATGATCAATGAAAAGCTCCTTGCGCTGGACGGATATTCCGGGAATGTGCAAAAGAGCCGCGCGGTGAAACAGGCGCTCGCCGAGTTGAAAGGCGATTTCGCAACGGAAGAATTGTACAAAGATGATGTCCTTGGCAAAGTCAAAGTGACAAACGAAGATATAGCGGCGGGGATGAAAGAAGATCGACTTCATCTTTCCGTGCGGTGGATTTTTTCACCGACAAAAGAAGAAATTCTACGTCAGCGCACTCTTATTGCCAGCGGCGTATCGTTCGATTCGCTGTTTCGCGATCAGTTGAACGATAGGGTGACTACCGCTGATCGCTCGATGGAGACAACGTTGTTCAAACTGGAGATGAAGAATTCTGTTTTTGCCCAGGCGGTCGCTTCGCTTTCCGTGAACAGTGTCTCGCAGCCTCTTCACGGTCCCGACGGCTGGTATCTTGTGAAGATAAGCGATGTGTGGATGAATCCGATCGTTACGAAGGGCGATGAAATGAAAATGAGCGAAGACGTTAAAGGGGCATTGGTGCAGCACCGCGCAGACAGCTTGTCGGACCTCTATGTGCGGACCGTGATGATGTCCGAGTCTCCGGTGATCGTCCGTACAACATTCGGTCTTGTCTTAGCACATCTCGGGAAAATTCTTTTACCGGAAAAAGTTTTTTCTCAGTCGAATTTTATGGATCATGTGATTGCGCAGCGAGGGCCTGTTGATGTTGCAAAGATTGACCGGTTTGGGCATGAAGCGTTGGTGCAGCTGAAACACGGCTCACTTTCTCTCAACTCCTTTCTCGAGTGGTATGACGCGCGCGAAGCCAATTTGAAACCGGACATCCTCTCGCCGCAGAAATTTTTTTCCTGGCTCGAATCAATGGTATGGCGAATGGTGCGCGACCGCCTGCTGACGGCGCGCGCGCTGAAACGAGGATTGCAGGAACGGCCGGTTGTGCAGCAGCAACTGCAATGGTGGGAAGAGAAACTGGTGTACAATCTTGTGAAAAACGGCATCTCAGATTCGATACAAACGAACGACAGTGTTCTCTACACCTACTATGAAAAAAATCCGCGAAGTTTTCGTGATGGAAAAGGGAAGGAGATCTCTTTTCACGATGCGAAGGATGACGTCCTCCGGCAATATTATTCGGCAGAAATGACTGCACGAATGCTGCACCGAATTCTGAAATTGAAGCAAGAGTACAAGATCACGATCAACGATAAAGCTCTCGATTCGTTGCCCGTTGACACTCAAAACGACCCGCGTGCGATCGACATGTACGCCGTGAAAAAAGGAGGAACATTTCCGCATCCGGCATTTCCTTCCATTGACTACGATTGGGCATCGTGGGAATGAAATGCGTTCGTCCATATTGTGCGTTCGTTGTCGTCATGCTCACGTTTGCGGGCGGGTGCGCGAATAAAAATCAGACGACGACCGATTCCGGAACCCGCGCAGTGCAGCTGACATATTGGCCCGCGCCGAACCCGGAAGAAATTCAGTTGGCAGACACTCTGGTACGGCGGTGGAATCTCCTGCATCCTGATATTCAGGTACTTATGCAGCCTATTCCTGTCAGTCAATCAACGGAAGAAGTGTTACTTGCGGCGATCGCCGGCAAAACCACGCCGGATATCTGCTCGAATATTTGGCCCGGTGCGCTGCACGATTATACTCAAGCGGGCGGGTTGGTCGAGCTGAGCAAATTTCCCGATTTCGATTCCGTCATGGCGGCGCGAACCCCGCGCGACTTGCTGGAAACGTTCAGCACAGACGGAAAATATTTTCAGGTTCCGTGGAAGGCAAATCCCGTGATGATGTTTTACAACGTCGGAATGTTTAAGGAAGCCGGCGTTGATTCTGTACCGCGCACATATTCTGAATATTTCGCAGCGGCAAAAAGAGTTACGCGCGACACAAGCGGTGACGGACAAATTGATGTGTGGATGGGGGAACGGGACATTCGCCCGATTTGGTGGCAGCGCCTGTTCGATTTTTTTCCGTTCTACATCGCAGCTTCAAACGGGCAGACTCTGTTGAGAAACGGTACTGTTGCATTTGACAATCGTTATGCCGCTGAAGTGATGGGATTTTTTCAGGAATGTTACGCGAAGCAATATTTTCCGCATACCTTTTTTCAAGGGGGCGATCCCTTTTTATTGCAGAAGAAGGCGACGAATTTTTCCGGACCGTGGTTCATAGCAACGATTCACAAACTTGCACCGTATCTTCGCTTTGGTGTTGCGCCGCTGCCTGTGCCTGATGATCATGTCGGGCCGGTATACACGTACGGCAATTATAAAAATATCGCGATCTTCAGCACAACACAACACCCGAAAGAAGCATGGGAGTTTGTCAAATACCTGATCAGCGCGCGGCACGATCTTTTGCTGTTGAAAATTGCGAACCAACTGCCTGTGCGGGGTGATTTGCTGACGAACAAGCTGTTTGCCGGATATTTCCGAGAAAATCCGCTGATGCTCAAATTCGCGGAAGAAGTCCCGTACACCCGCGGCGACGATCCGGCACCCGACCTCAAAGAGATTCTTGACGGCATCTCACAGGAATACGAGGCGTGCGCGGTGTACAGCAAAAAAACGCCGGATGAAGCAATCCACGATGCCGCAGAGCGCACGAAACTTATTGTTGATTGGAATAAATGAAAAGCACGTTCAACATTCGGCAAGCACTGAGGCAGAGCGATAAAACCGGTTTCTGGTTTGTGTCGCCGTACGCAATTTTTTTCCTCCTTTTCGTTGCCTATCCGCTTCTCTTTTCATTCATTCTTGTCTTCAACCGGTGGAATATTGTCACGCCGATGGAGTGGGTCGGACTGCGGAATTTTGACCGACTTTTCCGCGACCCGCTGTTCTTTAAATCGATCGTCAACACACTGGTATTTCTTTTGATTCACATTCCGCTTCAAATTTCTGTCGCGCTGGGACTGTCGCTGCTTCTCAATTCAAAAATAAAATTCCGCGGATTTTTCCGCGCGGTTTATTTTTTGCCGGTTGTCGTTTCCGGTGTTGTTGTCACAATTCTGTGGCAGCAGATGTATTCGTTCGACGACGGGGTGCTGAATCGCTTACTCGTTTCCGTCGGGCTTTCACGGGTCCCGTGGATCGTTGATCCGTCGTACGCAATGCCTTCGATCGCGATTATGGCGACATGGAAAAATGTCGGCATTTATATCGTGCTGTTCCTTGTCGGTCTACAGGGAATCCCTCACGAGTTGTACGAATCGTCGGACATTGACGGCGCCAGTACCCGCCAGCAGTTTTGGAAAATCACGCTGCCACTGCTGAATCCAACGATCATCGTTATTGTTGTCCTTTCGACGATCGGCGGATTTTCGTTATTCATCGAACCCTATGTCTTGACCGGCGGCGGTCCGATGCAGAGCACGCTTTCCGCAATGTTGTACATTTACAACCAAGCATTTTATTTCGGACACATGGGATACGCGGCGGCGTTAGGCTTTGTGTTTGCACTGATCATTTTGTTAGTAGTGCTGCTTCAAAGAAAACTGATTGAATCGGAGCCGACCGCGTGAAGACGGCGTTCAAATATTTAATGTTGTCTGCGGGCGCGATTGTTTTTGCCTACCCGTTTCTCTGGATGATCTCCGGCTCGCTGAAGCCCGAACTGGAGATCGGCGGTTTGGGATTGTGGTCATCCCATCTCACGCTTGCCGCGTACAAAAATGTTTTCACGAAAATTCCGATCGCAAGAGCATTCCTCAATAGCTGCCTCGTGTCGTTTTCGGTGACGGCATTGGTCGTTGTGTTCGGATCAATCGTCGGATATGCACTGGCAAGGCTGCAGTTCCTCGGACGCCGTGCACTGTACGTGCTGATTCTTTTCACGATGATGATACCGTTTCAGATCACGCTCATTCCGCAGTATGTGTTGATGGTGAAGCTGGGGCTTGTTGATACGTATTTCTCGCTGATTATGCCTACGATGATGAGCGGGTTCAGCATCATCTTGTTCCGGCAATTTTTTATGAGCGTGCCGCAGGCGCTGATTGACGCCGCGCGCCTCGACGGTTGTTCTGATGTGAGAATTCTTTTTAGACTGATCTGGCCCCTGTCGCGGCCGGTGATTATCACGGTTGCAATTCTCACATTTATGACGAGCTGGAACGACATTCTCTGGCCGTTGATCGTCGTGCGCAATCAGTCGTTGATGACGATGCCGCAGTTAGTGACGATCTTCGTTATCGGTGGACAGGCGGAAGCGCAGCTTGGTTCTCTTCTTGCGGCGGCGACGTTGCTGGCGCTTCCGGTGATTGTTGCCTATGCCTTCTTCCAAAAATATTTTATCGAGAGCATGGCATCAACGGGATTGAAAGGGTAAGCGGTTCGAGTTTCGAGTTTTGCGGTACAAATCACAGACCGTAAGCCTCAGAACGTTTTTTAGAAAATATTCTTGGCTGTAAAGAATGAGTCGAGATTGTAGAGAGGAAATGTTAAAAGTACTATGGAATACCCGTCGTACAGTTATCCGGTTGACGCGTTAAAAACAGGATCCAGTTTAGGGAATCGTTTTGCATTTGCGTTGCTCAACGCTGAAACAAATCTCAAAGGATTATGGTCTTCTGCTGATAATCAATATTATGCAGGCGAGTGGAATGTTGACATCGTGTCGAACGGGCAGCCGCTCACGCCGGCAACGACAACATTTTTCCCCGAATCTCAACATACGGCTCTGCACTCAGGTAATGTCACGGCTGAGAAGCAATTTTTCCTCCCGTTTCTGCCAGACGGAAAGCCGAATGATTGTCAGGTCGGAGTCTTTCATCTTCATTGCACAAATTCTTCCGACCATGATATCGAACTCACGATTCGTCATGTGGTAACTTTTCCTGCCGTTGCTTCCGAATTGTTTACGAAGAAGCCGCCGGTGGAGCAAATGCAGAAAAAAATTTCCGTTCATCCGCGGGGGCGGCATTGCGAGATTGTGACGGAAGGACGGCCTCGGGAAGCGCGTGTCTTTGGTTCCGTATTTCAATTCAGGTCTGTTTCTCACGATGAACGTACATTACAGGCTGAATATACATTCACGCTTCGCCCAAAAGATTATTTATTTGCACCGTTCGTTCTTTCGTTTTCGCCGGAAGGCGTTGAAAGTGCGCTTCATGGATTTCTCGATTCACACGACGACGAGGAGCTGCTTGAACGAAGCATTCATCATTACAAAGAACTTCTTTCGCATGCGCTCGTCGTCACGCCTGAGCCTGTAATCAACCGCGGCTTGCAGTGGGCGAAAGTGAATATGGCGCGCGTGCTGCATCAGTATGCTGTCGGTGAAGGATTCACCAACGATCCTCCGCAGGATATTGTCGTGATTCGCGATCTTGCGTGGTTTGTGCTCGGCGCCGATTATCTTCTGCCGGATTCGTCGCAACGTCTCCTAGAGCTTGCCGAGAAGTACGCTTATCACGAGAACGGAAAACTGACAGAATTCATTCATGCGAACCAGAATCCACCGGAGCAGCACGACTACAAGCTTAACATCAACGATGATACGCCGTTGTTTGTCTATGCACAGTATCATCACGCACTTCTGTGCAGCGATGATGCTTTGCGCCATGCCTATCCGTTGATGAAGCGTGCCTGTGATTATATTCTTTCGCAGATTAAAGACGGACTCGTTTGGTGCACAGCGGCGGGAACAAATGTCTGGGGGATTTGCAGCTGGCGCAATATCGTTGATGGCTACACATTATCCGGTGCTGTCACTGAAATTAACGCAGAGAGCGTTTTTGCGCTGGCATGCACCGCTGAAATTGCTTCACGTCTCGGCATGGCTTCAGACGCGCAGTTGTATGAAAGTGCTGCTGGAGCGTTAAAGAAAAACATCAACACAACGCTCGTTTCCGAGGAAACCGGTTTGTATCTGTTGAACATTGATCTTGACGGCGTTCGCCATCATGACATCACCGGCGATTTGATCTTCCCGGTGTTGTTCAACGTTGCTGATGGGGCGATGCGCGCACGCATTTTTTCCACATTGCTTGACGCGGGAATGTGGACGCCTTTCGGTTCGCGGACTGTGAACGAGCGGGAAAAGAATTTTGATCCAGCATTCGGTTATCAACTTGTTGGCGGCGTGTGGCCGAACTTAATGGCGTGGATTGCAATGTGTGTGCGTCAGGATTCGCCGGAGAAACTTGTTGAGGGGATGAAGAATATTTACCAACTGAGCGAAGTTAAACGGCCGGTCGAGTATGAGAATGTCGTGCCGGGAGAATTTCCTGAGCGTTTGCATGGAGAGCATTACAAAAGTTTGGGCATGTCCATGAGCCCATGGATGCCGCCGACGTACTTGTGGGTCGGCGTTGAAGGGCTGCTTGGCGTTAAGCCGCTGCTAAACGGATTGGAATTGAATCCGGCATTGCCGTCCGGCTGGAAATGGATTGCCGTGCGCGATGTGCCGTACAGGGGTTCGAAGTTCAGCGCTCTATTTCTCCGCCGGGAAAACGGCGGACAAGCTGACGGTGTTCTCTATACGACCGAACCTGTACATTCCCGTTTCCCTGTTACAGTGTGCGATCCTTGCGAGACATCATCGGATACTGAAGGAAGTTTTACAGTAGGGTTTCAAACAGAAAACGAAGTACTGATTTTTGCTGCTGCAACTTCTTCCGCTGAGGGCAAGGTGGAGTACACATTTAATGGTCTTAAGAATAAAAAACATGTTCGTCTGCAAAACGGCGAAGGAGTAATTATTCACGTACCGATTCCTGTTGAGATCGGAAAACAAAAGTAGGGCGAAGCGCCGTTTCGCCCTACACCGATCAGTTATGGAATAAATATGATACGATTTTTTATCTGTTTAGTGTTTGTAAGTGTTTTTCTCTTCCAATTTGCATCTGGTCAAAATTCCGTTGCGCGGAATGACGAGCTCGCCTATCGTTTCAACGGCGGGTACGGTCAGGTTGAAGTGGGAAGCTGGTACGCCGGTGCGGAATTTCATGGAAGCCGTCCGCTGCCGTCGCGCATCAGCTTTTATTATCCGGTGGCAAACAGCATTGATCTCAGCACCGATTATTGGAAGCGCGGCGATTCACAACCGTTTGCAGTTGGCGTAAAAATCGGAAACGAAAAGATTTATTCGCTCGGCAAAAACGCATGGACTTACACAGTCAGTCCGCATACGGTGATGTTTCAGAAGCGAGAGGGAGACATCGCATATGAAATGACGTACGCATTTTGCCTTAACGAGCCGGCGATGGTCTGGACGCTGAAAATGCATAATGCCGGCGGACAGAAACTGCCGGTTGAGATATATACCCATGTTAAAACAAGTGTGCGTACCTGCCAGACGTACGCTCGGATTGATTCAGCAGCGACACGATATGATTCAACAGCGCATACGATTGTTGCAGATTTCGATGAGCTCGGCGCAGACAGCGCTTCTGTGTTTGTAGAGAATGGAGGGCTGATGCCGATAAGTTGGACTACAGATGCAATCGGCCTTGCCGTGCACGATGATGGAACCTCGGAATGGTTAACAGATTCCAGTTCCGTGTTGAGCAGAAAAATATTTCCGCACGGCGGCAAGGGGAATACTGTGGCTGCATTTTTGTATCAAACGGAGCTGCAGCCCGGCGCCTCCGCATCAATCGTTCAAATCGTCGGGAGCTGCCGAAGAAACGACGTCGGAAAGATTGTCTCGACGCTGAAAACGAAATGGCGGAAAGAAATTGACGCATACGATGATCTTGTTCGTGCGAAAGCATTTGACGAAGCGCATTTTTTTACAGGCGATAACGAGCTTGACCGCTCTGCTGCATGGGCGCGAGCGCTTCTTGCTACGAACGCACATTACATTGACGGTTCGATCCAGCCGATGCCTTGTCCGGCAGAATATAATTTCTATTTCACTCATGATGTGCTGTTGACAAATTTGGGCGCGGTGAATTTTGACCTCACCCGCGTTAAAAAAAATTTGCTCTTCATAGTTTCTCACGCCAAAGACGGCATCATTCCGCACGCATATTATTGGCGCGACGACGGATTCAAAACGGAATACTGCACGCCCGACAATTGGAATCATTTGTGGTTTATTCTTGTCAACGGCTCGTATCTTCGTCATTCCGGCGACGATTCAACGGCGCAGGAGTTGTATCCGCTCGTCACAAAAAGCCTCGAAGAAATCCTCACGCAGCGCAAGCCGGATAATTTGATGTACGCTTATCGCCCGGATTGGTGGGACATCGGGCACGTTGAAGGCTCGCGTTCTTTCATCACGGTCCTGGCAATCCGCGCGCTGCGTGAGTATCTTTATTTGAGCTCTGCATTGAAGGTTCATTCGTCGAAATTGAACGAGTACGAAGCCTTCGCTGACGCGATGGAAAAATCAATGAACGAACATTTGTGGGATCCGCAGCTAAAATTTCTTATCAATTACAACGGCTCGATGAAAGATTCGCATTACTACGTCGGTTCACTTCTTGCGCCGGTGTTCGGAGAGCTTGGCATCAGTCGTTCAAAAGAGCTTGTTGCTTCTGCGGAAAAAGAATTGCTCAGCCCTGCTATCGGCATTCATGTTGTTTCACCCGCGGATTTTAATTCTGAAGCATCGAAAAAATTTTTCAAGTTTGTTGATAACGAAGCCGGCGACCCGTACGTCTATATTAACGGCGGAATTTGGTCGCAGGCAAATGCGATGTATGCGATGGATTTGAAAGCAGTCGGGGAGGTTGATGAAGCCGTTGATTTTGTGAAGCGCGTTATGGCGATTGACGGCGTTGCGCACAGCCCGATGGGCGTGCCGGCGATGTACGAATATCGTTTTTCTGATTCAACGTCGAAGGAATTTGGAAAGATCGACAAGCCGTCATTTCTGTGGGCGGGAGGATTTTATCTCACTACGTTGTACAAGCTTTTCGGTGTGCAGGAAAACGAGTGGAATGTCTCATTTGCCGGGCCGCTTCCTTCAACATTGGATTCTGCTTCTTACACTCTTGCAGTCGGAAGAAAGAAAGATGTTGTCATATCGGGGAAAGGAAAATATTTGCATGAATTGACTTTCAGTGGGAAAGAAATTCCGTCGCTTGTCATCCCGGAAAATGCAATGAATGCCACGAAGTGTGCCGTGATATTTGGAATGCCTGAACATCCGTACCTTCAAAGTGTGAATGCGGTGCTGAACTCCGCTCATTACGACAAAACGCCGCGTGTACTGTCATTGCAGGTTTCTTCATTTTGCGGTCATCATATAACTGTGGTGATTGTTACGCCGGAAAAAATTCGGCACGTTCTTGTTGATAAAAAAAAGGTGAAAAATTTCAACATACATCCGTTGAATAACGGTTTGAGTGAAGTTACGCTTCATTTTTCAGGAAACGGGAACATACAGAACATGGAAATATTCTTCGTGTCCTTGTGACTTCGTGGTTGAAGGCATAGATAGCGTATGAAAGCGGCTCTGTTTGAAAAACCGAACGTATTCAATGTGGTTCAACGATCGCTGCGTCCGCTGCGCGACGGAGACCTTCTTCTCAAAGTTGAAGCCTGCGGCGTGTGCGGAACCGATGTTCATATCGTCGAAGGGACGTCGCGTTCATCGCCACCGGTTGTTCTCGGCCACGAGTTTGCCGGAACAATTCAAGATGCCGGCACGACTCATTTTGTTCCCGGACAAAGGGTTGCGGTTGATCCGAACGTCGCCTGCAGAAGATGTTTTTACTGCCGGCGCGGACTTGTCCATCTGTGCGAAAATCTCCGCGCGCTCGGTGTTGATATTGACGGGGGAATAGCGGAGTACTGCGTCGTCCCGGAATCGCAGGCGTATACACTTCCGAAAGATTTTCCCGTTCATGCGGGCGCTTTTGTTGAGCCGGTATCGTGTGCAATTCACGGAATCGACCGGGCGAATATCCGTGCCGGAGATAAGGTTCTCATTCTTGGCGGCGGCACGATTGGCTTGATTATGCTTCAGCTTGCAAAAAATGCGGGAGCGGCACGGGTTTTTCTCGTTGAGCCTTTGGGACACAAACGCGAGCTTGCGCTGCGCCTCGGCGCCGATGAAGCGATCGATCCCAAAGTGACGGATGTGCACGCGCTGATCTTCGATGCGACCGGGGTCGGTGCCGACGTTGTGATCGAGTGTGCCGGGAGAATGCAAACTGCGCAACAGTCGCTTGAACTTGCCCGCCGCGGCGGCACGGTGGAATTTTTCGGAGTCTGCTCTCTCGGCGAAACGTTTCCCATCGAGCCGAATAAAGTTTACTTCAAAGAACTGACGATCGTCGGCTCCTATGTTAACCCGCATACATTTTCCCGCTCGATTGCAGTCCTAGCATCGGGCACAGTGCACGTTGACAAATTTCAGCTTGATCGTTTTCCGCTTGACGGCGTTCATGAAGCATTGACCATGCAGCGCGAAGGGAAAACGATAAAAAGCATTATTGAGCCGCAGCGATGAAAATTATTCTCTCGTTTTTTCTTCTATCTGTATTGGCTTTCTCTCCCGACTTGTCGGGGCAGTCCCTCGTGAATTTTCAGCATCTCAATTCTCTCACGGAGCGGATTGAATTCTACGGTGATTCGGTTGACATCATTCATGTTTATTCAAACTATCCGGATTACCGTTGGGTCGATGCGAAAGAATCCGGTCCGGAAGGAATTGCCTGCGTGGATGATGCGGCACGTGCCGCTGTGGTCTATCTCCGCGATTATGAGCTGAATCATTCTGTGTCGAGTTTAGAAAAGGCAAAAGGCCTTCTCAAATTTGTGTTGAAAATGCAAACCGACGATGGCGAGTTTTACAATTTTATTTTTGCCGACCATAGAATCAACCGCGACGGGAAAACGAGCTACCAATCGTTCGGCTGGTGGGCGGCGCGCAGTGTATGGTGCTTGTCGAAGGGCTATCGTGATTTTATCTCGATTGACCCGGTGTTTGCGGAAAAGCTTAAGGTCGCCGTTGAACGTTCGCTTCCTCATGTAGAAAAACTGCTCGACAAGTATGGAGACGTCCGCGTCGTTGGCAGACTGCGTGTGCCGCAGTGGTTGATGTATACTTCGGGAAGCGACGTCACATCCGAACTTTTGCTGGGTTTGTTGGAGTATGATCAAGCTGCAAAAAGTGTAGAAGTGAAAAACGAGATTGTAAGGCTATGCAATGCGTTGGTAATTATGCAGGATGGAGATGCGGAAACTTTTCCGTACGGAGCACATCGTTCGTGGGAAACAATGTGGCACATGTGGGGCAACGGACAAACTGAGGCGCTTGCGGCAATCGGCAAAGCGTTTCATGACAGCACGATGATTCTTCCTGCAGAACGGGAGGGACGCAGTTTTTATGTGCGGCTGCTTATCAATGGCTTTATGAAAGAGATGGACATTGCACATCCTGAAAAGAGAGTTTTGTATGATCAGATCGCGTACGGCGTTCGTCCGATGGCGGTCGGGTTGCTGAGAGTGTTCGACGCAACGCAGGACTCGTTGTACCTTACGCTTGCCGGGCTTGCCGCGTCGTGGCTGTTTGGTAATAATGTTGCTCGTACTGCAATGTACAACCCGAATAATGGAATTTGTTTTGACGGCATCACCGATTCGGTAACGGTCAACAAAAATTCCGGTGCAGAGTCAACGATTGAAGCTCTTCATACTTTGGTTGAAATTGAACATTATCCCGATGCGAAAAAATATCTCTATTATCGAAAAGCGAAACAGGGTGAAACGCCGAAATATCTGTACGCAACGTTTGTTGATGAGTCTGGAGAAGAATTGACGCTTGCTATCGCGCTTAAAACAGGAAAAGTTCTTTTGCGTGAAGGCGGGATAAAAGCAATCAGCAGTGAACAATGAACAATGATCAACGTTCGGTTTTCACGTTACGTCTTGAAATATCTTTTATTCATAGAATTGATTTTCGGAACGGCAGTGTCTCTTCATTCTCAACAAACTGCCGTGAACCGCATTGACACGATGCCCGATTTCCCTTCGCCGTACGTGATGCGGAATTGGAAAGCTGTTGCTCTCGGATACGATGCGCTTGTCTTCGATTTGAACAAAACCGGAAACTATCTTCCGCTGAGCTGGTTAGTTTCCAGCACTGTGAACTACACGAATCACGGAACGTTTGGTTTGCATTCCTACGTCGGCGATTCGCGAAGCGGATTCGGTGAAGCCATCAGCTGCCTGCCGGCGGTTATCGGCGCGACGCTTTCGGGAATTGATAAGAGCAGTCAGAACGGGAACAATTGGGCGTTGATGTGCGAAGAATGGTTCAACAGGCAGAACGGCGAGAATGTGTATCTGAATGATCCTTCTACGACAACCGGCGATGATTGGTGGTACGAAACAATGCCGAATGTTTTCTTCTATCAGCTCTATTCGCTCTATCCAAACGTGGGAAATTTTTCTTTGCAATTTACTACTGTCGCTGATCGGTGGCTTGCCGCGGTGTATGCGATGGGCGGAGCGACAACGCCATGGAGCCTGCCGAACATGGATCATCGAGCGTGGGATTTGATGAAGAATGTTCCGAATAACACAAGTGTTCATGAACCGGAATCTGCCGGAGCGATTGCGTGGCTTCTCTACAATGCGTTTGTAAAAGCCGGCAATGCAAAATACCGAACCGGTGCCGAGCTTGCGATGGAATTCCTGAACAGCTATCCGTCAAATCCGTCGTACGAACTTCAGCTTTCGTACGGAACGTATATGGCAGCACGAATGAACGCGGAAATCGGAACTGTATACGATGTTGAGAAAATGGTGAATTGGTGTTTCAATGTCGGTCCGCTGAGAAACTGGGGCGCAATTGTCGGAACGTGGGGCGGATATGATTGCAGCGGCTTGATCGGCGAAGTGAACGGCTCGAACGACTACGCGTTTTGTATGAACACGTTCGAGCAAATCGGTGCGCTGGTTCCGATGGTTCGTTATGATCCTCGTTTCGCACGAGCGATTGGGAAATGGGCATTGAACGCCGCCAACGCAGCGAGGTTGTTCTACACAAATTATTTGCCGGATTCACATCAGGATAGTTATTCGTGGGCGCATCAGTATGATTCAAGCTCGTTCATCGCACATGAGGCGATGAGGCAGTATGGACCTGGAAATGTCAGTCCGTACGCTACCGGCGATGCGATAAGCGGCGGGTGGGCAGCGACAAATCTTGGGTTATACGGTTCATCGCACGTTGGCATTTTGGGCGGCATCATTGATACGACGAATGTGAAAGGCATTTTGAAGCTCGATGTTTTGAAGACAGATTATTTTCACGCGAGCGCTTTTCCAACATTCCTTTTTTTTAATCCTGACAGCGTGCAGGAGACAATTCTTTTTGATGTCGGTACCGGTCAGCATGATGTGTACGATGCGGTGAGCAAATCGTTCTTACTGCAAAGTGTTTCCGGCGAAGTTCCACTTCCGATTCCTGCCGACGGCGCCGTCCTTGCAGTTGTCACTCCTTCGGGTGGAACGCAGACATACGATCTTGAAAAGTTTTTGGTGAACGGAATTGCCGTTGATTATCATTCGGGCAAAGCTGTTGCAAATTATCCGCCTCGTATGAAGAGTCTCGCAGCAGTATCACCGCTTCTTGCAGTCAGCGACAGCACGGACATTTACTGCACGGCAGAAGACCGTGACAGCGACACGCTGACGTATCAATGGAGCGCTTCAGGCGGAACGGTTTCCGGCAGCGGTTCCGTCGTGAAGTGGCGCGCGCCATCGGTGATAGGAACGTACACAATTTCTTGTAGCGTTGCTGACGGGCACGGCGGGCAAGATTCCACAAGCGAGGCGATTCAGGTTGTCGAAGCAATTTATCCGCCGCCGACAATTACAGGAATCTATGCTCATCCCGGGAAGATTGATCTCGGTGCATTAACAACGTTAACATGTGTTGCGAACGATCCGAACGGTTTCTCGCTTCATTACACGTGGTTCGTTTCTTCCGGAACGATTAACGGAACGGATTCTTCTGTTGCGTGGACGGCTCCTCATACTGAAGGAAATTATTTTTTTCGCTGCACGATTGATAACGGACACGGCGGTACCGCAACGGACAGCGTCGGCGTAGAAGTGAGAGACTTCACGAAAAATCAAACCGGAAAGCTGGTTGCCTATTATCCTTTCAACGGCAACGCCGACGATGAAAGCGGCAACGGAAACAATGGCACGGTG
The DNA here is from genome assembly GCA_028873075.1 of Bacteroidota bacterium. Lineage (GTDB taxonomy): Bacteria > Bacteroidota > Ignavibacteria > UBA10030 > UBA8401 > JAJYOI01. The sequence goes on from JAGWND010000002.1 coordinate 25,332, forward strand.
TACGGCGCATTTCTCGACACGGACCGCTTTGGCAACCCGCTTCATGCGTATCAGTTTAACGGAACAAGCAGCAGTATTCAGGTACCGAACGCACCGGCGTTGAATTTTCAAAATTCGATCAGCGTCGCTTTTTGGATTAAGGTCGGGACTTTTTATGACAAAGAAGAATATCCGCTTTCTCACGGCAACTGGCAGAATCGCTGGAAAGTCTCTATCACCAATAAGCACATTCGCTGGACGGTGAAGACTTCTGCCGAAATCAAGGACCTCGATTCGAAAACCCAGCTCGTAACGAACACGTATTACGATGTTGTCGTTGCATATAACGGAAGCGATTTTGAAATTTATATCAACGGCGATCTCGATGCATTTTCATCGTGGTCGGGAGCGATTCAACCGTCGCCGGTTGCGCTCACTATCGGTCAGGATTTACCCGGCGACAATCATTATGATTTCAACGGCTGGCTCGACGACATCCGTATTTATGATTATGGGCTTTCAATGCCGGAGATTCAAGATCTGTACACGCTTTATACAAACGTTCACGATCAGGAAATTCCATCGTTGCCGCAGAGGTATGCTTTATCGCAAAATTATCCCAACCCGTTTAATCCGACGACGAAAATCAGATTCATGATTCAAGCTTCAGGCTTCACGACATTGAAAGTGTACAACATTCTCGGGGAAGAAGTTTCAACACTGGTGAACGAACGGAAAAGCCCCGGAGTATATGAAGTTGACTTCGATGCGCGCCGGCTTACAAGCGGAGTCTATTTCTACAAGCTCATCTCAGGAAGTTTCACTGACACGAAGAAATTCGCGGTACTCAAATAACTGCAAATCGCACATCATCAATCGGAAATCGTAATTTGTCAATGATAAAGAAGCTCGATCTCAACGGTGAGTGGCAGTTCAAGGCGATCAACACTTACAGCACCCTTCCCGCTGAAAAGCTGGACGCACAGCAGTGGATGGACGCAGAAGTTCCGGGCACAGTTCACACGGACTTGTTAGCAGCGAAGAAAATTCCCGATCCGTTTTATCGCCTGAACGAAAACGATGTGCAGTGGATTGATTCCCAGCGGTGGTTGTATCGCCGCGGCTTTGTTATTCCCTCCGGTCTTTTGAAGGAAAAGAAAATCGTTCTGGTCGCCGAAGGGTTAGATACGTACGCAAAGATTTCCGTCAATGGGAAATTTGTCGCAAACACGGCAAATATGTTCGTTGAGCATCGCTTCGACATCAAGCGATTTCTTAAAGCAGGAAAGAATCGTATTGAAATTCTTTTTGATTCGCCGACAGTTCGTTCCAAATCAATCGAAAAGAAATTCGGACCGCTGAAAGTTGCCAACGATCCGCATCGCGTGTATGTGCGGAAAGCGCAGTATTCGTTTAGTTGGGATTGGGGCCCGCGGCTGACAACATCAGGAATCTGGCGGAACATTTTTATCGAGGCGTATTCTCATCCGCGTCTGCGCCATCCGTTTGCGAAAATTGTATCGCTGTCGAAATCTGCGGCGGTCGTTGATATCTCCGTTGATATTGAGCCGTCATCTCCGCGCTTTCTCACACTCCGCTCGTTTGTTGCAAATAGCGTTTCTTCGCTTGAACGCACTGTTCAGGTAAAGGGAAGCCATGCGCACGTGAGAATGAAAATTCCTAACCCGCAGTTATGGTGGCCCAACGGCTACGGCGGTCAGCCGATGTACAATGCTATTCTTACTTTGTTTCACGAAAGCGATGTGATGGACGAGATCGAATTTTCGTTCGCGCTTCGCACGGTGCGCTTGGTGCAGGAAAAGGACGAAGAAGGGAAATCGTTCGTTTTTGAAATCAACGGAAAGAAAATTTTCTGCAAAGGCGCCGACTGGATTCCAAGCGACAGCTTCATTCCGCGCATTGCAGATTCAACCTATGAACGTTTGCTCACGCTTGCCAAAGATGCGCACATGAATATTCTCCGCGTGTGGGGGGGAGGCACGTACGAGCAAGAAATATTTTATGAACTCTGCAACCGGCTCGGATTGATGGTGTGGCAGGATTTCATGTATGCGTGCGGTGAATATCCGCAGCAGCAATGGTTTCTGAATGAAGCGAACATCGAAGCAGAAAAAGTTGTGAAACGTCTTCGTAATCATCCGAGCATCATTCTGTGGTGTGGGAACAATGAATGCGAATGGCTCTTTTGTATGGAAAATCCCGGCAAATCGCCGGATGACATGACCGGCACAAAAATCTTTCGCGATCTCCTTCCGTCAGTGTGCCGGAAGTTTGACGGCACGCGCCCCTACTGGCGAAGCTCGCCGTTCGGGACCGGATTTCCGAACGATGAATCGAATGGCAATCATCATCAATGGCGGATATGGAGCGCGTGGAAAGATTATCGCCATTATGAAAATGATCATGCACGCTTCGTGGCGGAATTTGGTTTTCAGGCTCCGGCAAACCGAAGAACATTTGAAGAAGTTTCCCGCGCTGAAGATCGGAAACCGCAGAGTCTGTTCATGGAGCATCATAACAAGCAGATCGAAGGGCAGGAGCGCTTGTTCCGTTTTCAATCGGCACATTTCACGCTCGGTTCGGATTTCGACAGATTTATTTACCAGGGGCAGTTGGTGCAGGCAGAGGCGCTGAAAACTGCAATCGAGCATTGGCGAAGGAGAAAATTCAAAACTGCCGGCGCATTGTTCTGGCAGTTGAACGATTGCTGGCCCGTGAGCAGTTGGGCAGTTGTTGACAGCGCGCTGAGACCGAAAGCGGCGTACTATTTTGCGCGAAAATTTAATGCACCCGTACTTGTCAGTTTCAAACGATTGGAAAAGAGTGTAGAAGCGTGGCTATCGAACGATACGTTTGAACGGTGTGAAGGAGCGCTGACGATTTCGCTCCGTTCGTTCAGCGGGGAAATATTGTGGAGGAAAAAAGTTCCGGCGGCTGTCGCAGCCAACAGCTCGCATTGTTTTGCGGCGATACCGTACGAAAAGCTGCCGAAGGGTGACCGCACCGTCCAATATCTTCACGTGAATTTTTCTATTGGCGGCACGTGCGTTTCTGAAAACAGATTGTTCTTTGTCGAACCAAAATTTCTGCACCCCGCTAAACCGAACATCGGCATGACCGTTCGCGCGGTCAAAGATTCGTTATTCCCGCATGTTTTCAGCGGAACTCTGTTTTTAGAGCGCTCAAAAGCAATGGATTCCCGTCCTCACGGAAATGACACCGAACAGTTGCCTTTATTTTTGATCTCATTACAAAGCAGCACGTTTGTGAAAAATCTCCGGCTTGAAATAGAAGGCGAGGATACGGAATTTGGCGACAACTATTTTGATCTTGATGCGGGCGAGACGAAAACGGTGCAGGTCGTTTCGAAACTTTCTGAAACTGAATTGAGAAAGAGGCTTCGGTTGCGATGGGTTTGGTGAAAACTGAGGGCAGAGTAAAATGAAATCAAGTCTTGAATCTATTTCATTCCTTCTATAAACTGTTCCCTTGTTATTCCCAGGTCTTTCTTGATAATTTTGTTGAGTAATCCCGGTCCAATTTCTTCGCCCGAATGAACCGGAATTGTTGTATGCCTTCCGTCTGGATGCCTCTAAATCAAGTGGCTGCCCCGCGTATGAATATGCACAAATCCGAACTTCTCAACAATTTTTGCTGACTCCTTACCGCTTATTCTTGGCAGGGGCGGCATGGCTACATTTCAATTTGTTGCATCCCGATAAACTCCGTTGCAACCTCAACAGGCTCTTCAATTTCTAAGTAAGCTGCGATTGCCTCTTTCGTTCTAGCGATCAATGCATCCATAGTTCGTGCCTGTGTATGGCAGCCTTGAAGCTCTACCACTTCAGAGACAAGCCAGCCCTCTTCATCTTTTTCGATGATTGCTGTGAATTTTCTTGCCATAGACCTATCTCCTTTTTTTCAATCTACCAAAGCTCAGTATAAAAAGCAAAAACTCATGAAAGGTATTTCTTTAACTCTTCTTTCCTAATTTTCCCTCCAAGCACAACACTGTCTGCTCCGGCATACGGGAAATACAGTTCGCTATTGTAGAAATACGCGCCGCAGATAAAAACCACGTTGTTCACGCCTAATTCGGCGTCTCCTTTTGTTTCCGCCGGAGAAGAAGGTCGGAGGAGCGGTTCGTTTCGCTTCACAATAAATTCCGGTGTTGAAGGATCGCCGACAGCAATGGCAAGATCGTATTCCCGTGTCCGGTCTGCTTTACGGTTGCCGATGTGGTAGATGATGAGGTAACGTCCGTCGGACAAAAGCAGCGGCGGTGCACCGCCGCCGATCCATGTGTCAATAAATTCTTCGTTCGGGATCGGTTTCATCAGTACTCCGCGCGTTTTCCATTGTCCGAAAATATCATCGCTCTCTGCCCAGTGGATGCACAATGCGTCGTTCCCTTCCATCGGACGGTGAAGCATGACGTGCTTGCCGTTGATTTTTCCCTGAAACAGCATTGCATTCTTATTATCAATCGTGTTGAAGCTGCCGTTGAGCAACCCATGTTTTTCCCAATGCACGAAATCTGTGCTCGATGCAACGGCGATCCGAATTGTATTCTGCGGTTGTCCTGTGCCGTATGCCGTGTACGTCATGATATATTTGTCGCCGGTTTTCGTGATGCGGGCGTCCTCAACGCCTAAATTTTCGTACGGAAGCTCCGGACGAATCACCGGTTCGTTATGCCGCGCAAGAAATTCGAGTTCAGGTGAAAGAACGGCAAGCCCGATGGAGGAATGGGTGTAATCGTTCGCTTCGTTTTTTTCTCCCTGCGCGCGGTACAAAAGAAAACAGAGCGCCGGAAAAGTATTCAGGCGTTGTTTTGTGTTGTTGTCGAACGGCAAACCGGCGACGATTCGGCGGAGTTCATTCTTTTCCTCTACGAGTGCACACGCCGGATTGAATGTCACCTTGTTCTCCCACTGGTGCGCCTGAATCTTTTCAAGAAGCGGTTCGCCGTTGTTTAAGCGTTCAACAGAAGTGGCAAAGCTGGAAGGGTTGTTCATTGCAAAATATTACCACGACGTCACAAAAGGGAAAATCGCTGCTCCCGACTTTGCCGGGACTCGAACCTTGCTGCCCCGCTAGGGTTCGAACCTAGACTTTTCTGATCCAGAGTCAGACGTGTTGCCAATTACACCACGGGGCAAAAAATCTGATACAAATATACGAAAGAGTTTAATCGCAGGCAACATGCCGCGTGTTTTGGTAGTGTTACAGTTTGATAAGTTTGGATCAAAAACGAATGTCATGCCAGCGAAAGCTGGCATCCAGTGCTCAATTTTCTGGATTCCGGCTTTCGCCGGAATGACACAGATGCGAAACTGTAACACTACTCGTGTTTTGCCTCTGATCTCGAATCCGTCCTCTACGAAATTGACGATGAAGATTTGGAATGAATAATACGATGCCGGATTGCTGATCCGGCATCGTATGTTTGTGTTCAGTTTCAAACGGAACAGAGCGTTACTTGTGCGCCAGCATGATCGTGTCGAGATTCGTTGTTACTCCCGCGGTCACGCTGACGTTTGAAATTGTCGTGTCATCGTACGAAGTGTCGTTCGATGCAATTGAGACGTTGTACGTTTCCGGATTCAGGTAAGCTAACTTGAATCTTCCTGTAGTGTCGGTGGATGTCGTTACTGTATCAACTTGTCCGTTTGCCCGCACAGAAGCGCGTGTGAACGCCGGTAACACCACCCCGATAATCGTACCGGTTGTTGCTGTGGCGACGGCTCGAATAACAGGCTTCAGAATATATGTCGGATTGGAAGGATTGCCTGTTGTTACTATTGATCTATTCGCGTCGAAGTCAATCGTCAGAATGTAGGTAACGTCCGGCTGAATTGTCGCATCAACATTCAGTTTCACACCGCTCTGGCTCCCGCTCGGCGTCGTCAGCGATTTTGTCACACCGTTCACAACAACGTTGCTGCCGCTGCCGATATACAGACGAATCTGTGAATACTTTCCGACGGGCAGCGTTGCATTCCCGATAACGGCGTTTGCGCCGTTCACAAGCTTCAGCAAGTCGTACGTAGCCGGAGTTTTGTTGATCGTTGTCCAGCCGCTCGTACTGTCGCTCGTCGAAATGTGAGCCTGCACGCTGTCAATGACAATGTTGACCTGATCATAGCTTGCCGGGGAGTCAATCATGCTCACCTGAAGCGTTCCGGTTCCGCTTTGAGGTGCCGTCGTATTCGTTTTGGAACATCCTATGAATGCAAGAGTAAGGGAAATAACGAGAATAGATTCCCGCAGCTTCATACATCCTCCTTCTTACTTATTATTATATTTTGATTACTTATATAATAAACAACCTTCCCCAAGGTACAGCGATGACTACCGTCACATTAGTGAAGGCTTCTTTGTTATTGCAACAATCCGGTGCAGGAGTGAATGTCTACAAATGCGATGCGAGAAGCAAGGAGGATACGTGTAGGAGTTTTTTCAATATCACAGTCGGGCCGTTTGCTGAGGCGGGGAAAATTTCCCCGGCGTTTAGCTTGCAGCACTGGCGCGGCTGGCAGCGGCAGTCGTATCGCTTTAATGCCCCATGCCTGTTACCGGCTCTTTGCTTTCTTTCGTGAATGACAGTGCTGCAAAAAGAAGGGCTAACGCCACATACGCAAGCGTGAACTGGTAGGGGATTTGCCGCACCGCCTCCGGCAGCAACCACGGCAGATACATTGCACCGTCCGGCATTGCCGAATGAATGATGCCGAAGAACGTGAGCACTGCAAGCACTAACAGGTAGACTGACGAAATTCTCAGCCGCCTGTCAATCAGTTCCGCGAGAAATGCCGCCCACAGCATTCCCGTAACGATGAACCCGTTTCCTAACGCGACTGTGATTTGCATTTCCGGCAGCGCTTTACCCGGCACGGTGAGCAGCTTGTTGAAAATTTCCGGCGGCACGGCATCGGGATTGCCCAACTTGATTGTAAGTAGACGGAAGATCGTCGGGAAAAAAGCGAATGCGACCGCAGGTGCGTGACGGGCAGGAACGGCATGGAACGACTGCATGATGATGTCGAACGCGACGAAGATGAGGATCGGCGCGAGCACGGCACGTGGTATGAATTCGACGATGAAAGAAACGTAGCCTAACATCCCGCCGAGACCGACAAAAATTCCGGTGAGAAGCGTGTAGCCGGCGCGCGAGCCCATGGTCTTGTATGCAGGCTGGCCGATGTACGGCGTTGACTGAGCGACGCCGCCGCACAATCCCGCAATGAGCGTCGCCATTGCTTCCGTAAGAAGGATGTCGCGTGTGTTAAAATCGTCCCCTGCAACGCGCGCACTTTCCGTGACATTGATTCCGCCGACCACCGTGAGAATGCCGAACGGAATTGCGAGCGGCAGATACTTGAGCGCCGGCATGACGCCTTTAATGAAGTCGAGCGTCGGAACGGGAAATCCGAAATGAAGATCGAGGGGCGGCGCGCCTGAATATGTTCCGCCTCCAAGTCCGATGGGACCGACCATATAGTAGAGCGCAGTGCCGATTGCAACAGAGGCGAAGACGCCCGGAATCTTTCCGGGAAGACGAATGCCCGCAACGAGCGTGTAGAAGATCATACCGAGCGCGACCAATCCGACCAGCGGCATGCCGAAGATGTCAATCAACGGCGTCATGCCGATTAACCCCAACCCGATTCCCGCGAGCGAGCCGAGCAGACCGGCCTGAGGAACGATCTTTTGCACCCATCGCCCGAGGAAGGAAAAGATCAGTTTGATGACCCCCATGAACATCATCGTTGCCATGCCGATGTACCATGTCATCATCGCGGCGTCCCGCTCCGAATAGCCTTCCGATTTCAATCCGATGAACGCCGGACCGAGCACGACAAGCGCGAGCCCGATCGTTGACGGCGTGTCGAGTCCGAGCGGCATAGCGGTTACACCGGAGTTGCCGCTCTTCTTGGCAAGACGAAACGCCATCCAGGTGTAGATGAGGTCGCCGAAAAGAACGCCGAATGCCGTTCCCGGAAACATCCGCGTGTACACGATGTCGGCCGGATATTTGAACACAAAGATCAGTATGCCGGCAAGAAACGAGAGAACGGTGAGGTTATCGAACATCAATCCGAAGAATCCGTTCCAGTCTCCGATGACGAACCATTTGTATCGTTGTTGTGTATTCTGCATCAGCGGTCTCCGAAATAGGTTTTGTGCCTTATAGGGAGGAATCATTTTGTGGACTGCATATAAAGAATATCTTGTCCCTGTAGAATCAGTAGTATTTCAGTTTGACGGGGTTAAATCAAAAACGAATGTCATGCCAGCGAAAGCTGGCATCCAGTGCTCAAATTTCTGGATTCCGGCTTTCGCCGGAATGACGCAGGAGCGAAACCGAGACACTACCGTAGAATCACTTCGATTGCAGGTGATCTCATTTTTTCTCAGCTCGTGAACATGCCTGCAATAGAAGCGGTCATCCACGTGGCGATCGTGCCGCCGAGCACCGCCCGAAGTCCGAGCCGCGCAATATCGCCGCGCCGGTTCTCTGCAAGCGGGCTCAGCCCGCCGATCTGAATTGCGATGGACGAAAAGTTCGCGAAGCCGCAGAGCGCATAGGTGGCAATAACAATAGATTTCGTCGAAAGCTGTCCTGTTGCGACGACATCGGACATTCTCATATATCCCACGAACTCGTTGACGACGAGCTTGATGCCCATGAGACTGCCGACGTTCATTGCGTCATGCCACGGCACGCCGATAGCGAAGGCGATAAATTGAAAGATAAGTCCGAAGAGGAGTTCAAGCGAAAGCGGAGTATGGAACCGGGCGATCAGGAAGCTGTTCAGTCCGGTGACAGTGCCGAGCCAGCCGAGCAGTGCATTGAGGAGCGCGATGATTGCAATGAATGCGATGAGCATTCCGGCAATATTGATGGCAAGGCGAACGCCGTCTCCAGCTCCCCCTGCTGCCGCTTCAATCACGCCGGAATATTGTTTTTCGATCTTCACGCGCACGGTTCCCATCGTAAGCGGCTCTCCCTGTTCGGGAATCAGTATTTTCGCCACGACGAATGTGGCAGGGAACGCCATAATTGATGCCGCGAGAAGATGTCCTGCAAAGAAAACCTGCGACTGAGCAAGGGGAATTCCCTGTGCCTTCGCAAACGCGAAGCCGAGCATCTGCATGTACGCCGCCATCACGCCGCCGGCAATGTGCGCCATCCCGCTCACCATGATAGTGAACAGTTCCGATTCTGTGAGCGAAGAAAGATAGGGACGCACGACAAGCGGCGCTTCCGTTTGACCGACGAACGTGCTTGTTGCAACGCTCAGCGTTTCCGCGCCGCTCGTTTTCATGAAGCGCATCATCAGCCACGCCATTCCCTGCACGATGCGCTGCATGATGCCGAGATAATAGAGCGTGGTGGTAAACGACGCGAAGAAAATGACAGTCGGAAGGACCTGAAACGCAAAGAAGGTGCCGAGGCTTCCTTCGCCGCTCCCTTTGGCGAGATTTCCGAAAACGAACTGCGCTCCATTTCCTGCAAAATTGAAAAGCGCCACGAACAGCGCACTGATCCAGCTGAATACCTCGCGCCCGACGCTCACTTTCAGCACGAGAAAGGCAAAGAGAAATTGCAGCAAAATGCCGGTGCCGACAAGCTTCCAACTGATCGCTTTTTTGCTGGTGGAGAAAAGGAAGGCAAAAGATGTAACGATGACGAGTCCGATGATCCCCCGAACGATTGAAACAAAATCCATATCGCTCCTTGCTTAGTGGCTGACGTGCATGTTTGTAAAAAGTGTGTTTAATGTACTTATCTTTGCAACATCAATCAAGGAGGCGGGAATCTGAGTAGTATTTCAGTTTGACGGGGTTAAATCAAAAACGGATGTCATGCCAGCGAAAGCTGGCATCCAGTGCTCAAATTTCTGGATTCCGGCTTTCGCCGGAATGACGCAGGAGCGAAACTGAGACACTACCGGAATCTGCCATCGCGCGATTGCACCTCCAGAAATTTTTCTTTATGGGCATCTCTAAAAACAAAAATATAGTCGTGGTTCGGCGGAGTTTATCCCGCGAAGCGGGGCTCACCACGACAGCCGCCCTGAGCGAAGTCGAAGGGCGGAACAACCTCTTTCTTCTCGATGTCAGTTAGTAGTGTAGCGAAGAATCCAGCCTTCTCTTAGGCTCTTTCTCTTGTGTCAAGACAAGAGAAAAAACAATAGCGGCTCATATTGGATGCTCACCAAAAACTACAGGCACAACGTTAAGCTTTCAATCGGTCTTCTAACCCCTCTCATCGGCCTTCTTGGTTTTCGGGAAAAGCGTCTGAACATTCAGAGAATCCCCCATAATTCTCCAATTCCTCTTAAAGATGATGCCGCACGGTTCGCTCACGATTCTCGAGCGAGAGTGCAACATCAATAATGCCTAAGTGAGTGAACGCTTGCGGAAAATTTCCTAACGCTTCCCCCGTTTTCGGTTGTATCTCTTCCGCAAACAATCCCACATCGTTTCCGAACGAGAGAAAATGCCTGAACGTCTTTGTTGCCGCCTGTAATTTCTTTTCGCGCACCAGGTACTGCGCTTCCCACAAGCTGCACAATCCGAACGTTCCTTCGTTTCCTTTTAATCCGTCTCTCTGCGGCGGGTATCTTCTCAGCAATCCGTTTTGCAAAAGCGTCGCCCGAACGAAACGATACGTGTTCTGCATTCTGTGGTTTCCCGGCTTCGTAAACCCTACGTATCCTAACAGCAGCAGGGAAGCGTCGGCGTACGGTTCGCCATAAGCGCCGGTGTACGAACGAAGCTGTTCGTTGTATGCATGCTGCTCGATATCTTCCCGTATCGCTTCGCGCGCCTCTGCATATTTCTCCCGGTCTATTGCAACCTGCCCCCGGTCATAAAGATGGATCAGCGTGTTCAGCGCCGACCAGCACATCGCTTTGGAATAGGTATGATGAAACCTTCCCGCACGTGTTTCCCAGATTCCTTCGTCCGGTTCTTTCCATCGCTGCAATACGACTTCTCCGATCCCTTCCAGGAAGCGCGCTTCGTCATCGCTGATTCTTCCGCCGCGGTCGGTCAGTTCCTTTACCGCTAAAAGAATCTCTCCGTACACATCAAGCTGAAGCTGGTCCTTCGCCGCGTTCCCTATTCTCACAGGCGGGGAAGAGCGGTACCCCGCAAGATGTTCAAGCATTGTTTCCGCAAGATTGCTGTTGCCGAATACATCGTAAAGAATTCTCACATCCGGTTGTGTAGCGCGCGTCGCTTTAAGAATCCATGCAAGAAACGCTTCGCCTTCATCGTAATAACCGAGATCGAGCAGTGCCGCTACAGAAAGAGATGCATCGCGAAGCCAGCAGTACCGGTAATCCCAGTTCCTTCCCTCGCCGATTGCTTCAGGAAGCGAAGTCGTCGGCGCTGCAATGATTGCTCCCGTTGGTGCGTACACGAGAAGCTTCAGCACAAGCGCGCTTCGCATCACTTCTTTCCGGTATGGTCCGCGGTACAGGCATCTGTTCGACCACCCTTCCCACCATGCAAGCGTCTGGTCCATCCGGTTGGTCGCTTTTTCTCCCAGCGGCGGAATTGCAGACGGCTTTCCTTCAAAAGAAGTGAAGCTGAATATTTTTTGTTCTCCCGCGCGAAGCTGAATTGTGCCGCTCGCAAATGCCTGGTCGGGACTCAAAGAAAGCGATGCATCGGTGTTGAGGCAAAGAACCTGTCCTTGAGATTGGCAAGTGAGCCCCAGCGTTTCATCGTCCTTCATTGAAGGAACATCGGCGCCGTATGCGGGGCGCGGTTTGAACAGAACATCGAGCGAGACCGTGCCGCCGACACATTCTGCGATTCTCAATATTTCATGTTGAAGAGGAAGTTGAGATTGTGAAAGAATTGCCGACTCGCTGAATTTTCTTTTTTTCTCCTGCGCGGCGGGAAGAGTCATCAGGTCGGTCAGCTTCAGCGTTCCGTCTGCAGTATGGAAGAGCGTTATCAGCACGTTTGTTTCGCCGCGGTACCTTCGCTCGATGCGGAGAATCTTCTGCGGCGTGATGCTGAACGTTCCTCCGCGCCGGGAATCGAGCAAGGCACAGAAGACCGCCGGGCTGTCGAACCGGGGCCAGCACAGCCAGTCAATTGAACCGAAGCGTGAAACGAGCGCCGCGCTTCTGCAATTTCCGATAAGTGCGTACGAACCGATCGGCTCGTATCCCGACGGATGAGGGTGGAGGAAGCGGTCTTTTTTTTCTGCCGTGTCAGCGGTATGAAGTTGTTCTTGTCTCATCTTCTTTTTGAATGTAATGTTCAACGAAACGATGTCTGACGGAGTTTCCAGCGGTCAGGCATCTGCGTTTGACATTTGCTAAATGTCAGGCGGTAAAAAGCACTGTCAGACATTGTTTCTCAATTTTTCCATCTTTCATTTTCCTCTTTCCATTTTTTTTACCCTCCCGTTCTGAATCCCGGATAAAGAAGCATTCCTCCATCCACAAAAATTGTTGTGCCGTTGATGTAATCGGATTCATCGGACGCAAGCCACACGGCAGCGGAAGCAATGTCTTTCGGCTCTCCGATCCTGCCGGAGGGAATGAGGCGGCGCAGCGCATCTGCCGCTTCGGGAGTTTCCCACGCCTTTCTATTGATCGGCGTTTTGATCGCGCCGGGTCCGATGCTGTTGATGCGGATCTTTTCGGAAGCAAGTTCCTGCGCGATTGTTTTCATCAGCATCGCCAGTCCGCCTTTCGAAGTGGCGTAGTTTGCGTGTCCCGCCCACGGAATCACTTCGTGAACCGAGCTCGTGAAAATTATTTTTCCCGCTGCCAAAGATCGTTCTTTCACCACGCCGCGGCGGAGAAATTCTTTTACCGCTTCACGCGCGCAAAGAAACGCACCGGTAAGATTGACGTTCAGGACTGCGTTCCATTGCGCGAGCGTCATGTTGGCAAACGGAGAATCTTTTTGAATACCCGCGTTGCTCGCAAGAATATCAACTGTTCCGAACGCGCCGATCAGTTTCCGGAACATTGCAAGCACTTCATCTTCGCGGCTGACATCGGCTTTCAGCGGAATTGCTCTGCCTCCTGAAGATTCAATGTCGTGTACCATTTGTTCAACGACATCATCTCCTGCAATATAATTGATGCCGACATTTGCGCCGGCAGCCGCCATTGCCAGCGCAATGGCTTTTCCGATTCCTGAGCTTGCTCCCGTTACGAGCGCAGTTTGTCCTGTAAGTGAAGCCATAAGCATTCCTTGGGATGTTCGTGAAGAGAACGATGAGCGAGTGAAAACCGTTGATTGAGCGGATCGGGTTCCATTACACAAAAAAACAATGGGGGAAAGCGAAAAGTTCGAGGAATGAGACAGAGGGCGGATTTTCCCTTATCCCTGCTGTTAATGCAAGTTTTGAAGCTTATTAACTTACCGGAGAATTAAGATTAAATTACAGGCGAAGCCGTTATCGTCATGGGCTTCACGTTCCATATTTTTTCTGCATACTCGCGGATGGAACGGTCGGAGGAAAACATGCCGATGCGTGCAACATTGAGAATGGACATTGTTGTCCATTGCTCCCGGTCGCGGTACAGTGCGTTCACTTTCCCCTGGCATTCAAGATACGGCCGGTAATCTGCCGTCAACATATATTCATCGTTGGATAACAGAGAATCAACAAGCGGCTTGAAAAGGCTGCGGTCGCCTTTGGAAAAGTATCCGTCCGAAATAAGTGCAATCGCTTCCCGAAGCTCTGCGTCCGCTTCAACATATTTCCGCGGATCGTAGCCGTTCGTTCTGAGTGCCGCAACCTCATCCGCGGTCAACCCGAAAAGGAAGAAGTTCTCCGCGCCGACCGCGTCGCGTATTTCAATGTTCGCGCCGTCAAGCGTTCCGATGGTCAGCGCGCCGTTCATGGAGAATTTCATGTTTCCTGTGCCGGATGCTTCTTTTCCTGCGGTAGAAATCTGTTCCGAAAGATCTGCAGCAGGATACATTGCGTGAGCGTTCTTCACATTGAAATCAGGAAGAAAGACAACCTTCAGCCGCCCTGCAACATCTTTGTCGTTGTTGATGACCTCAGCCGCAGCGTTGAGCAGCTTGATGATCAGCTTCGCCATGAAATATCCGGGAGCCGCTTTGCCGGACAAGATCACCGTCCGCGGCACAACATTTTCATTTGGATTTTTCCTGATGCGGTTGTATTGCGTGATAACATGGAGAGCATTGAGATGCTGTCGCTTGTACTCGTGCAGGCGCTTCGCCTGAATGTCGAACAGCGATCCAGGATCAACCGTAATGCCCGTGCGCTGTTTGATGATTGCTGCAAGTCTCTTTTTGTTCTCATGCTTGATTGCCTGCCATTCGTTTCGAAAATCTCTGTCCTGAACAAAAGCTTCAAGTTTCTCTAAATTTTCTTCGGCGTTCCGAATCCATTCCTCGCCGATTCTTGAGGTGATAAGCTGCGCCAGTTTCGGATTGCTCAGCACGAGCCATCGCCGCGGCGTTACGCCGTTGGTGATGTTGAGGAATTTCTCCGGCGAAAGTTCGTAGAAGTCTCGCAGAACATCGCGCTGCAGCAGTTCGGTGTGCAATGCCGCAACACCATTGATTGCGTGGCTTCCCACGCACGCAAGGTTTGCCATGCGGACAAATTTTTCGCCGCTCTCATCAATGAATGAAAGCCGCGCCGCGCGTCCGTCATCATCCGGGAATTTCGTTCTCACCTCGTCGAGAAATCTCCGGTTGATTTCAAAAATGATTTCAAGATGCCGCGGGAGAAGTCGTGCGAAAAGAGGGAGCGGCCATTTCTCAAGCGCTTCGGGAAGCAGCGTATGATTCGTGTACGAGAATGTATTGCGCGTAACATTCCATGCGGAATCCCAATCCATGCCGTGCACATCCACCAACAGCCGCATCATCTCCGCGACGGCAATGGAAGGATGCGTGTCGTTCAATTGGATAGCGTTGCACGTGTGAAAATCTTTGAGCGCATTTCCTCGGCTAAGATGAACGCGGATCAAATCCTGCAGGGAGCAGGAGGCAAAGAAATACTGCTGCTGCAGCCGAAGCTGCTTGCCGCTGCTCGTTTCATCATTCGGGTAGAGGACCTTCGTAATGTTTTCCGACGACACTTTATCTTCGACAGCGCCGTAATAATCGCCGGCATTGAATGCACGGAAGTCGAATGACTCTGCCGCTTCCGCTTTCCACAGACGCAGAAGATTCACAACATTGACGTTGTACCCCGGCACCGCGATATCGCACGCAACGCCGCGCACCGCAGAGTGCGGAATCCATCTAACGCGGAAGCGTCCGTCGTTGTCAACCACATGCTCTGTATGTCCGCCGAAGTTCACTGTGAAATTGATTTCCGGGCGCGGCACTTCCCACGGATTTCCGAAACGCAGCCACTTATCGGTCGTTTCCACCTGCCAGCCGTCGCGAATTTCCTGATCGAAGATTCCGAACTCGTACCGGATTCCGTAACCGACGCCGAGGATTTTCAGCGATGCAAGCGAATCGAGAAAGCAGGCGGCAAGACGTCCGAGTCCCCCGTTGCCGAGTCCCGGCTCTTCTTCCTGCTCAAGAAGTTCGTCGAGATTTTGTCCGAGGCGGGAGACAGCGCATTTAACAGCGTCATACATTCCAAGATTGATCAGGTTGCTGCCAAGCTGCGGGCCGATAAGAAATTCTGCAGAGAGATAGCTGACTGATTTTTCTTTGTTCTCCATGTAGGCTTCGATGGTTTGCATCCATTTATGGAGAATTCTGTCGCGGACAGTGTAGGCGACTGCCATATACCAGTCATTGCGCGTTGCCGTTCTCGGCACTCTGCCTTGAATACAATTAAGATTATCCATGATGGAATGTTCGATGGCTTCGGTATCCATCGCAACGCGGATGTCGTCATGAGCGGGTCGTTTCATATCATTGCTCCGGAGGGTTTATTATAGTCGAGCGTGCAAATTTAGAGGGAAGAGATGAAAATAATGCACCGAACGCGGACGAACGCTTGCAAGAGAGTAAGAAATAGGAAGTTGAATGTCAAGTATGCTTGTTTTTTGACTTCCTTGCCTTCATATTCGAACTTTCGTATATTTTTTCTGTCTCTTGCGAATCCCCAACGGGATTTCGTTATTCGCGCTTTACCCGCGCTCGTAGCTCAACTGGATAGAGCGTCAGCCTCCGGAGCTGAAGGTTTCGGGTTCGACTCCCGACGAGCGTACAAACACTCTGTTAGATTTTACCCGTGAAGGGGAGCCTTCCATCCGGCATTGCTGAGTCGGCTATCTTGCCGGGGGGAGGAATATTATTTTTTTCCCGCGTGAAATTTTTCCCTTGACAAAATGATTTTGTGTTATTAAATTCGTGTACAGAATTGTATACAATACAGTATACAGTTTTGTGATGTAACTTACGTGGCGAAGCTGTGTTCAGCCCGTAGGGCGGCACCAGAGAACAGGGGCCCAACGTTGATCAATTCTTCCGTGAACATAATCGTTGTCTTCACATCGAAAGGATAAAAATTTGGATATCTTAATATCCGAGGATATACGCGGCAAATCCATTGACTCGCTTCGCGAGCACTATGACGTCGGAGTATTTACAGACCTTTGGAAACAACCGGCTGAGCTTTCCAGGTTAGTGGGCAACGGGGTCAAGGCTTTGATTGTGAGAAACCAGACGAAGGTCAACAGCAGCATTCTTGACAACGCTGCGTCGCTGAAAGTCATCGGGAGAGCGGGAGTCGGTTACGATAATATTGATGTGGAAAGCGCAAATCGTAAAGGCATTGTGGTGTGCTATACACCGGACGGCAATACTGTTTCAACCGCAGAGTTGACCCTCTCACTTATGCTCGCGCTGCTTAGAAAAATTCCTAATGCTGATATTGCAACAAAATCAGGCAAATGGGAGCGGTTCAAATTCCTCGGCAATGAGCTGTCGGGAAAAACCGTCGGCATTTTGGGCTTGGGAAAGATCGGCAAGGCGGTGGCATCACGGCTGCACGCGTTCGGTGTACAGTTGTACGCGTACGACAAATTCGTTCAGCCGGGTGAAGAAATAGTTGCGAAGCTCGGTATCGAGCTTGCCTCGCTTGAAAAAACGCTGACGAATTCGGATATTATCTCCGTGCATCTTCCGCTGACAAAAGAAACACGGCATCTGCTCAACGACAATACTTTCAAACTCATGAAACCCGGAAGCCTGCTCATCAATACAGCGCGCGGTGAAATAGTCGAAGAAAGCAGCGTTGTCAAAGCGCTGCAGGAAAACATTCTGAAGGGAGCCGCGCTCGATGTGCGGGTACAGGAGCCTCCTGTCGTGTCGGAGCTTGAGAAGTTTGAAAATGTCATTCTAACCCCTCACGTCGGCGCGTTAACGGAAGAAGCGCAGGAAAAAGTAGTTTCTACGCTTGTGCGGGATGTGGAGTTCGTTCTCAGCGGAAGACCCGCTTTGAATTATGTCAACTTCCCGAGTTACCGGGTTCCCGGGTAACGTGAATTTCTATGGTTAGCCACCGGACAAAAGAGAAGACGATCTCGAAGAAAGAAAAGGTCTATCAGGAACTTAAGCTTGAGATTATTTCCCAACGCTTGAAAGGCGGCCAGCCGATTACTGAAGACGAGGTTGTCAGGAAATACTTCATCAGCCGGACACCTGTGAGGGAGATCTTCAGAAAATTAGAAATGGAGGGACTGCTTCAGAATATCCCGTACAAAGGGGCGTACGTTACCAATATCACGGCGAAGGATATTGAAGACATTCTCGATATTCGTTTTGCGTTGGAAAGTTTCGCTGCAAAATTAGCGGCTGCGAGAGCGACCGACGCCGACATCAAAAAGTTTGAAGAGATGGAAACGCAGTTTGTGAAAGCGATGAAGACGCGCAATTCGGGGCTTTCTTTCGAAACGGATACCAAGCTTCACGATCTCATCTTGCGCATCGCGGGCAATAAAAGAATCCATTCGATCATTACCAATCTTCTGACGCAAATCCACCGGATTCGATATATCTCCGGCCATGTGGAAGGCAGAATGGACACGACGACGAAAGAGCACCTTGAAATTATCAAAGCGATTAAAAAACGAGACGCTATCCTTGCGGAGGAAAAAATGCAGATGCATATCAGCAACACGAAAGAATTGTTGCTGAAGCCTTCGAAGTCCGAAGAAGAATTTTTATCGTTACTCTCCTCCAGCAACAATACGTGAGCGGACGGTTTCGCTGTTGACGACATTTCGAACGTAGGATATTAACCCATAGCAGGAAATTTATATTCGGAGAACGCAGTGGAAAAAGTAAGAGTAGCGTTAGCGGGGACATTTCGCCCGATTTTTCACGGCAATATGCAAGCAGTTCTCGCTCACAGCATCGAAGTGCTGAAGAAAAAAAGTGCGGCATTGAATTTTGATTTTATCCCGGTCAGCGCAGGAATGGAAACATTGAGCGATGCACAAGCAGTCGCGAAACAACTGGAGGCAGCAGGCGCCGATCTCATCGTGATTCAAAATTCCTCTTTTGCCGACGGCGATATGATTCTTCCTTTTTTCTCGACTTCCGCGCGGCTTGCCGTGTGGGCTGTTGAGGAAACAACCACGAGCGGGCCGCTGCCGCTGAACTCGTTTTGCGCAACGAATCTCTACGTCAGCATTGCCGGCAGGTACGCGCCGGACTATAAAAAGTCGGTGAAATGGCTGTACGGAAATGCCGGGTCGGACGATTTCGGGCGGCGTTTCGATACAACAGTGAGAGCGCTTACGGCGATAAAAAATCTGAGGAAGTCGAAGCTCCTGATGATCGGCGACACGGTGCCGGGGTATCACGACGAGAAATTCGATGCGGGGAAGTTGCGGAATATTTTCGGCGTCACCATCGAGAAGCTCGGACTGGAGGAGTTTTATGATGAATTTCAAACGGCAATGAACAACGGCGGACTTGATGCGGCGGTTGAAGCGATCAAGCAGGAAAGCAGCGGCATTGACGTTTCCCATTCCGATATCAGAAAATCTGTCGGTGCAGAAGCGGCGTTTCAAAAAATAATTTCGCGGCACAACGGCTCCGCGATGACGTTCAGATGCTGGCCCGAAGTTCCGAATAAAATCGGATTGATGGTCTGCTCGACGATCGGAAGGCTCAATCAACAAGGTACCGTCGCGGCAACCGAAACCGATGTGCTCGGTGCACTATCAATGATGACGCTCAGGTATCTCAGCGGCGGGCGGGAGACGGTGCTCATGGACCTTTCCGGCTGGGATAAACAGAGCGACTCGGTTTACATTTGGCACTGCGGAAATGTTCCGAAAAGCTGGTTCGATGCTTCCGGGTTCAGACTGGCGAACCATTTCAATCGTGATACCATCGGGGTTGTGCGGGAAGGGACGATGAAACCGGGGGAATTGACCGCGCTGAGATTCCTTGAGGATGATGCCAGCGCATTTCTTGCGACAGGAAGTTTTTACAAAAGAGAATCCCCGATTTATAAAGGCGTCAGTTCGTGGATGAACAATCTTGCAATAAACGGAGTACCGGCAACGAGTGCGGACTTCATGAATACTCTGCTTGTCAACGCGGTGCCGCATCATCTCGCCTATGTTGACAAGAATGTTACTACTGACGTTAACGAATTGTGTGCATGGCTCGGGATCAGTGTCATCAATCCGCTTCCTTATCAGGATTATTTGCAGAAACCGCATCCGCTGTTTCGTCCTGAACTATAATCGAAAGCGATAGTGTTATTCTCAAACCGACCCGCCCTAACCCTTCCCTTGTGCCAAAGGCATCCCTTTGGGACAGGGAGGGAATTAGAAAGGCTTCTGTGAATGTTAACCGGTAACGTGCTTGTTGCGCAGGGGGGCGGACCGACCGCCGTTGTCAATTGCAGTCTAGTTGGTGTTATTGAAGAAGCCAAACGACTGCGAGCAAAACGTGTGGTGAAGGTTATCGGTGCACTTCACAGCATGGATGGAATTTTTTCTGGAAATTTCATTGACTTGGGAAAAGAACAATCGTCAACCCTGCAACGAATTTACCAAACGCCGGGAGCGGCATTAGGTTCCTGTCGGAGAAAATTGCAGGAAGAGGATTATAGCCGAATCATCGAAATATTTAAAAAGTACGACATCCACTATTTTTTTTACATCGGCGGTAACGGCTCGATGCACACTGCGCACAAGTTGGATCAGCTAAGCAGTGATATCGGATACGATTTGACGGTCATCGGCATTCCCAAAACTATTGATAACGATTTAGCGTTTACCGACCACAGTCCGGGTTTCGGGAGCGCAGCCCGTTACTTCGCATCCGTCACGCGCGAAATCGGTCTCGATGTCGAATCGCTTCCCCCCCCGATTTCAGTCATCGAAACGTTGGGAAGGAATACCGGCTGGCTCACCGCCGCTTCTT